>NZ_JBFTMD010000023.1:0-75644 GCF_056396785.1 Bacillus sp. 05T21 | reverse complement strand
ATCATATCTCCCCCTAGTAAAAAAAAGAATCATATTAGGGGTATTTAGTATGCGTTATACGTGGATACATGTGTGATATAGATTTTTGGTACTCAATCCCTCAAAAATCTATAAATACAGGTTGACTAATCGTAAGAAAAAGCATACCTAGCGGTATGCGACTTAGACAACAAAAGTACTTGAATAACATAGTAGAACAAGATCATCGCTTTATAAAGAAGCGAATCCGTTCTATGCTAGGTCTTAAATCTTTTGACACAGCTACATCCATTCTTTCTGGAGTAGAAGGTATGCATATGATTAAAAAAGAACAGATTGCTTTACGGAACCAGTCTGTCCAAAATCAAAAAGAATTCATCCATCAATTGTTTGGACTTGCAATATAAGATACGATACGATTCCGTTAGGAATATATGTGCTTTATTCTCTTTTGTTTTATTTTTGCACCAGAACCCTATTAAAGGTATAGAAACCGTTCATGCCATATACAAACAAAGGCGAAGTCTTCAATCAAACTTCGTTTTTTCGACGTATAACGCATTACATGAATTATTAATAGTTTCATAAAACTGGTCCGCAATATTCCCCATCTCTTTATGTCTTTGGAAACTCTGCACCAGAACCATGTTTTGGAAGTGAAATATTTTTCGTGATGCTTCACGTACGATTAAAGGTATTGAGATCATTCATGCCCTATATAAACAAAGGTGAAGTCTCCAAAGAGACTTCGCCTTTTCAACGTACAATGAACTACAACAATTACTAGCTACTTCCTAAACATTGGTCCTCATTTACCAACCTGTTTATGTTTTTTTAAAACTTTGCACCAGAACCGTTTTTGGCATAGGTTTTGATCATTATAAATCCAATTTTTCTGGTTTTGGGACGCTTCATTTACAGAAGATAGATAATAACATAATTTTCTCAATAAGGAATTTGCTGCTTTTAATATAATTTTTTGACAATTCATGGTATATCTGTATTAAGGGGACCTTTTCGGTTGATTAGGGAGAAAGATTATAAAAATGATATGGGAGGAACAAAAAATGTCATTGAAAAAGAAATTAGGTGTTGGAGTGGTTTCAGCTGCTCTGGGTTTATCTTTAATTGGTGGGGGAACATATGCATATTTTAGCGATCAAGTGGTGACAAATAATTCATTTGCTGCAGGTACATTGGATTTAGCTATGCAACCAACTACTTCACTTAACTTAGAAAATTTAAAACCTGGGGACAAAATATTAAAGAAATTCAATTTAACAAATAGTGGTACATTAGATATTAAAGATATCATGATGAAAATAGACTATACTGTAAACGATTTAAAACAAAATAACACTACAGAAGATTTAGGTAAACATATTAAAGTACAATTTCTTTGGGATTGGGATCCTGCAAAAAGCCCTGTATACGAAACAACTCTTGCAGAACTAAAATCACAAAGCCCAGAGATTGCCTCCAAAAAAGTATTTCATTCTAAGTGGACTGAAACAGGAGGATTAAAACCTAGGAAAATGGATTGGTTTTGGATAAAGTTTATATTTGAAGACAACGGAACAGATCAAAACGTGTTCCAAGGGGATAGTATTGCGCTAAAAATGGAGTTCCAAGCCAATCAAACAGATGGACAAGAAAGATAAATTTAAGAGCATAATACTGGTAAAAAGTAAAACTGAGCTTATGCCTTTTAATAATTTAAAAGAATGATTACAACATATCTATACCAAAAGCCATTGATATCAGCATTTGCGCATGATATTAATGGCTTTTGGAAGTTTAACATTTTGAATGTTTTGTAAAACTAACATTTAATTTATAAATAGAAGAAAAAAATAGCCAAAAGTCGTAGAGCGTTTAAGAGAGTAAATAACGACTCTCTTTTTTTGCTTTTGTATGTTTAAGGGTATCCATATACATTGAATAAGGAAATCCCCACGCTGCAATTGTGCAGAAATAATAAAGTTGTTTAATTTACAATAAAGTCATTTAAAAAATAATATAGTTGTTTAAAAATCCTTATTCCACGAACGGAGCAGGTTAGTGGAAGCAATAGTAATTAGGTTTGACTGGGAAAATTGTCGATGATATTAAAAAAGACACCGAAGTGTCTTATGTTTTTCAAATTAAGCATACCGATAAATTCAAATTTAATTACTTAACGTTATGCTTATCTTGGGAGCGAGGTATTTTATCGGTGAGTGTATACAAACCATGTAATGCTTGCTGTTAATAATGCTGACGAAATCAAAGCTGTAAGAACACTATATGTTTGCCAAATAAGTATTGTTGACCAATCTAAAGCACAGCACAGTATACCCAGGGCAATCGTAGCGATCAGGAAAATAACTGTTACGGTTATTCTCTTTTTTGTCATTGGCTGCCGCTCATTCGTTTTCCTTCTGCGTAATCCTAAGAGAAATAGCAAAACGGCCAATAGGCAAAGAATAATTGTGATAGACGACAAAATGATATCCAAAAGCTGTGTGCCGCTTATTTCATATGACTGAGTTAGATTGCCTTCTAATATATCTTTAACTTTTAGTACCATGTTTATATTGGTATTTGCGCCGTTGCTCAGCAAGGAGACGGCTGTTCGTTCATTTAGCAGTATCGCTACTTCGGTTCTGAAATTTGGATTGCCCCCAGTGTGTTCTATAATCGTTTGTTCGGCGTTTACGGACCAGCCTGCCGCATAATACATACCGTTGACGGCCGAAACAGACATATCACCCCTATGTGATTTTTCGATAACCGTGTGAAATATTTCGGGTATGTCCTGCACGATACCCATCTGTATGCCCATCCAACGCGCCATATCTTTTGTATTAGAAATGATGTAGCCTGCGGGTTTATTCCCAGCATAATCCGGAGCTTTAAATGGAGTTGTCATAAAAAAGGAAGAACGGTAGCCCTGTGCCAACTGTCCAGTGGCTTGAGCATCTTCTTTATAAACATACGTCTGGTGAAGACCTAACGGCTGAAATACCTGTTCCTTCATAAAGTCTTCATAGCTTTGTCGCGACACAATCTCAATAACCAAACCCAATACGTCATAATTAACGGTTCCATAGTTATACTGTTCACCGGGAGGGAACGCCAATTCAGCATCCACGAGCATTTCCACAGTCTTTTGCAACATATCCGGTGTATTGCCTTGTGGAATAYTTTGAGTATGCCTAATATTTGTTAGACCACTGGTATGGTGAAGAAAGTTATTTAGTGTAAGRCTTTGCATATCAACAGGTTTCCCTTGATACTTTAACGTAAACCAAGGTAAATATTTTTGGACAGGGTCAGTCATTGAGAGCAGCCCTTGCTCTTCCAACAGCATAATACCCATACCGGTAAAAGCTTTACTGACCGAGGCTAACTCATAGAGTGTATYTTCACTTGCAGACAACCCCTTWTCACGGTCWGCATACCCTGAAGAAAAGTAGAACACTTCATCATCAGCAAGTATTGAGATTGACATTCCCGGCACACCTGATATACGASAGGCATCATCTAGCAACGCTTGTATTGCCGCAGATTGCGAATCTGACAACGCATAACTTTGTGTTGCGAATCCTGAGAATAATATAAATATCGTTAATACAAAAACAATGATCTTTTTCATAAACTCTCCTTTTTGGAAAATTATAAGAGAATAATATAAATAACCTCCTTTTACAACTACGAAACTAAATTTTAATTTATCTTTCTATTCACCTATATAATATCAAGTAATTGTGAAGAGTTACACTTAAACGAACAGATGCGTTAGTTCAATAAGAAGTAAACAACTTTATTATTCATTTTTTAAGTATTATATAAACAGATGGATGTAATTTGAAACAACTTTAAAGAGCCTTGCTACGTAGAATGTAGTAAGGCTCTTAGCTTTTAATAATCAAAATTCAATAACTTTATTATCATTATACAGCAATCAAGCTAAGAAAAGCATAAATCCCCAAATAGTAAAATTGAGATCCCCAGAGTAATGCTTTGAAAAAAACTATGTACTAGAACTGGTACTCTGTCGGTAAGTCATGAAAGAGGTACTTATATTATTTATTTTGTAAATTATCTTGAATTTGTTGTTCCATATTTACTAGTGATGTTTTTAGAGAATTACTAAGCTTCTTAACAAATTTAAGAACAAGAAGCCAGTTTTTAATAATAGAATTCTAAAAGCGTTAGGGTAGAAATTTATTGTTTTTGTTAAAAAAGAATTGACTTCTACTATAGTTGTAACTAATATGGTTACATAAGGTTGTAATCGAATAAGTTACAACTAATATCTGCTTAAAATAAAATATGATTTATATATTTAATTAAGGATGGTGGTCCACACGTTGCCACCCGGTGTAGAAAGTTACTAATGCATTCAAATTAATGCATAATCCCAACTTTAGTATTTTCTGATACGGGGCAATAATGTGCAACGTAATCTTTTGTTAAAAACCTTGGTTAATCTTTCTTTGGAAATATTAGTTTTTGGGGAATATAGTAAGGTATCCCAAAAAGAACAAGGTATAAAAAGATGTACTTATATAAACCAAAAAGTTAGCTGAGCTAGATAATAAAAATAAAGGTAGGAGATTTAAATGGAGACAAAACAAGATAACCTTATTTACGTATGGGACGCCTATTGTGGATGGTGCTATGGCTTTTCAGAAAGTATTAAAGGATTTTACAAAAACCACACTGAAGTGCCGTTAACAGTTTTATGTGGAGGATTATTTTTAGATGATTTACCAATAAAAAATTTCTCATATATAGAAGAGGGGAATAAAAGAATTAATCAACTTACAGGTGCAGAATTTGGTCCTTCATATCAAAAATTGGTGGAGGAAGGGACTTTTAAAATGAATTCGAAAGATGCTGCAATTGGCTTTTCAGCTTTACGCTCATTAGCACCAGACCGCTTGTTAGAATTCACTGCGGCTATGCAAAAAGCGTTTTATTATGAGGGACAAAGTCTAAGTGATCCTGAAACATATCGTAAGATTGCAATTGAGCTTGGTTTGAATCCTAAACAAGTATTAGAACGTTTAAACGCTCAAGAAACAATAATAGATGCCCAAAACGACTTCAATAAAGTTCGACAGCTTGGTATTAATAGTTATCCTTCTTTGCTTTTACAAAAGGATAATCAAATTATCCCTATTGGTGGCGGGGTAATGACGCCAGATAAAATCGAAGCACGTTTTAAAAATTTATATTAAAAAATTTCAAGTTACAGTATATAACATTTAACGTTTTAAAAAAGGCTAGAAGTGGATGGACTTAAACCTTTTTATAACAGTCATAGTTTCAACTTATTTTTAAAAAGAGTCCAATTTTAATTTTTCTATTGACTATAGTAGCAAACATGTTAGCTTACGCCAACCGACATTCATCTCTCGCCTATTTGCTGGTGCTATCACACTTTTAGGTAAATTGAAGAGGGAACTTCTGTCGGAACAAGATAAAAATATGTTAACTAGTAAATAACTTTAACAAAAGGAGAATAACATTCTATGTTTAAAACAATCGATACAAATCAAAAAGATGTGAAATTGACGGTGTTTAGTTCAGACGAAAAAAGTTTTATGGTCACTGCAACCTTAGTTGAGAAAGCGGGGCATGCATTTTTAATAAGCTCAAAATTTACTCAATCTGATTCGAAAGAAATTGTTGAGTATCTGAAAAAAAACGGCTTATCTTTAGATAAAATTTTTATTATTCATGGAGATCCAGACTACTACTTTGGATTAGAGAGTATTAAAGCTGCTTATCCAGAAGCCATAGCGTATGCTACAGAGTCTACTGTTGAACATATTGTTCATTCTGTCTTAGGTAAATTAAAAGTTTGGAAAGGCGCCCTAGGAGAAAACGCACCAAGCAACGTAGTATTACCTCAAGTGTTTAAAGAAAAAACGATTGAGTTTCAGGGGTTAACATTTGAACTAGTAGGCTTAGATCATTACAGAACTAGCTTATTTAATAAAGAGCTAAAAGTATTAATTGGTGGTATTGATGTATTTAACGAAATACATGTATTCTTAGCGGATACTAGCTCAAAAGCGGCAATGGAGGCATGGATTGAAAACTTGAAAGTATTACAAGCATTAAATGCTGACATAATTGTACCTAGCCATGGATCAATTGAAAAATCTTTAAATAATCAGGCACTTACTGCAACTATGGATTACCTAAGAACTGCGGTTCAAGCTTCTGAGGAAAGTAAAACTTCAAAAGATTTTGTAGCGAAACTTGATGCAGCATATCCAGGCTATGCAAATAAAGGTGTATTAGAATTAAGTGCAAAAGTTGTAACAAAAGAAATGCCTTGGGGTTAATGCTATGAATAAATATCAGAAACTATTACATGAAACGTATGTGTTAACTGGCGAAGGAAAATTGGATGCTTTCAAAACGTATTTAAGTGAAAATGTATCATGGACAGAAGCTGCTGGATTTCCATATGCGGGGACTTATATAGGTCCAGATGAAGTGGTGAAAAATGTACATGAACGCCTTGGCACGGAATGGGATAACTATAGTGCAAAGGATGAAATTTATACATTTAATAATAATACTGTTATTGTTTATGGGAAATATAGTGGAACATACAAAGCAACAGGGAAATCGTTTATAGCAGATTTTTGTCATCTGTATGAGTTTGATGAAAACGATAAAGTTAAGAAGTTTATTCAAATTGTGGACAGTGCAACTGTTAATGAGGTATTAAGTTAGAGTTAATCATTTCTAACATGCCTTGTATAGGGGGAATTGTTAGGATAAACGAAATTTCCTAACATTACCCCTTACATTACATTTTTGAGAAGGTTTCTACTTCTCAAGCGTGTTATGGAAGATAATTTATATAATTAGAAGAGGTAGGTATAAATGAAATTAGAGAAAAATTTAGTAGTAATAATTATTTCTGTGTTTATTTTAGGAATTGTGTCGACTTTGATATTTCAAGCTTCCACCGGTAATAACAAAGGAAACTCAATAAAGAGTGAGAATGTTGCCTCAGTATCAAAAGAAGCGACAGAAAATGAAAAGAATAAAAAAATGGTAGTTGATTTCTATAATGAAGTTTTTAATAAACACAATATTGATATTATCCCTAAATATGTAGGCGAAGATTATCAGCAACATAATCCTTTTGTTGCTGATGGACAAAAAGCCTTTATGGATTTCTTTAAGGAGGATTTTGTTAAAAATCCTAATTCCTCTGCAGAGATAAAACGTGTAGTAGCTGAAGGAGATACAGTAGCTCTTCATGTACATTCTCGAGCTAATTCTCAAGATAAGGGAGTTGCTATAGTCGATATATTTCGTATAAAGAATGGTAAGATTGTTGAACACTGGGATGTAATTCAAGAGATTCCAAATGAGGCAGCTAATGATAATACAATGTTTTAGGTAGAAGATATATCTAATAATTGTTTAATTGATAGAGATGTATAGGATTTAGAAATTTAGATAAGTAAAGGGGATGTCCTAGGCATGGTACTAGGACATCCCTTTTTGTTTTAACGAGATTTAATTTACTATTATTTATAGAGTGCTTATTTCATGTATTTTCTGATAACTTAACGCTAAAACTACACAGTTATTAAATTAGATAACCGCATTAGTTTGTAAGAAAGGATGAACGTGATCCAGCAAGATATGCATCTATAGTGATGTGGATTTAGGTAGGGATGCTGAGGGTAGTATCTATGAAACGCTATTTGATGAAGATTTGGCAATATTACAAGCAATGCCGATTCCAGGAGAATCCGCTTTAATGCTGGGCTAATCTAAGATTGGTAGCAAATTTTTATTAAAAGAGCTTTTTATCTTAGGTAAGTATGGAAAATTAACTTATAATAAAGAAAAAAATCTTGGACTTCTTCCGGCGGTGGTGTCATGCTAGACATGATTGAAGAAGAGATCGGGGATAAACGAATCTACGGTATCGATATTTCGGAAAACGTGATTGAAACGTTGAAAAAGAAGAAGCAGACCGAGGGTCGTTCTTGGGACGTCATTAAAGGGGATGCAATCAACTTAAGTAGCTCGTTTGATAAAGAATCGGTTGATACGATTGTATATTCTTCTATCCTACATGAGCTGTTCTCTTATATTGAGTATGAAGGTAAGAAATTCAATCATGAAGTAATTAAAAAGGGTCTGCAGAGTGCCTACGAGGTGTTAAAGCAGGGAGGTCGTATTATTATTCGTGATGGCATCATGACCGAAGATAAAAGGTTAATGCGTGTGATTCATTTTAAAGATGCGGGCGGAATGAAATTCTTAGAGCAGTATGTCCATGGATTTAAGGGTCGTATAATCCAATATGAGGTACTTGCAGATGTTTGGAATATTTACGCAAAACGACTATAAGGATTTCGTAAAGGGTATCTTTGGAGATAAAGTAAACATTGTTCAAGCTAGGAACTATTTGCAGGATGGATATATAAGCCATCTTAGCGAGAAAATCGAGTTTAAAGATGAGTCTGGGAATGCAGTTGTGCTACCGGATAGTACGTTCTTTATGGTCTTAGAAAAGGTGAAGTAATGGGTATTGGTACAAATAAAGTATAAAGGGGTAAGGGGAAATAAAAATCTTAGAAATGCAATACACAAAGGAAGATAGACCATCTTTACAATCTAGGGTTGTCGAGTGCTGATGATACGTTTTGTATATTCATTAAAAAAACCCTAATATTTGTTAATTCAATTATATAAGACTGAAAAATCGCTGGGAAGCGGCAAATAAGGATGAATTGTATAAAAATGAGGTTTGATTTGAAAACGGCTTTCCAAATCGGTTTATTTTGCGTTTTGATGAAGTAGTTAATACAATAGGTCTTATTTATTATAAAAAAACATGTAAAGATAGATACAGGCTTTACAGATGTTTTTAGGTTTTTTAGGGAAAATAAAAAGGGTACTCATTATTTATGATTTAAATTCTTTCTCTATGAGCTGGCGCATTGCTTCATTTCGATTCTTAAGCCTATTTTCATGCCAATAATTTTCTATTTGTTCCACTTGTTCTTTTGTAAATGTAACTAAACTTTCAGGTATGGGGAAAGCTTGTTATAATAGTAGAGAATAACTTAGGTACAATTGATATTGAAATGGGGAAAGATGCTAGATGAAAGCAACCGGAGTGACTAGAAAAGTAGACGATTTAGGGCGTGTGGTAATTCCAAAGGAACTTAGAAATACGCTAGGTATTAAAGAAAAATCACCATTAGAGATCTTTGTAGAAGGTGAAGACATTGTTTTACAAAAATATCAGCCCGGTGGTGTTTGTGCATTAACAGGAGAGATATCAAATCGTAACATATCATTAGCAAACGGTAAGATAACATTAAGTCCAGAAGGTGCCGAACTATTAATAAAAGAAGTAGAACAGTACCTTGTAAAATAAGTGGCTCCTTTGAGGAGCTTTTATTAAAATTAATATAGTAATTTCGTGTATCGTAATATTTATAAAAATATTTACTAAAAATAGAATCATTTCCATTCTTTTTTGTCGAAATTTAGTTAGTGTATATTTTCGTATCGATTATAGATAAACAAAAGCTAGAGGAATTTATCGAATTCTCTGAACGGAAATTGCATGAGGAACATATGTAAAAAGGAAAAAAAAATAAAAAGGCTAGTTAGTTCATTATAAGAGCTAACTAGCCTTTTATTTACTAAAGTAAAACTTGATAAAGTAAATAACTCTCGGCTAATCCCCACTAATCACTCTCACCTGAATACACTTTTAAGTTTTCCATTGCTATAGATATGGCATGTTTTTCTGTATCAATTAACGATAAACCCTGCTTAATAGGAGCCCAATACTCATATCCGTAATCCTCAAACCACGCAAAAACTTCTGTAGTGTAAAAACCATCATATCGTTTGATAACTTGAACTTTGTATCTTTTACTTGTAGAAACAATCTCTTTAATGATTTCTTTCATTGTCTATCTCCCTCTACCTTTTATCCAGTGTGTTACTACATCAAGAATATAGATGATGAAAGGTATTTTGATTGCATAAGGTATTTATATTAAGTTTACATAACACATCAATATCAGTATCAATAAATCTAGAAACAAAAAAATTTCTTTGTATGTTGGCTGTTAAATACGGTTTTTTCCAAAACCAATCATGATTTCACCTTCATGGTAAAATTCTATAACAAAATTATTTGGACAAAAAAGATAAGTGTCGCTACCAACCGCCGTTACATCGTCAATATTATGTAATATATCGTTTAAATTTGGAGTAGGTCCAGTACTCCATAGGATATAGACTTTACTTTCCAATGGGATAAGATGAGATATTTGATCCATGGAGTCAATGGCATGTTTAAGGGAAACCTTATTCCAACTGATTCGTCCCCACCATTCAAAAGGGTAAGAGTCATTTAATAATTTGTATATTTCTGATCCTATTTCAGGAGCTAATTCTTTAGTTCCAGCACCTAACACGCAGACGCATTCATCATATAAAGCACCATGAGTAGGTTTATGCTTTTTTCTATTTGCTTCAAGAAGTTTTAAGAGTCTTTGAGACCTGTTGTTTTTATTCATCATCCAGCCCACCATAAGGTAAATGAAAATATATACTAAAATCTTTATAAATAGATAAAAACCTTTTTATTTCTTGACTAATATCTTCTAGATTCCCATATATATTATTTGCGGCTAAATTAATTTCTTCATTAAAATTATACAGCTGTTCATCTACATAATCGAATCCCTCACAGCAATTATAATATATCAAATTAGATATAAATGGTTTTATTTTCAATACATTTTCTTCATTTATCATAAATTTCTCCCATAACAGTCCCAGTATAATTTTTATGGGTAATTTTTTATCATACGTTCCTTTTATGTTTTTTAATTTAGATACAATATCAACTAACTTATCATTACTGGATAAAGAAACTTCTATAATTTCAATAGAAGGACTATCTAATGTTTCAATTGTATGATCAGCCCACTCGATTACTTCAGTTTTTGAAAATAAACCAATTTGTAACCCTATCCTCAAAACCTCAGCTATTACTTTTATATTAACCATATATATAACTCCTTAGAATTTTTGATAATTATACACCACAGTAACTTAAGCCTCAAACAGGGTATTGATATTTGGATTAAAACCAAAAACTAAGATAGAAATTCACCTGGAGAATAAATTATACTTTCAGTTGCATAAGAAAAATATTTGTTAAACAAAATAGTATAATTTATAATTTCAAGGACAGGAAATAAGGGAGAGAAATTGAGTTATCTAGTAGAGGAGGGTGTTATATGTATAACTGTAATCAATGTGGAACAGAAATGATTATGCAATTACAAGACAGATATAGAGAATTTTGCCCAAGATGTGAAGGCCTTAGACCAAGTAGCTTAGTATACTATAATTTATATGAATTACTAGATTATATGGAAGCAAATAATTATATGAATAAAGAAAATATGTTACATAACTTTCTAAAATGGGAGTTTGAGTTAACGAAGGGAAATATATTTAAGTTATATTTAGATGTAGATAGATATGATAACCCTGATGATGAGGATCTTATAAAACAATTAGAGGTTTATATGAAGGGGATTCGATTAAAATTAAATGTTAAATATGAGGATGACTATATCTGGATTAAGGTTAATTAGATGGGATGCTGCGTGTAATGGGTTTCATTTTAAATAGATAGTAAGAAATCGAGTGGAGATTAATAGTGATGGAAGATTTGCAAAAGGCAGTAATTAAATTTCGAGTTGATAATTGTTATAGTAATTATTTTGATTTATATTTTTTGTACTTTCGCTGGAGGGCTTGCAATAAAAGATATTCCAGAGTTATTCAAGACTATTCCAACTCTATTTCAGACTACTGTTACTATTTTAGTTGTATTTTGGTTTTTTATAGGAGGGGCAGTGGGAGTAGCAAAAATAATGTCATTAATTACTGATTCAAAGCCACATGAAGGATGTAGCACGGATAGTGATTGTTTACGCAAATATGGTGATGATTCTAATGAAGAAGATGATTATCCAGAAGATAATGGTGGTAAATCCAGTCCGGGTGTACATTCAGTAGATGGGTATTATCGAAAGGATGGAACATATGTTGAGCCCTATATTCGAAGCAATCCTGATGGAGACCCTAGTAATAATTTAAGACGTTAATTGATAGAAGACATTTAACGATGCTCTATGTTCATGAAACAAAAGTTAATGGCGTCATATTACTGAAATTGAAACCAAGTTGCAAGAAAAAATGGTGATTAAAACGTTAGCAAAAGAAGAAGTGCAGTATAAAACTCCTAGACAGATTCTTCTCAAGCATGTTAATCGGTATTCCGTAGTTATTCACGGTACCATTTGGGCAAATAAAGGTTGGCAATAACTTTGCAGTCATCTTGTAAACAAGATAAAGAAAGGGATTAATTTGAAATCTCGGAGAACTATCGCAAGAGAAACTAATGCTAGGGCTTCGTATACAAGTGTTATCAAAGAAAAGGAATTTCAAATCATTATTCCTGCAATGGTAGGAATGTGCAAGAGTAGAGGTGTTAATGTTTCGGATATTATGATAGATGCCCAAGAATTATTACAAGAACCCGCGATTTAATTCGCGGGTTTTATTTTTACAACGAAAAAAGAACGCCTAATGTAAGGGTTAGGGCGTTCTTTTTGTTTGTTAAATTATTGTTTCACCATGTGTGTTCGTAGGTGCAGGCGGTCTTCCATGGTCGTAAGCAGGTGCACCAGTATTACCATCAGCTATACCCCAAGGTTCCCCGTGTGTGTAAGATGGAGACCAGCCTTCTCCATGTGTATATTCAGGAGAACCGCCAGTATGACCGTGACTGTAAGCTAAATCAGGTCTTTGAGGTGACCAGGTATCGCCTATATTTACTGCTATTAGTTTTTGTTTCGTTTTTGCTATTTCATTTGTATGTCCTAATCCTAAAGATGTAATTCCTAATACGGCTAATCCAGCTATTGTTAATCCAATCTTTTTCATTACTTTAACGCCCCTTTTTCTTCATATTTTCTTCTTGCTTCATTACTCATATAAAAATACTTACTAGCTTGTACATGACTTTCTTCTTGATAGAATGCATTTGCTAAAATTTCAGTGTATTCTTGCACGCAGTCCCATAGTTTTTCTTTTTTAAAGTAAGAAATCCCTTCTAAAATTTCTTTTTCTAAAGATAATGCGGAAGTTTTATTATTTAGTTCTTTTAGAATCATAAAATGAGGTAGAAGTTCTTTATTTTCAAGTTCATTACAAATACGTAGACCGTTTTCAATCAATTCTTCGGCAAGAGTATGTTCGCCTAATTTATAATACTCACGTGCTTCTACAAAAATGGCTTTGAAATGTTTAGGGTTTTTTTTCGTCACTTCGGATACATGTCGAATTGCTAATTTTGAAAGATTTTGATTTGCGTATAACCACGCTAAGTTGTGTCTTAGTCTAAGGACTAAAGATTCTTCATCGTGTTTCCGTAGAATATCTAATGCAGAATTAAGATTAATTTCTGCTTGTTCAAATTGTCTTAAATCTATGCAAGATAGCCCGTAAACATTGTCACATGCAGCTAAATTAATTTCGTAACCTGCATGTTTAGAGAATATATCTTTAGCCTTCGTTACATATTGAATTGCCACTAGGGGTTGGTATGTTTGATAGTGGAATGAAGCAATACGATAATTAAATTCCGCAAGTTCCATTTCATTTGGTACGTACATTAAAAGTTTTTCAGCTTTTTCAAACTCATCTCTAGCTTTAGTGTAATTTGAAATCATTGCTTCGTGCATGGCTTTGAAGAAGTGATAATAATAGGATAGAAAGCTATTTTCGGGTATATCGAAGGAATTAATTTTATTAAAACTATCTTTTGTGATGCTAAGTCCATCTGTTAATACTGTATATCTAAAATTTAGTAACGAATAATATAGTGATAAGTGTTCATCTTTCTTGGTATTGGAAAGTCTATCTTCTATTTCTTGTTTTAAGTTTGTTGCTTGCATATTTTGTTGTGACAACATAGAGTGATACCATTCGTTTAGTAATTGCGTAATCTGTTTATTATCTTGTGTATGAACGTTCATGAAGTCCCCTCCTGTTTTTGAATATTCTTATAATTAAGAATAACAAAAATGTAATTCAATGGAAATGTAATTTTTATATTTCTCAACATTTATCTAACAATTTAATTTCCATGATTAGAGATTGGATATGTTAGCGAATAAGCTTTGATTGTAGATAGACAAGGTAAGGTTCCTTGTCTTTTTTGTGTTTCAGTGCCGTCATTCCATATAAATAATAATTTTTATCAATATAGTGTCACGTTTTGTGCGTGTAGAGACGAATAGACCGAGTGAGAGATAGTTCCTTTCCTGTCTTAGACATTCATAAATACAACACTTTTTGTAGTTTTGTCACAACAAACTTGAAAATATTTCTAAAAATTATGGGGGCGGCAACATGAAATTATACAAAAGAGAAAAGAAAACACATATTCAAATACAGCAGGAAGATAAGTTGGAACGAATAAAACGAATTTATAATGATAAAAAAGTAAAGCAGGTGCTTGCGGTAGAAAAGACGTGGGATAAGTATGTAATGCTTCGATTGGAAAAAGGAGAAGATGCTTTCTATATCATATTTAATGATTATTTAATAAGGTCTTTGATGCGATCTACTCTTAATAAATTTGAAAATGCATGGAAAAACAAACGGGTTTTCCGAGATGATTTTGAAAGTGTGTTTTGGGAGAGGTTATGGCGTATCTACCAAGAACATTCGTGGAATGATGAGTATTACTTATATGAAAAAATCAGAAAATCATTCGATTGTACGGGTAATAATTCTATTACTAAAAAATTGGAACAGCCTATAGTGGTGTTAAGCGTGCAATGAAAAGAATAATAAATGAATTTAAATGAATAAAAGATATTGATTCATTGGCAATCTAGTCGCTATCTGAACGAGAAAATAAGGAAGTTAAAAATAAAATATCAATTTTATTATTAGTTTATAGAAGGAAGGGGAAATCAAATCTATTTTTACGGATGGGATTTTCCCTTTTATTTATATTTCACGAGATAAGATTAATTATGAAATAAAGTTATTGAGTATGATGAAAAATGGATTTTTAGATTGGCCTGTATGACTTTTTAGAAGGTTAGTTAATAGGATTATATTTAAAGTTAATAAAATTTAACAGAGAGTCATTGCAGGCTTGTAGTGACTTTTGATGGATTTTGAGTTATAAAATTTACCTTTTTTACATTAATAGTCTATTGGAGCTTCGTTACCTGTTGTGTTGTAGTATTCATCGTACATTTTGTCTAGCAGCTTCCATCTTTCCTCGTTGCTTAAATTTTTGATAGCTTCCATAATTTCTTCCGCAGTTTTCAATTCATTCAAATTTCCCACCGCCTTTTTGAAGTTCAATATCAATTATAAGCATTACTTGAAAATAAATTATCAATTTACCAATATTACATAAATAATACATTTTTTGTATAGTATTATTTATATAAGGTATTAAATGAGTGTAAGATGGATAAATAGAGATTTTAGTAAAAGCGTAGAAAATCATAATTATTTCTAGGGGCTTTAAGATGGAAGTATCGGTAAAGCTACAGCGGCTATGAATGAAATTGAAGTAACGACTTTTGTATTAAATAATTTTGGCGATTAAATTGCTAGGCTATTAATGAAATCTGGAGATTTTCCAGAATAAGAGGAGAGAAAAATATGAGTGAACATATCATTATTACTTATAGTGCAGAAAAAGCGGGAGAAGGACACGTTGATCCTAATTTTACGCAATTGGTATACGGAGACAGTGGAAGGAAAGGCAATATTATAAAAAAGCATTTAAGAGTAGGTTCGTACATTTTTTTTAACGCTAGGATTGGCAAGAAAAGGTATATAACTGCTTATTTTTATGTTGAAAAGATGTTATTTAAAGGTGAACATGATAAAGAAATTCAATCTCTAAATTGTAGCGCTAAAGAGGACGAAGTAATTATAATAGGAAGTAGAGTGTTCTCTAAAGTTTTAACCATTCCACTAGATTTTGATAGAGATCTAATTGGTAGAATTAAATCTTATAGTGCTACCGATGATTACTTTGAGAGTAAGGAAAAGTTGGGGATTAAAGAATTAGAAGCAATAAAAGATAAGACGTTAAACCCAAAGGTTATTACAGAAGAAGAGAAAGAGATGCTGGTAGGGTTGTGTAAGAATAGAGGTTAATTGAACAAAGAATATAATAGCTAGAAAATATCCAAAATGAGGCTGATTTGTATCAGTCTTTTTTGATTAAATTATTTTCTATAGATTTATACTTTGTTATCCCTAGATATAAGGATAGTGAGGTGATTGTTATGTATTACGTATATATTCATAAACATAAGCAAACGGGGGAAGTGCTGTATTGTGGTAAAGGTTCGAATTATCGATATTGTAACTATAACAGTAGAAATGATGAGCACTTAACTTTGATGAAGGAAAAATTGAAAGATGAATTGTAATGAACGATATTGTTACGAATAATTCCGTTCCGCGCTTGATCTAAAGCTGCTACTGGAGATATGCTTTCATGTCCAATAAGAACAATTCCAATGTTGTTATCATGCACTTTGTTATTGGTAACTTCAAAAGAATCTACATTCCCATTCACAGCAATTGCTTCACTTAGTCCTAATTTCAAATTTGTTACTTCGTTATTGTCTATGACAAGATGATTTAAATTATTTTGTGCATGGGATGAAGTACCATAAAAAGCAATAAGGAATAATTTAGATGTTTCATGTGAAAAAGAGTACTAGATTTGATAATATTTTATTTGAATATAAACAGTTACTTAAATATTGATAAGATAAGTTTCCAATCTAATATATGGGGAGTAGAAAAATGAATTATTTTCTTGTATTTCAAAATAAAAGTTATAAGGAGGAGAGGGAGGGAGGATTTCTCTGGGCGCCACAAAAAAATAACAAGGGACAAACATTTCATCACTGGACAGATATGAAAATGATAAGAAAAGGTGACATCATTTTTAATAGTTTTAAAGGAAGGCTAGTATCAATTTTGGTTGCAAAAGAAGATTATAAGGTTCATGATAAGCCAATTGGACTAGAACAGACTGAGCTCTGGGAAAAAGAAGGATGGATTGTAAATGTGGAATACCATGATTTGGAGATTCCTATTATATATAAAGATTTCATAGAAAACATATTAAAGCTACAGGGTGAAAAATACGCTCCATTTAATAAGGTTGGGCGTGGTAATACTGGTTACCTGTTTAGAGTAACTCTAGAACTTGCTGATTATTTATTAACAATAGTTAAAGAAAAAAATAGGGATACTTGGAACAAGCTATCAAACATAGGGGGTAGTGATGAAGAAACTATTCTGGAAGAAATAGAGAAGGATTTGTCGTATGTATTAGACCAAACTGAAAAAGAACAAGTTATAAAATCTAGAATTGGACAATCCATTTTTAAAAAGAATTTGTTGAAGAATGAAGAGAAATGTAAACTATGTGGAGTCTCTGATAAACGTTTTCTAATAGCAAGTCATATTAAGCCTTGGAGTCAATCTAATCATAGGGAAAGGTTAGATATAAACAATGGACTACTACTTTGTCCTAACCATGATGCGTTATTTGATAAAGGTTTTATTAGTTTTGGAGACGACGGGAGAATTTTAATTTCGAACAGTATAGACGAAACTTTAAAAATCTTCTTGAATATACATGATAAGTTACAGATCCAAATGAATGAAATGCAGCGTCAATATATGAAATGGCATAGAGAGATTGAATTTCAGGCTTAAGTGGCTAAAAAATTGTTGGGAGTAATAAGTTAAAATAAATTAAAGGATCGAGCTACAAAGGTAGCATCTCATGGCTATAATAGGTGCTTTACAAAATATACAGTACATCAACGTAATGAGTATGTAGCTGAGCTGGCCAAAAGACCTGCGCAAGGTAAATGGGAGTTATGTAAATAGCATGCTCCTTTCCAAGATAAAAAAGGGCATCCATACTTAGAAGCACATCATGTGAAATGGCTATCAGAGGATGGAGAAGATACGATTTATAATACTGTTGGAGTATGTGCGAATTGTCATCGGAAGCTGCATGTTTTAAATCTACATGAAGATGTTGCAAAATTAGAGAAGAAGATGGCGCGATATAAGCAAGAAGACGAGATATAGAGAGTATATGTACTAAATAAGATGTGAAAGAAGTGACGATTCATGAAGAAAAAAGTATCGGTTGTTGGAGCGGTCATTTTTAATGAGAAGAATGAAATACTATGTGCATTACGTTCTCCTACAATGTCATTACCGAACTATTGGGAATTTCCAGGTGGGAAAATTAATGAAGGGGAAATGCCGCAAGATGCATTGATACGTGAGATCAAAGAAGAACTAGGATGTTTAATTACTGTTGGTGAAAAAATAGAAGAAGTGGATCATGAGTATGAGAATATTATAGTTCATCTTGCTACTTATAAGGCATACATAGAGTGCGGTATACCTAAAGCGCTTGAGCATGCCGAGTTGATATGGGTTCATGTTAATAATTTATTGGAGTTAAAGTGGGCCCCGGCGGATCTTCCAACCGTGGGAGTTTTATGTTTGAAGTTTAAAAATTAAGGTCTGAAATAAGAAATAATGAGACAGATTTTTATAAGTTATAAACTGTTTTAAAAGTAGTTGTATGACTCCGGTGGCTCGGGCTCATGATCTTTACCCTGTCAAGATGGCGCTCTCCCTACTGAGCTACGGGGTCCCAACTAACGTTGATGTATCAACGTATCCGAAAATTATTTTAAAACAATTATACAGAAATGAGTGAAACCTTACAACAGTTTTTAATTGTAATATTTAAAGTGAAAGCCTGTAGTATGTTACTTCCCATTTTTTAAATAATTGATAAGAGTGGGACGTTTAATATTGAGAGCTCGACTCGCCTCTGAGACTGAATGAAATGAGATTTCATCAGTTTTGTTAATTGCAATAATTCTGCGCTGTTGTTTTGTATATGCTATTTTTTTATTTTCTTCAGTAGATATAACACTGCAATTTTCGAGGGAATATAGTATCCCACCTTTTTTATCCTTATCTAATTGATAATCAGAGCTATATAATAAATGACCGTTTGGCATAATGTTATCAATATCATATATAAAATTATTGAAGCTATGCCATCGTTCGGCGACTGTCACTCCTTTAGTACCGTAATATTTATAATTTGGATGGCTTTTGACATAACATCTAGCCATCATATTTTTCCATGTAGAATATAGGTTATGTTTCTTTTTATCTATCATTTTCATTCCTCCAATATAAGTGTACAAGTATTATATTGGAAAGAAATGTAGATGACAGGAGAAACTTCCACGAAAAGTTATGGCATAGAGCAAATTGAATGGACATATGGAAAAGGTGTTGATCAGCCTACAGTGAAAATTAAATGCAAGTAAACGAACCACGCTCGTCACTGGGCGTGGTTTTGATGTGTGTAATAGGAAACTGTATGTAAAAAAGAAATTAAAAAGCTCATTAGCACTGGATGATTTAGGATGAAAAATGAAATTTATAACAAATTATAGCTTAAAATTGATATAATATGGTAAAAAGGATGTTTTGCTATTGCAGTTTAAGAACAAGAATTTTGAACGGAAAAAAATTCATTATATAAATGGAATTGTGAAATTGCCTTTGGGGTTTAAAGGAGGGATGGCTAGTGGATATAAGTTCTTATCCTAGCTTGGAAACTTACGAAGCACGTGAGAATACAGGTTCAAGGTCTTCAAACAGGTTAGCTATGCAGATTAGTTTTGCTATGTGGAAGATTTTTGAATTATATCAAAACGAAGATTTTACTGTTGCCATGGATTGTATTGATGATGTGGTCATATTTAAAACATCAAACGAAAAACCAACCATTGTGACCTATCAATTGAAAACAAAGGATTCTACTACCGGGAATTTTGAACTGAAAAGTTTAACAAATAAAGATGTATTTTTGAAAATGTATGACCATATTGAGAAAATAGATGCAGATATTAAAGAAATATATTTAATAACCAATAACCCTTTAAAATATAAACAGAAAATGGTCAATGCAGAAAGAATTCTATTTGAAAATTTAGATGAAGAAATTAAAAAGCTAATTGAAGAAAATATGTCTAAGAGCCCGGTCTTTGTAGAGAAAGGATTATCACCGAAGTTTATATATTCTTTGTTAGATATGTCTTTTCATAATCATAGAGAAATCAGCCAATATAAATTAAATTCTTTATTAATGGAACAAAAAATAGATATTAGTATAACAGCTGCCGATGCACTTTTTAATACGTTGCAGGATATTTTAACAACCAAACAAAATTATGAGTTTAGTTTACAAGATGAATTTAATACTGTACTTAATAAAAAGAGTTATTCGAAAACAGAATTCGCATCATTATTAGATAACTCAAAAAAGATTAATGCGGATGTTTTAACTTTTGAGGATATTTGTGCCGATTATAAAGGCAGACGTTTAGGCTTGAAAGAAGAAAGCTTATATAGGAGAGCGATGGCAAGTGTTAAAGAAAAGTGCAATAAATCTCCAAATATATTACAAAATATAAATAGGGATATTTCTCGATATGCTAAAGAACAAATTGATACTAACGATGAATTAACGAGAAGTGGACTAGTCATACTTTTGCAAAATGCTTTCGATGACAAAGTAGATGTTGAGTTATCTAAAGAAGAAAAAGAAATCTTGTATATGCAAAATATTGAATTAGCCCTGAGGGAGGGATAAACTCATGAATGAAATAATAATTCGTAAGTTATTCATATTTGATGTAATTGAAAAAAAAGCTAAGAGTGTAAATTTCGAGGATGGTATTAATATTGTTACAAGTAAAGGAAATCAACTAGGTAAATCAACAATAATGAAATCCATTTATTATACATTGGGCGCAGAAGTATTCTTTGCTGATAGGTTAAATGCGAAAAGTAAAATCCACATGTTAGAGATAGAAGTAAATGATATGAAACATACTTTTATTAGACATGGTGATGTTGTTGTAATAAAAGACCTTAAAGGAATCTTTAAAACATCGAGCGCTTCTGAATTATCACATAAGTTACATGATATATTTGGATTCAATGTTTTTTTAGAAGACAAGCAGAAAAAATATGTGATAGCTCCGCCTGTGTTTCATTACATTCCTTATTACATTGACCAGGACCATGGTTGGACATCAGAATTGAAATCTTTTGATAAATTAGGCCAATTTGATAAAAAAAGTAGAGACTTATTATTTTATTATCATCTAGATATTCTTGATGAAGATTATGGAATAAAGTTGAAAGAAAAAAAAGAATTAGATGTTTCTATGAGTGATTTGAAAACGAGAAAAAAAGAAATTTTAGGTTTGCTTGCATATATAAGAGAAAACATTACAGCGTTTAATTTGGAACTGGATATTACAGCACTACAAATTCAAAAGAAAGAGATACTTCATAAATATGAAAAGTACTCATATGATTTGAATAACATTCGAAGAAAACTTATAGAATATCAGGAAGAAATATATAAAATTGACAATGTAATTGATAATTTAAATAGTACTTTGAAACAAAATGATAAAGTAAGAGCACATGTAAAACATCAATTTGATGTAGAATGTCCGTATTGTAAAGAGCATTTTGAAATACAAGCTAAAGACATTTTAAGAATTAATTATAATATTGTAGACTTAGAAGCATCAAAATTAGAAATGTTAGATATAAAGGGAAAATTGCAGGGGAAAATGAAAAAAGTACAAAAAGAATATGAAGATTATCAAGCTACGTTGAAAACTATTGAAGAAGAAAAGGTTGATTCAGACAATACATTTGAAGACATACTGAAATTTAAAGGATTACAAGAAACTCAAAATCAACTAAGCACGGAACTTGTCAAAAATGCTGGTGACATAGAAGAAAAGTCAGAAGACTTAAAAGAAATAAGAAAAGATTTAAAAAAATGGCAGGATGAAATAGATAAAGCTAACAGTAGTTATAAGGATATCTTAAATTTAAATCTAATTAGATTTAATACGAATGAACACGCACTCCCTGAAAAATATAATATTGGAAAAAACCTCAAAGCATCTGGTAGCGGTCAAGTTCGAGTTAATTTAGCTAGAGTATATTCATTTATAAAGCTTCTTGAAGAATATAATCCTGAAGGATTAAAATATCCATTAGTAATTGATTCTCCTAAAGGTGGAGAACAAAGTACTACAAATAGTGAATTGATTTTAAGGTTGTTGACAGAGAAAGCACAAATTTCAAATCAAATTATTTTAGCTACAATTGATTTTGAAAGTTTTTATAATGGAGATACTAAAAAATTTAACATAATTACTTTAGAAAATGAACCTTATCATTTATTATCTGCTGAAGATTATCAAAATAATCAAGTGATAATTGATGACTTTGTTGCTTTATATTTTGAAGCAAATCAATAATTAGAAATAGTAAAAGGACGCTTTAATACGGAGCGTCCTTATTTAATTTGAAGGGAGCCTTAAATTCAGGCCTCCTTTGTTATATTGTAAAGGGAGTTACGTTTCGTTCCTTCCTTCACTCCATATTTTTTATTATTTCTAAACGTTGTAGGCGTCGTTCCTCCCGTTCTTGCTCTTGTCTTATCATTTCATCATCTTTCTTAAAGGTGACGTCCCACACGGTAATAGCGAACATTATCATCATTATTATTACCGATACTGTTAATAGTATCATTTGTATGTTCTCATTCCATTTCATTGCCTGTTGAATATCCTTTATATCTTTGGTTATTTATTTGTGCAATGCTCTTTCTCAATTCAACTGAATCTTCAAAAGCGTAACATTGGTATTTTTTATTCTTCCGATTCCGTGTCGTATATTCCAAATCATGTCCCGCTTTTATCAAATCCATAGCAAGAGTCTTTTTGTATATCATTTTGATTCCCATATTACAAACCTCCAATTGGTAATTGTTTATTTAAAAATGTCAAACGTTTATTGAGGCATTTTTCGACAAGATAGGTCACTAACGAAACGTTATATACCTCATCTGCAGTCTAAGGCAGCGTCCAAAATTATCTGAAGCTGCTACACTCTTTTCGTGTAGCAGGTGGAAACAGTATTTATCTCAGGCCTGATGGGGGAAATATCCGCATCATCTCTACCCCGAACAATAATCTGAGCAGGTACAAACATTGTTTGTAGCAGGTCAATTCTCATATGGGCGGTATTTGACACGAAGCAGTTCAAGTTCTTCTCGCTTAGTGATTACATCATCTTTGAGGAATAGGGACACACCTCTTGTTTTATTTTTGGGATTATCAATATGCACTAATTAATTCCACGAACCAGATAGAACAGAAAACCTAATGTAAACAGTTGACGAAAGGAATATATTAATCTCATAAAACATTACAAAATAATAAGGAGAAATTTAACGACTATTAATACTGGTTTATTTACTTCAAAAACTGATTTGTGGGCTACTTCACAAGATTTATTTGATAGATTAAATGAAGAATTTAGATTTGAACTTGATGTATGTGCAAGAGAAGAAAATGCTAAATGCGAAAATTATTACAGTCCAGAAATAGACGGTTAAAACAAGAATGGCGTTTGCTGGATGAATCCTCTTTACGGTCGTACTATTGGAGAATGGGTTAAGAAAGCCTATGAATCTTCGAAGAAAGATGCTACAGTGGTTTGCCTAATCCCTGCCAGAACGGATACGAAGTGGTGGGATGACTACTGTATGAAAGGTGAAATTCGGTTTGTAAAGGGAAGGTTAAAGTTTGGTAATTGTAAAAGTTCAGCACCGTTTCTTTCTGCCATTGTAATTTTTAGAAATAAAACTAAGAAATATAGTTTAATGGCTATAAATATTGCTTGAATATTACCTATTAGCATATGCTTAAAAGGCTGCGTTAGAAAACGAGGCTTTTTATATTTATATGTTAAGTAACTATCAATTGAAAGAACCCAAGATTGGATGGTATTCGTATTTTAAGATATCGGGATATCTTAAAAATGTTCTTCCAAATTAATAGCAAATAATAGTAGATTGTTGGTACAATAAAAATAGAACATTTATATCATTTGGAGGGGGGAAATTGGATACAAGGGGAAGTATTACTTTAGAACAGTTGTTTGAAATACATAGATTTAAACCAAATGAAGGGCAACGTGAAGCGATTTTATCATTAGATGGTCCTCTGTTCCTAATGGCAGGTCCAGGTTCAGGAAAAACGAGGGTTCTCTTATGGAGAACTGTAAACGCTATTGTTTTTCATAGTGTATTACCAGAAAGAATCTTTTTATCAACATTTACAGAAAAGGCCGCAAAGCAGTTAAAAGACGGATTGCAAACTATATTAGGAACAGTAACAAATCTTACGGGAATCTCTTATGATATTTCACGTATGTATGTTGGTACAGTCCATTCACTTTGTCAAAAAATTATTGGTGATAGACGATTTATTAAAAATCGTACAAGGGTAAAACCTCCAATTCTTATGGATGAATTAGATCAATACTATTATATAAATTCAAGCTCTTTTTGGAATTTAGCAGAAGAATTGCTTCATGTAAAGGAGAATGAATGGCGATCTGATATAAAGCAATACTTTGGGAAACGTTCGGAATCACGTCACGAAACTGCCTTGTCTCTTATTTCAATTTTTAATAGATTATCAGAAGAAAATCTACCGATTGAATTGATTAAAAATCACTCAATTAAAAAGCAAGACGAAACATTGCTTCAGATTGCAAAGTTATATGAATGGTATACACAAAAACTTCAGTCTAATAATATGGTAGATTTTTCACTTCTACAACAAAGGGCTTTACATCAATTACTTGAAAGTAAACATGTCATTAATGAATTTGAATATCTTATTATTGATGAATTTCAAGATACAAATCGAATCCAAGAACAGCTTTTTTTTCGATTAGCTTTAGGGAATAAAAATCTATGCGTTGTTGGTGATGATGATCAAGCCCTGTATCGTTTCCGAGGTGCTACAGTAGAAAACTTTGTTCAGTTTCCGCAAAGAAGTCAGTTGTATTTACAAACACCACCGAAAGAAATAAGGTTAAACATAAATTACCGCTCAAAAAAACAAATTGTTACAACTTATACGAACTTTATTGATAAGGTTAGCTGGGTAAAGGAAAACGGTGAAGGATATTACAGATTACATGATAAAAATATCCAAGCGTATAAACAAGATAATGACATTTCTGTCATTACGACTACCCCTTCAAAGTCTGAGGATATAGCGGAGGAAATTGCTCATTTTGTTAAAAAGCTCATAGATGAAAAAAAAGTCGAAGATCCCAATCAAATTGCATTTTTATTCCCAGCATTAAAAAATAATAAGCATGTAAAACGAATGAAGAGAGCTTTAGAAAAGGAAGGAATTAATGTATATGCTCCAAGAGCAGGGAGATTTTTAGAAGTTGAGGAAGCCAAGGCTATGTTCGGTATTTTTACAAAGGTATTTGGAAAACCTGCTCGACAAGATTATTCTGGTGTATATAAGGACTACCATGATTGGTTAGACATTATAGAGGGAACAGCTAAAGAATTACTGCAGAAGGATGAACGGTTGGAGCGGTTTGTTAATGTAAAAACAGAAGAACTGAAAAGATGTAAAGAGGACTATATTCGTTTATTAAAAACAGTAAATGATAATGGATGGACTTTAAAAGAAAGTTATATTCCTCAAAAACATAAAAGAATATTATCGAAAACACCATTGATTTCTCAACTAACAATTAGAGGATTAGGCTCAAATAGATTAGATAAAATCATTGAGCAAAGAACAAAGCAAGGAAAACCTTTTAGTTTGCAATATATTCTTAATCGAGCAACTTCAGTTGACTGGAACATCCTTGACTTATTCTATCGTCTTTGCGGATTTCCGTATTTTTCTCAAATGTTTAAATTGGCGGAAGATGGATTAGACGAAGGACCGATTTGTAATTTGTCGATGATATCTGAGTATTTATCACGATATATGGAGCAATCTTCTTCTGTTATTACTGGTGCAAGGCTAATTGAGGATCACCTTTCAAATGATTTCTTTGGTCGTTATGTTTATGGCCTATTTAGAATTGGAGAAACAGAGGTAGAAAATAAGGAAACTCCATTTCCAAAGGGGCGAGTACCATTTTTAACTATCCACCAGTCAAAAGGATTGGAATTTCCTTATGTTGTCCTTGGAAACCCAGGAAAGAAGAATCAGAGTGTTCCAAGGGAGGAAGAAATTGTTAGACCTTTAATTGAAGGTGACAATGAGCCATTGGAAAAAATACCTGAATTCGATACAATGAGATTATTTTATGTTGCTCTTTCAAGGGCTGAAGAAATGTTGATTATTAGCAATTTAAGAGGGGCTGGACAAAAAGTCGAACCAGCATTTAAGCAGTTATTAGAAGAGATGAAATATCCCCAAATACCGAACGTAGTTGTATCTGATATGCCTAAAGTGGAAGTGAAAGAAGAAGAAATCCCTAAAGTGTATTCATATACAAGTGATTATTTACTTTATTTAAAATGTCCAAGAAACTATATGGTGTTTAAAAAGTATGGGTTTATCCCTTCTCGATCACAAACTATGTTATTTGGTAGTCTTGTTCATCAGACGATTGAGGATATTCATAACCGAATCATTTCTTTAAGAGGTGATAGAAATGAATAATGAAGAGATGTTAGAATTTATTGCGGAAGCATTTGAGGAAAATTATGAGCTTTTGAGATTGGAAGGGGGACATTCATTGTCTCCTCATGTGAAAAAGTTAGCTTTAGAACAGGTGAAGCAATATTGGAAAAAGCTTAGAAACCTTGCAGAGAATGTTTCAGATACTGAAGTTAGACTCACACTTCCACAACAAAAAACACCGTCAGGAAAATATTATACAATTCAAGGAGTAGTTGACGTTGTAAAAGAAGATGATAAAGTAGTCATGTATGATATAAAAACCCATGATGTAGATTTTGTAAGATGTAACAAAAAGGACTATGAAGGCCAACTAAACATTTATGCTTATATTTGGCAATCTATACGAGGACAACATTTAGGTGGTACCTCAATTATTGCTATTGGTGAAACTGACGAATTAAGAAAAGCAAAACAACGAGCATCTCAATCTAAAAATGAACAAATTTTAGAAGAAGCCATTGTAAAATGGAATCCAGAAGTTCCTATTCAATTAGAATCAGAACAAGTAGAAGCCTATTTAGAAGCATTTGGAGAAGTGGTTGATAGGATTGAAGACTTTCAATTTACCCCACCTCCTGTAGAGAAACTGCATTCTAAAATACAAGATAATAAAACTTTTGCAGTACACGTTTGTCGAAACTGTGATGTCCGCTTTTCGTGTGAATCATATAAAGAATATGCTTATTCCTCCAGTCGTGCTAAAAGTAATTTCTTAGCATTTTATGATGACTATGGAACGGAGCATGAAAGAGTAGAAGTAATAGAAGCGAATTTAGAGGAAGAAGAGGTGTAAGGAATGTCTATTGAGAAATTAAAAAGACCTGAACAGATTGACGAAGATAGAATTGAGAAACTTAAGGAGTTGTTTCCAGAAGCATTTATTGAAGGTATTTTAAACATAGATAAATTGAGAGAGGAACTAACTGCACTCAATGATGAAAGTTTTGAAGAAGGTAATGAAGAATTTTACAGTCTCAATTGGACAGGAAAAAATGAGGCAAGGAAACTTGCTATGCTTCCTCCAAATGGGACTTTAAAGTTCGTAGAAAATGAAGGAATCAATGAAAAAAATACAAGAAATATCTTTATTGAGGGAGATAATCTTGAGGTTCTTAGACAAATTAAAAAGAGTTATTCAGGTAGAATCAAACTAATATTCATAGATCCTCCCTATAATACAGGTAGTGATTTAATTTATAAAGATGATTTTAAAGAACCTACAGAAAAATACCTGCAAAAAACAGGACAAGCAGATGAAGAAGGTTTATTGACTGCAAATCCTAAAGCAAGTGGTCGCTTCCACACTAGCTGGCTGAATATGATGTATCCACGTCTTAAACTGGCAAAGTCTTTGCTTAGAGATGATGGTTTTATATGTATTACTATAGGGGAAGAAGAAGTTAGTAATTTAAAGTTAGTTGCAAATGAGATTTTTGGTGAATCAAACTTTTTAGGTTGTATTATTTGGAAAAAGAAAACTAATGGTAACAATGTAGGGTTTATTCCTTCTGTCCATGATTATATCCTTTGCTATGCTCGTAATGTAAATTTGGTAGGGGAGATTGGTTTACCAATTAGTAAAGAATACATTGAGAAAAACTATTCTAATCCAGATAACGACCCAAGGGGTCCTTGGACAGTGCAAGACTTATCTGCAAATCATGTTGGACCATATTTTCCAATTACTAATCCTTTAAATGGCGAAGTCCATTTGCCACCAAAAGGTAGGTATTGGGTGTTTAATGAAGAAGAGGTAAAGAGAAGGATTAAAGATGGTAGAATAATTTTTGGGAAAAGTGGTACTGCTCGTCCAGTACAAAAAGTTTTCTTTATGAACAAGAAGGGGAGTAGACAAAAGTCTGATTCTTTGTGGGATAAACATGGGATGAACTCTGACGGAACAGAGGAATTAACTCAATTATTTGATATTCCAAAGATATTCTCTCACCCTAAGCCGTCAAAATTGCTGAAGAATATTTTAAACATGTTCACTGATTCATCGGCTAATGATATTGTTCTTGACTTTTTTGCAGGTTCAGGAACAACTGGTCATGCAGTATATGAATTAAACACAGAAGATAAGGGGAACAGACAATTTATCCTAATTCAGTTACCAGAGAAAACGGATAACTCTCAATATCCTGTAATTTCAGAGATTACTAAATCCAGATTGAAGAAAGTTGTTGAAAAAGTTGACAATGAGGATGGCAATAAAGATGGGTTAGATAGAGGCTTTTCGGTTTTTAAAATGGGAAAATCAAATATAAGAAAATGGCAGAGTTTTGAAGGGAACAATATAGATAGTTTTGATCAGATACTTGATTTATTTACAAATTCTCCATTTATTCAAAAGGCAAATGAAATAGATATTATTATTGAGTTGATGCTACATCAAGGATTTCCGCTTGATACTAAAATTAGGAAAGAAGCGAGAGAATCTAATTTACTTTGGATTGTTCAGCATGATAATGTTCCTTTCTCATTAGTAGTATGTTTAGATGATAAATTGCATGAGGAAGTTGGAAGTTACTTATCCTTGAATTTTGTAAATGGAACGTTTATTTGTCTGGATAGCGCCCTGTCAAATGAGCAAAAAATTATCCTTAGTGAATCAATGAATGTCAAAACAATTTAATGGAGGTGGATTAATTGGCGAAAAAACTTACTTTACAATATAATCCTGATCAACAGTTCCAGTTAGATGCCATTTCCAGCGTGGTTGATTTATTTGAAGGAGTACCATATCAAGAGCAAATTGAATTGCCAGTTGGGACAATGAACGATGTTACTCCCAACTTTCCTCCTGATGAATTTTTAGATGAGATTTTGTTGTTTGAAAATCTTCAAAGAGCTCAAGAGAAAAATAACGATGAAAATCGTGGAAGTGAACTGGAATTTTCGGATGACTTGTATGTAGATGATGGGATGGTACTTGAAGTAGCTGGGAACGATTCAATTCGTGTCCCGCATTTCACTGTTGAAATGGAAACAGGTACAGGGAAGACTTATGTCTATATTAGGACAATGTATGAGTTGAAAAAGAATTATGGGTTTACGAAATTTATAGTTGTTGTCCCAAGTATTGCTATTTATCAAGGGGTTATTAAGTCCCTTAAAACAATGAGAAATCATTTTCGTCAGATATATGATAACCAAGACGTTGCTGTTATTGAATACGATAGTGCAAAATTAGGTGAGTTGAATACTTTCGCAAATAGCAATGATTTAACTGTAATGGTTATGACGATAGATTCATTTAATAAAGCGAGTAATAACATTTTCAAGCATACAGAGAAACTTCAGGGTGAATGGAAACCTTATGAGTATATACAGGCTACAAGACCAATAATTATTTTGGATGAAGCCCAAAACTTTGAAACAAATAAAGCAAAGGAAGCAATTCGTACACTCAAACCTTTATTTGTATTAAGATATTCGGCAACGCATAGGGAAACACCTAATTTGGTTTACCGACTAACACCAATTGATGCTTTCAGAAACAATTTAGTTAAGCAAATTGAAGTAATTGGGATTTCTGAATTGGGCAATCTCAATGAGGGAGTTCTTCGCTTATTAGAAATAAAGAGAAACCCAATGTCTGCGGTATTAAGGGCATTAGTTTTAGATAAGGGGCAGTTAGTTGAAAGGGACATTTCCTTAAAACAAGGGGATGACCTGTTTGTTAAAACGAAAAACTCTGATTATGAGCAATTCGTTGTTGAAGATATTCGGTACGGACGGAATGAAGAGGATCAGTTGATTGTATTTGAAAATGGTGTAACTTTATCGGTTAGCGATTCCATGCTATCAAAAGAGAGTATCTTTAGAGCTCAAATTGAAAGAACAATTAGTGTTCACATGCAACGCCAACAAACATTAAAAGCTCAAGGAATCAAAGTGCTCTCTCTGTTTTTTATAGATAGAGTAAAGAATTATACTGCTCCCGATGGAATGATAAAGAAACTATTCGATGAAAGTTTTGAACGATTAAAACGTCATTATGACGATTTTAAGAATTTATCTGCAAACGAAGTACGTCAAGGTTATTTTTCAAAGCCAAAAGCAGATTCTCCCGAAGAAGAAGCTGTTGATACAGATGGTAAAAACAAAAAGCAACGTGAAATGGAAAAACAAGCGTTTGAACTAATAATGAAGGATAAAGAACGTCTCTTAGGTTTTGGTGAACCAGTTTCATTTATTTTCGCCCATTCAGCATTAAAAGAAGGCTGGGATAATCCGAATGTATTCCAAATTTGTACGTTGAACCAAACAAGTTCAACAATGAAAAAACGTCAAGAGATTGGTCGGGGCTTACGGTTATCTGTGGATCAAGAAGGAAAAAGAGCAGAAAACCAAGATATTAATATTCTTACAGTTGTAGCAAATGAGCAATATGAATCATTTGTATCCAGACTACAACAAGAATACATTGAAGATGGAGTGGATGCACCACCAGCTCCTAAGCCGCCTGAATCAAGTGAGGTAAACAGAAGAGATGATGTTTATAAGTCAGAAGAGTTTAATGAGTTTTGGAGAAAGCTAAATAAAAAGATGTCTTATATGGTAACAGTGGACACTGGTAAACTAATTGAGCAGTGCGTAGAAAGGCTCAATAATGCAAAATTCCCTTCTCCTCTAATTGAAATTACAAAAGGCCGCTTTATCATGTGTGAATATAAAATCTCTCTTGTTTCTGTTGAAGGAGAGAGTGCAAAACTCAAAATTGAAATGGAAGATTCCAGAGGGGAAAAGAATCATTATGAATTTGTAGTTGGGGTTAATGATGACCTTAAGAAAAAGACAAAAGATGAACGACTGCGTGGATTTAAAGTTCTTCATATGGGAGAGCTGTATGGAGAGCCTTATGTAAAGTTTGCAAATGAAATAACAGTAAAGAAATTTGAGCCATTTAAATTTCAAACTGAAAAAGCAGAGAAGCCTAAAAAGCAAGTTGAACAGGCTGAAAAGTCAGCCTACCCAATTCCAGATTTTATTACTCGAACTGCAAACGAGACAAACTTAACGAAGAAAACAATTGTAGAAATTTTCAAACGTATTAGTAAAGGACAGAAGGAGAAGATTTTCTATAACCCAGAAGGCTGGATTTCAACGTTCCTTTCTGAAATTCGTATTATGTTAAGTGACCATATTGTTGATAATATAGAATTTGAAATTGACGATAATACAGAAGTCTATGAATTAGATACTCTTTTCCCTGCAACGGTTAAACAACCTCAAAGAGAACTAATTGAGGCTGGTAAAGCGGGGCTGTACGATAAAGTGCAGGTAGATTCAGATGTTGAACGTGATTTCATTGAAAATCTAATCAAACCAGATGTGGAGAAAGACAACACAATTCTTTACTTTAAATTTCCACCAAAGTTCAAAATCTTGTTACCAAAAATTATTGGAAATTATAATCCTGACTGGGCAATTGTGAGAAAGTATAATGGTAAATTGAAACTTGAATTAGTAAGAGAAACAAAGGGTGGAGTAAAACTTGAGGATCTTCGATTCCCACAAGAAAAACGTAAAATATTATGTGCAATGAAATATTTTGAAAAGATTGGTGTTAGCTATCGAGTAGTGACTTCAACAAGCCATGATTGGATGGGAGTTAATGAAGCAAAACAGATGAGTTTTAAAGAAAGCTAAAATGTTTGTAAAAGTGAGAGAAAGTTTATATTGCTTATGAAAAAATGCTGGTTAATTTCAGCATTTTTTCTTTTAAAAAAGATTAAAAATGGTATTTTTGGTCTCATCACTTAATGGGATAGGCTCTATTACTTCTTTCTTATTATCAGGTAATAGTAATTCATTATTTTGTAATGCTTGAAGAATTCTTACCGAAATTTTCTTTTCATCTATAAAAGAAGAACGGTTATCCATGTCTTGCTGAATAAGACCACGGATATATTCGCTTACTTACAAATTAGTGGAATCCTGTAATAAACGCCTGACCAGTAACTTTTGGAATAATTGCCTCATATTCGCCTACTTTTGTCGATGACGTTCAAAGTTGAAACCGTACTTTTTGTTGTGCGCCTAGCATGCACATATTCTCTAGGGTTCAAGTCCTGAATCGCGAACACATTAGTAGCGATTAGCTTAAGACAAGGGTGTTGAAGGAAGTCAGCGGTAAATCTTCGGCCTGAGGAACATGAACTTCATATAAGGCTAGGTATCATTGGATAAGGTTGCACCACTCATCGTAAGTTTGAATTAAAGATTGACCGTTTTGAAAAAAGATTAACTGTTATTAAAAAAGTCATGATGTTTTGAAGAAAGTTTAACCGTTTTCCTTTCAAAAGGGTTCTGGTGCAAACACTCCAAAAGGCTTATAAGTAACCTCCTAAACTTAGACATATTGATACTAGTACTCTAAAAAAGGATGTGATCGGTATGGAAAAGCAACATCTATTTAAATGGAAACATTATCAACCTGATATTATTTTTCTGTAAATTCAAAGTTTAGGTTGCTAGTTGATAAATAATAATAAAATTGAGAAAGGATGATTTTTCTTGGTAAGTAAAATTGTCAAAAATAAAATCATATACGCAGCAATAATATTCTTTTTTTTGTTTATAACTATAATAATCGTTTCAGTCTCTTATGGTCAGGCTGGAATAACAATCGGATTTGGTTTTCTAGGGAGTATTTTAGGTGGAGGAATAGGGGGGGTTCTTACATATCTTGGCGTATTGTTAACTATTAAACATACAAGTGAGAGCCTCAAGATTCAAGAAAAACAAAGATATATAGAACAATTACCAAATAGGGTAATACATATAGATAATATGCTGACTGAATTAGGTGAATTTAAGGGTGTTCTCTTTAAAATTCAATGTCATCCCAATTATCATATTGCTGCGCTTGATGAAGAAATGCCTTCTCCTCGTGAACAAGATGAGGCACCTGCTAAAGCAAAAAGTATATCAGATGGTATACTGGAAAATCTCGAAAAGTTAAGACCAAAATTGGCTCATGGATCAGCGTACTTAGATAGTAATATCTATCCGAAAGTAAGAACGTTTTATAATGAAATTTTTCAGGAGGCACATGAAGTAAGGAGTGCGGATTTATTTATTGAACGAGTAAGCGCAAAGGATTATGCAAGGAAAGTTATAGACCTGGTTCAGAACACAGAGAATAGAACCGATAAACTAGTTAGAGATTTGCAAGATCAATTAGCAGTATATACAAGCTTATACAGTGAACAAGGTCAGGCTATTATTAGTATTAAAGAAGAGCATGAAAAGACAAGTTATATAATAAATAAGCAAAATAATGAAACAAATATGTTGTTAACTCTAATGGAACTAATTAATTTTCCTATGTATTTTATTCTAATTAATGTGATTTATAATGAAAAGATAAGTAGTAGCAAGGATATGGATAAAGTCTCTTATTTTTATAATCTTATTGATAGTGAGTTAGGTATAGAATGCCTTTTGAAAAATGAAATATTAATTGGTTCAAAAGACAGTTTTAGAATTAATGAGAATTACAATTCGTTTTTATCAGTATGGCTAAATGAAAATAGAAAAATTATTAATGAACTTATGCATATGAACAAATTTTCAATGAATAACTTTGCTATAGGAGAGAATGTGCTTGGTAGTGAAATGCAAAGGATAGCCCGAACTTTAAAATTTAAAAAAGATGTTTAAAATTGGATTTATTGTTTTAAATTATAATCTTATAAATTTAGATGTATCATTATTTATAAACCGTTATTTTCTTTATTTTTACTTATAAGTAACATACACTTAAGGTGTTTATTACTTATAAGTATATTCTAAAGGAGCCTTGATTCGCGAGTTCAGGAAGGCGTATTAGAGATTGAACATTTTATCCAGGTAATTCGGATTTTTGAACATTGGAGGGGATTCAGCTTGTATGATGAAGATAAACAAGTTAGGACGGGGTATACTCTTACGTACCTGGTAAATGGAAAGCCTAGATGTATAGATATTAAGGAAAAAAATTTTATGACGCTAACGAAAAGGCGTTAAAAGGTAAGTTTACTAAAAACATGAATATTAAATTACGCTCAAATAATTCTAAAGCAATATATAATCTTGAGTGGAAAAAACATCCACCATTATCAGGGTAAGGAGGGTATTTTACCACATTTAAATATAATTCAAATGAAAATGACAAAAAGGTTAAATCTAATACTAGTTTTAGTAATACCTATGCAATGCCTTTATTTGTACTTGTTATAGGTGTACTCAGCGGTTTTACCTTGGGTGAGGTCTAATTTGTTGGAAAAAGCTAAAAATATAATTTTGAACAATATACTTTTAGATTCTCCTATTTGGCTCGGGACGTACTTTACTATGTATGCTTTTATTAAAAAAGGGATTATTACAGATACAGTACAATATATTTTTTTGGTGATATCCTTGCTTTTTGTTAAATTAGCTATAAATTATGGGAATGAGAGAGAGAAAAGTTACTATGATAGAATATCAAGTTAATGTAACTAAATGTGCTTACTTGTATTTTCATAGCGTTGAAAGGAAAATTCTATATTACATAAAGTCTCCTTTTTAAAATGAGAGAAAAGGATGTTTTAAACAAGGGGAAATGGGTGTTAGTGACGACTGAACTTGCAATAGTGTCCAGTCTCTTTTTTCCTTCATAAAAGGTTACTTTGGAATTGGAACAGGTAATACAGAGCATATAAATCAACAAATAGAAATCAACTTCTTGAATATATTAATTCCTGTATTGGTTGCTCCTATTATAGAAGAATTGATATTCAGAAAGCAATTGGGTTAGAAAACTTGTTTAAAAGGATTAATCGAACCACAGCGGGTATTATTACTAATGGTATATTTACAGTTGTTCATTTTGAATGGTTCTTCTTTCCTTACTTTTGTAAATGGCTGTTTATATGCGTGGAGTTATAAAAAGACAAAAAAATTTAAAATACCGATGTTAGCTCATACTGTATATAACTCATTTGTATTTGTGATGACAAGTTTTCTAGTTAATTAACATAGTGCTATAGCAATAGAATAGAAAAATGGATTAAGTAGAGAATAGCGACATAGTGATATGTAGCTATTCTGTTTGATTTTTAAGTACAATTTTATAAATTTATACTTTATTATAGGTGTTGTCTAGATTTTTAAAAATGTAAAACATATATAATATCAAAATGATATTAGTTCTTTTCCTGTATGTATTACTTCACCACATGCATTGCATTGATGTATCCATTCGAGAGCACCTTGATAACTTGGTCTGTAAGCACTTTCCATTTGTGCTTTGCATTTTGGACACTCTGGCTCTGATGTGTATTTATAGTACAATTCTCTTTCTATACCTTGTTCAATGGCTTTCTCAATTGAATTGCTATGAATTTTATTAATTAATTGAGCAATGTTTGTAGAATATTTCAGATTTATTTCATCTGCATAAGGTTTTAGGTCATCGTGTAGTGTACTTCTCTTTTTTCCTGAAGTTCCTTGACTGTAATCCTCGACATTATCTGTTACAAAATACAAATTTGTATATTCAAACCCAGAATTTTTAAAGTAATCGTATATACTAAAGAATATAATAGCATCTCCCATGCTATTTTTATTTTTTGTAAATGGTTTTTTACCCTCTAATGCAAAGTCAATTGTGAGATTTTTAATTTCGTTATCCTTTATTGAGATATGCCGAGATGCATGTTTTAATAAATCATCTACAAGATGTACCATTGCTGTATTTCTAGCAATCATATTCATTCTAATATCATAACCAGTTTTTTCTATTAACTTTGAGTATGTAGCTACCTGGGAATTTGGTAAATAATTTGAAAGTGCTTTTGTTTGTCCAATGCTATTTTCAATTGAAGCATTTAATCTTTTCATGACTTCAGGTTGATTTCGATTCCATTCTACTATTATTTGTTTAGGTGTAAATAATAGTATGTCCTTTTCGCGAAATAATTCACTTAACTTCTTAAAGTTGACCATATCTAAATCAACAGTCTTTAAGAAATTAAGCCATACACATGTATCTAATATTAATACTGGTGTTGTAATAGTTTCTCTTGGAGAATTCTCCATTTATATCAGTCCCCTTTTTATTTTGTTAATTAACATATGAACGGTAATCTATGTAATCGAAAGGAAATTAGTATTATATATAAATTATATAGTATATTACATGAAAAAACTGCTATTTCTTAATTAGGAATAGCAGTTTTTTATATAATGAATTCTAATAGAAATTATTCGAATTTTAGTTTAGTGCTATCTAGTTCATTCAGCCACTCACTAATAGCTATAATAATAATCTCTACAATTTCATTATATGGGGGAGCTAATATTTTTGTTTCATTTTTACTATGTCCGCGTGACGACATAGAAATCTTGATGCCCCTTTATTATTTATATATTCATTTAATTCTTCTAAGTCAAGAAAAGATTTAAATGAATATTTCTCTGTAATTTCATCTTTTCTTTCTTTTGCTGAACCCTTTTTATGTCCGTCACGTTGTTGAAATCCCCTAGCATTACGAATAATTTCATATATTTTATAGGCATTAACCAATAAATATAATTCTTCTTCTAACGAAAGTGTTAAAAGTAGAACCGCTTCTCGAACTAAATTATATCTAACTATTAATTCAGTATAATCAGTACGTATAGTATTCTTAATAGGTCGCTTTGCATTTTCCTCTTCAATTTTATTTAATACACTTTCTACAAACGGACAATGTATGCTGTGTGAGCAACCAGCCAGCCCCTTTTATGGATGAGCTGGGAAGGCCATATTTAAAATGTCATCATATTGAATGGCTTTCAAGAGGCGGGTTAGATGTAATTGAAAATTGTTCAGCGGTTTGTAGTAATTGTCATTCTCGCTTGCATGTACTTGATAATGAGAAAGATATAGAGAAATTAAGAAAAATTGCATCAGAATATAATAACTAAAGGGGAGAAATTAAATGTTGCATGTTGTAGGAACAATTTATACAAATAAAGAGTTAAATGAAGAGACAGATTATTCAATTATGGGAGGTATTCGTGTTGCTAATACAACTAATATCATTGTATTAGTTCATGTTCCTAATTCAGTATACGTAGATCGACCAGCTCCTCAAAATTCAACTATATTCTTATATACAGGTCAAGGGCTAGACGGTAATCAAAAAATGGAAAAAGGCAATCTAGCATTAAGAAATTCAGAGCTAATGGAGTAACAAGAAAAGGAAGTTTCAAATTAATATTGTTACCAAGGAGTTTACCGATTAGCTGAAGAAGTGTTTACGGAAGAGCAATACGATCAAAAAGGAAATTTAAGAACTGTATTCATGTTTCCGATTACTGCAATTTAATAACTAATGAGAATGAAGGTTTTTCTATTTTATCAAAGCATGCTGCTCGTAAAAAGCCTTTCATAAAGGGGCATGTTTATCAGTTGAAATATCCACTTAGAATAAGTATTTACGCAAATGAGAGGAACTAAGTCTGAAGATAGAAGTACCTATAAATTTTAAAAGATTTCCTCTTGTGAACCAAGAAGCAAAATATATTTATGATAAAATATAGAAAAAGATGATTAAGAAGGGACAATTAAAGTGAAACCAACAATTTATGATGTTGCGGAAAAAGCAGGTGTATCAATAGCGACTGTATCTAAGGTAATTAATCAAACAGGGCGTATTAGTGAAAAAACAATAAACAAAGTAAATAAAGTAATGGATGAATTAGATTACCAACCAAGTAGTGTGGCAGCAGCGTTAACAGGAAAAAAAACATATACGATTGGGGTACTTGTTCCGGATATCTCAAACTCCTTTTTTGCAGAAGTAGCAAGAGCTTTTGAAAATAGTGCACGAGAATCAGGGTATACACTCATTTTATGTAGTACAGACCATCAAACAAAACGTGAGCATGAATACATTGATTTATTATTTAAAAAGCAAGTAGATGGCATTATTATTGCAACGGAGCTAAATGATTATAAACTAGTTAAAAAAATAGTGAATCGAGATTTGCCGCTTGTTTTATTCACCGTAGATCATCCTTCCATCACAACTCATGTTGTAACAACTGATGATATGAAGGGAGGCTATCTAGCTGGACAGTATTTAACGCAGAAAGGCCATACATCTTTAACGATTATGATGGAGAAGGATAGAAAAAGTAGCTTAGGGAGACTGACTGGTTTCAAACAGGCTCTTACAGATTCAGAGGTTTCGTTAGAAGAGGATGCTATAATTAGTTGCTATTCGACAGTGGAAGATAGTAAACGTGCAAGTAAGGAATTACTTAATTTGCCTAACAGGCCTACAGCTGTTTTTGCTTGTACAGATTTGATTGCTATATGCCTTATGAATGAAGCAAGAAAACAAGGGCTTTCAATTCCAGAAGATTTATCAATTATCGGATTTGATAATACCATCTATGCTGAGATTGCAGATCCAGGGTTAACGACGATTGAACAGCCAATTACACAAATGGCAGCCTGTACGTTTGAACAACTCTTAAAAACGATGGAAATGAAGGCACATGCTAAGCAAAAAATTACAATTATTCCTCAGTTAGTAGAGAGATCCTCAGTAAAGGATATTACATGAAAACTTTTTTAATAGCCCACTTGAATGTAACGAAAAGAAGGTCATCGTAACCATGTACAGTTATGATGACCTTCTTTTTATTTAGAGTTTATACTGAGAATTGCTCTCCACTTTTCGTATTTAAATCCTGTTTCATCTCATTCTTCTTTGGAATAGTAAGGAAATGAGTTAAAAATGCACCAAAGAAGTACAACCCAGCAAAGATCCACATCACGCCGCCTACACCTAATGGACCGATGAAGGCAGTTACTACTAATGGACCAACAAAAGCTGATAATCCTGAACCTAAATTTAAGACAGACATCGCGGCTCCTTTATTTTCAGGAGCTAAAGATGGTACTAAAGCTGTAAGAGGTACATAACCGGCAAGTGTTGCTCCGTAGCAACATGCAACAAATAATATTGCCCAATAATTATGTCCTACCATTTGTGGTACATAATAGAGTGCAAGAGTTACAATTCCGCAACCGACTCCTCCGAACCATTTAATCGTATTTACCCAACCAAACTTGTCTCCAACAATACCAAAAATAATATTAAATACCATATTTACAAAGAATAGAGTACCCCAAATTTGAAGCCATTCAGTCATCGTAAAATTATATTTCATCATATAAGTAGGCAGGAAAACAACAAATCCAAACTGAGCGGCCGAGTTTATAATTTTAACAATACCACCTATACCAACTTTAGGATTTTCAAATGCGATGGTAATGCCTTTTAGTAATTCACTTGATTTGTTAGAGCTTACGGTTTGTGCTTTAAATTTGTCCTTATTTACAACAATTGAGAATAATCCCCCGACGACAACAAAAATTAAGGCGCTCCATAAAGTAGCGATTTCTCCGATTTTAGGAACCATATAGCTAGAATAGAAGGCCCCGATAACACTAAGTCCAAGCTGGAATACGAACCAGAACCAACCAACTGCTCTTGAAAGCATTTGCTGAGGAGTACTGTAAGATACCCAAACTAGGAAAGAATAAGCAAATAAGGGATAACCAAATCCTCGTAGAGCGTAGCAAAGTAATATAACGGGATAATTCATATGTTGAATTCCTATACCGATGAACCCAATGGAGCCTAAAATGAATGATACTAAACCAAACGTCATTACTTTTCTTGGTCCCCACATTTGTACAAATACCCCCGAAAACCAGGAAGAAGCAGATACAGTAATTCCGTAAATAGTAAACAGCAAAGCAGCGTGTTCTAGCGTTAAGCCATTCTCAACGAGATAAGGGGATAACCATCCTTGTTCTAAACCATCCCCAATCATAAAAACAATAATCCCTATGTATCCCCAAGTTAAATTAGAAGGGATACCAATCTTGTCCATAAATGTTTTGTTTGAACTCATTGCGTTCATTCTCCCACCACCGATAATTTTTTGGTTAAGCGCTTAATTCTTTTTGATAAAAAAAGTATACGCTTACATTATGAGGTCGTCAATGAAATTTTTTGACAATTTACAACTTTCTTTCATAGGGTGCAATCTATTTACTTATCGGACACTAAAATAATTGTGAGTATGAAAAGAAAGAAATAACTTATAGATGGGAGTTTACTATTTAAAAGGCTTAATTTCCTTTGTTATATCAGTATTTTAAAAGAGTATTTTTGTAGCTGTTTAGATTATTTGTTTCTTATTATTACTTTGTAGATGCATGGATTACGTTTGTTGAGGAAATTTGAAATTCGGATGAAAAGAAAAGTATTCAAAAAAATAAAAATGTTTTCGATTTAGAATCAAGTGTGTATAATGAAGAAAAATAGGGAAAGCGCTTAACTTAATTTGATACGCTAAACCTTATAGACTTCCATTTTGTTTCTTAAATTTAAATAAAGAGGGAGAAATCATATGAATGTTTTAACGATTGGGATTATTGGTGCTGGACGAATTGGGAAACTGCATGTTGATAATTTGCAGCTTATGCCACAAGTAAAAATTAAAGCGGTTTCAGATGTAGTGATTAGTCATCTAGAAAAGTGGGCTGAGGATAAAGGGATTTCCACTTTGACAACTAGCTATCAGGATTTATTAGCAGATCCAGAAATTGATGCTGTCTTTATATGTTCACCAACAAATACACATGCGCAAATTATTAAAGAAGCGGCTCTTGCGAAAAAACATATTTTCTGCGAAAAGCCAGTTAGTTTCTCAGTAGAAGAAACATTAGATGCATTAGAAGTAGTAAAAGAACAAGGAGTATCTCTTCAAGTAGGTTTTAATCGCCGTTTCGATCCTAACTTCAGAAAAGTCTATGATCTTATTCAACAAGGAGAAGTGGGACACCCACATATTTTAAAAATTACGTCTAGAGATCCACAACCGCCAAGTATAGAATATGTTCGTTCTTCAGGTGGATTGTTTATGGATATGATGATTCATGATTTCGATATGGCTAGGTATGTGATGAATAGTGAAGTTGTTGAAGTATTTGCATATGGAACAACATTAATTGATCCTTCCATTCAGGAAGCAAATGATGTTGATACAGCAATTGTCACATTGAAATTTGCGAATGGAGCATTAGGGGTAATTGATAATAGCCGCCAAGCTGTTTATGGATATGATCAGCGTCTTGAGGTGTTTGGTGAAAAAGGAGCGGTCGCTGCTGATAATTGCTGTCCGACAACAGTACAAGTGTCAAAAACAGAAGGTGTTGTAAAAGATAAGCCACTTTATTTCTTCTTAGAGCGCTATACGCAGGCTTACATTGAAGAAGTAACACAATTTACAAAGTCAATTATAGAAGGACAAGCTGTTATTTGCAGTGGTAATGATGGGTTACAAGCGGAGCGAATTGCGAAGGCCGCGAAAGAATCTTTACTAACAGGAAAACCTGTTCAAATTGAGCATAAACAGCCTGCTTTAAATCAATAAAGAGAGCGCTTACTTCTAAATAGTTAAAGAGTGGTGAATAGTATGGCCATAAAATTTCTGAACCATATCATTTACCTTTACATAAAGCACGGGAGGTAGTAGCAATGAATCCACTTATTTTTAAAGAAGATTGTCCATTAGATCTAATTGCAGTTGGACGTTTATGCGTTGATTTAAATGCCAATGAAACACAACGTCCTATGGAAGAAACAAGAACGTTTACTAAGTATGTGGGGGGATCTCCTGCGAATATCGCAATTGGTGCGGCGCGTCTTGGCTTACAAACAGGATTTATCGGTAAAGTGTCCGATGATCAAATGGGCCGCTTTATTACAGGATACCTAAAGGATAACAATATTAATACAGATCAGATATGTATTGATCGTACTGGTGCAGTGACAGGTTTAGCTTTCACAGAAATTAAAAGCCCTGAAGATTGCAGTATTTTAATGTACCGCGACAATGTCGCCGATTTAAATCTTGATCCAACAGAAGTATCTGAGGACTATATTAAACAATCAAAAGCTCTCTTAATTTCAGGAACAGCTTTAGCGAAAAGTCCTTCTCGCGAGGCGGTATTTTTAGCGCTAGAATATGCGCGTAAGCATGATGTAGTCGTATTTTTTGATGTGGATTACCGCCCTTATACATGGCAGTCAGAAGCTGAAACGGCTGTGTATTACAATCTAGCGGCTGAAAAGTCGGATGTCATTATTGGAACGCGTGAAGAATTCGATATGATGGAAAAACTATTAAACTACGAGGAATCTAATGATCAAGTTACGGCTGAAAGATGGTTTTCTCATCATGCAAAAATCGTTGTAATTAAGCACGGCGGGGATGGGTCAATCGCTTATACGAGAGACGGTCAATCGCACCGCGGCGGTATCTTTAAAACAAAGGTATTAAAGACGTTTGGCGCTGGTGACTCGTATGCTTCTGCGTTTATTTATGGCCTAATGCAAGGGCTTGAAATTCCTCAGGCGATGCGATTAGGTGGTGCTTCTGCTTCCATTGTTATTTCTAAACATAGCTGTTCGGATGCAATGCCAACAAGGGCGGAGATTTCTGCATTCATGGAAATAGCTGAGGAAATTGTATAGAAACATCATAAATGAGTAATCAAGTAAGGGGCGTATCTTATACACGCTTCTACATTAAATAAAAGGGAGAGAATAAATATGACAGTACAAACAGCACAAATTGTAAAAAACTACATTGGCGGCGAATGGGTAGAATCCTCTTCAACGAAGATGGAAGCTGTATATAATCCTGCAACAGGAGAAGTAATCGCCCGGGTACCACTTTCAACAAAATTAGATGTTGAACAAGCTGTACTAGCAGCAAATAAGGCATTCAAATCTTGGTCTAAAACAGCTGTGCCAAAACGTGCTCGTATTCTATTTAAATATCAACAATTACTAGTAGAGAACTGGGAAGAGTTAGCGAAACTTATTACGATTGAAAATGGAAAAAGCTATAACGAAGCTTACGGTGAAGTTCTTCGTGGTATTGAGTGTGTGGAATTTGCTGCAGGTGCTCCTACATTAATGATGGGAAAACAGCTTCCTGATATTGCGACAGGTATTGAGTCTGGTATGTATCGTTACCCAATTGGTGTTATAGGCGGGATTACACCTTTTAACTTCCCTATGATGGTTCCATGCTGGATGTTCCCACTTGCGATTGCTTGCGGTAATACATTTGTGTTAAAACCTTCAGAGCGTACACCACTTCTAGCAGCAAAATTAGTCAAATTAGCTGAAGAAGCAGGCTTACCAAAAGGTGTATTAAATATCGTAAATGGTGCACACGATGTAGTAAACGGTCTTCTTGAACATAAATTAGTGAAGGCAATTTCATTTGTTGGTTCTCAGCCTGTCGCAGAATATGTATACAAAAAAGGAACAGAAAACTTAAAACGTGTTCAAGCATTAGCGGGTGCGAAAAACCATTCCATTGTATTAAATGATGCGAATCTTGAACTAGCAACAAAGCAAATTATTAGTGCTGCATTTGGTTCAGCTGGTGAGCGTTGTATGGCTGCTTCAGTTGTAACAGTAGAAGAAGAAATTGCAGATCAATTAGTTGGAAGACTAGTAGAAGAAGCAAATAAAATTGTGATCGGCAATGGTCTTGATGCAGATGTATTTTTAGGACCAGTTATTCGTGATAATCATAAAGAGCGCACAATTGGTTACATCGATTCAGGTGTAGAACAGGGCGCTACATTAGTTCGTGATGGACGCGAAGATACAGCTGTAAAAGGAGCTGGATACTTCGTTGGCCCAACAATTTTTGACCATGTTACAAAAGAAATGAAAATCTGGCAAGATGAGATTTTTGCTCCTGTTTTATCCATTGTTCGTGTGAAATCATTAGATGAAGCAATTGAAATTGCGAATGAGTCTCGCTTTGCAAATGGAGCTTGTATTTATACAGATAGCGGAGCAAGTGTACGTCAATTCCGTGAAACAATTGAATCAGGTATGTTAGGTGTGAATGTTGGGGTACCAGCACCAATGGCATTCTTCCCGTTCTCTGGTTGGAAAGACTCTTTCTATGGTGACCTTCATGCAAACGGTACGGACGGCGTTGAGTTTTATACTAGAAAGAAAATGCTTACATCTCGCTGGGAAAAGTAATCATTAAGAGAGAAGTAGAATCTCTCTAGTTGCTTGTAAGCGAAAGTAACGGAAGTAGTAAAACATAAGAAGGAAGTATTAGGAGTCTATCAAATTCCTGATACTCCTTTTTCATATGCAGAATGACTGATAGAGATAGAAAGGAGCAAATAAAATGCAAACTGTTAGAATGACGACGGCGCAAGCATTGGTGAAATTTTTGAATCAGCAATACGTAGAGTTTGATGGAGAGCAACAAAAGCTTATTAAGGGTATCTTTACTATTTTTGGCCATGGAAATGTAGTTGGCCTAGGTCAAGCTTTAGAAGAAGACGCAGGGGAATTAGAAGTATATCAAGGAAGAAATGAACAAGGGATGGCAAATGCTGCGATGGCTTTTGCAAAACAAAAACATAGAAAACAAATTATGGCATGTACTTCTTCTGTTGGTCCTGGATCAGCAAATATGATTACCTCTGCTGCAACTGCTTCTGCAAATAATATTCCCGTTTTACTACTTCCAGGTGATGTATTTGCAACGAGACAACCGGATCCTGTTCTTCAACAAATTGAACAAACACATGACTTATCTATTTCTACGAACGATGCTTTTCGAGCGGTAAGTAAGTACTGGGACCGGATAAATCGTCCTGAACAATTGATGACAGCTATGATTCAAGCCATGCGTGTTTTAACGAATCCGGCAGATACAGGAGCTGTAACAATTTGCTTACCACAAGATGTCCAAGGGGAAGCATGGGATTTTCCAACTTACTTCTTCCAAAAGCGTGTTCACCGTATTGAGCGTCGTCTCCCTACAAAAGCCAGTTTAGCGGATGCGGTGGAAATGATTAAGAAAAAGAAAAAGCCAATTATGATTTGTGGTGGTGGTGTAAGGTACGCAGAGGCAGCAGAGGAACTGAAACAGTTTGCTGAAGCATTCCGCATTCCATTTGGAGAAACGCAAGCTGGGAAAAGTGCGATTGAAAGCAGCCATCCATATAATCTTGGCGGCATCGGAGTAACTGGAAATTTAGCAGCCAATACAATTGCAAAGGAAGCGGATCTTGTTATTGGAATCGGGACGAGATTTACTGATTTTACAACGGCATCTAAGCAATTGTTTCAGAATGAAGAGGTTGAGTTTTTAAACATTAACATTTCAGAATTCCATGCGAACAAGCTCGATGCATTAAAGGTTATAGCAGATGCAAAAGAAGCGCTTCTTGCTCTAATTGATGAACTACAAACAATTGATTATCAATCTAGTTATACATCAGAAATTGATGATGCAAAAGAGGCTTGGAAAACAGAATTAGCACGTCTACATAATATTCGCTTTACAAATCAAGATTTTAAACCAGAAGTTGAAGGTCATTTCGATGAGAATTTAAATGAGTATGTAGACGCACTAGGTACACAATTAACACAGACTGCGGTCATTGGACAAATGAATACACTACTTGATGAAGATGCAATCATCGTTGGTGCGGCAGGAAGTCTTCCAGGTGATTTACAAAGAATGTGGGCACCCAGAAAACCAAATACATATCACATGGAGTATGGATACTCTTGTATGGGCTATGAGGTTGCAGGCGCACTTGGTGCAAAGCTAGCTGAACCATCGAAAGAAGTATATGCAATGGTAGGGGATGGCAGTTACCAAATGCTTCATTCTGAGCTCGTAACAAGTCTTCAAGAAAACAAAAAAATTAACGTTTTATTGTTTGATAACTCCGGATTTGGCTGCATTAATAACTTACAAATGGGTAACGGAATGGGGAGCTTTGGAACAGAGTTTCGCTACCGAAACCAGGAAACTCGTAAATTAAACGGGGCTATTATGAAAATAGATTTTGCAGCTAGCGCGGCTGGATATGGCGTAAAAACGTATCATGTTACATCGATAGAACAATTACAGGAAGCGCTTATAGATGCGAAAAAACAAACAGCTTCTACATTGATTGATATTAAAGTATTACCAAAAACAATGACAAATGGATACGATTCATGGTGGCATGTAGGTGTTGCAGAAGTATCTAATAGTCAAAGTGTACAAGCCGCGTATGAGAGTAAAGTAACTAACTTGCAAAAGGCAAGATCTTATTAGATTAGGGCAAAAAGAGAGCATATTATCTACATGCATATTTATAGAAAGCTCTCTTTTTAACGAATAGATAGGAGAATTTAGCGAAACTCTATAACATTTTACAAAGAGGAGAGACAAGGGGATGTTCAAAGAAAACACGATTAAGCTTGGGATTGCACCAATTGCTTGGACAAATGATGATATGCCGGAGCTAGGAGCAGAAAATACGTTTGAACAATGTATTAGTGAGATGGCACTAGCTGGATTTAATGGAAGTGAAGTAGGGAATAAATATCCAAGAAATACAGTTGTATTGAAAAAATCTTTGGAATTACGAAATCTAGAGATTGCTAGCGCATGGTTTAGTGCGTTCTTGACAACGAGGCCACTTGAAGAGACGGTACAAGCATTTATTAAGCATAGAGATTTCTTGCATGATATGGGTGCAAAAGTCATCGTTGTTTCAGAGCAAGGACATAGTATTCAAGGTTTAATGGATGTACCGCTATTTCAAAACAAGCCCGTTTTTACAGAAGAAGAGTGGGATAAGCTTGCAAATGGGTTACATCACCTCGGTAAATTAGCTCAGGAAAAGGGGCTACATATTGTATACCATCATCATATGGGTACGGGTGTTCAAACAACGGCAGAAATTGAAAAGTTAATGGAAATGACGGATCCAGAGCTTGTATCCCTGCTTTTTGATACAGGTCATCTTGTTTTTTCAGGAGAAAAGCCGCTTTATATTTTGAAAAAATATTTACCTCGTATTAAACATGTACATTTAAAAGATATTCGCCAAGAAGTAGTAGATGATGTAAAGGAAAACGAATTAAGCTTCTTACAGGCAGTGAAGAATGGTGCATTTACAGTTCCCGGAGATGGCGTAATTGTATTTGATGAAGTGTTTACTATCCTTGCAAACTCTGATTATAAGGGTTGGTTTGTAGTAGAAGCAGAGCAAGACCCGGCTTTAGCGAATCCTTTTGAATATGCATTAAAAGCCCGGAAATTTATACAAGAGAAAGCAGGTCTTTAATTTCCGCATGGTGAGATTACATAAGGAGTAAAAAGACGAAACGTTTGTTTTCTATTTAATAAATAATATTGAAACAGGTGAATGTGTAATGCCATTAGTGCAAATGAAGGGTATTTTAATTAAGGCAAATGAAGAGAATTATGGGGTCGGGGCTTTTAGTGTCGCTAATATGGAAATGGTAATGGGAGCTATCAAAGCAGCAGAAGAGTTGCGTTCTCCACTTATTCTACAAATTGCGGAAGTTCGTTTGAATCATTCGCCGATTCATCTGATTGGTCCTTTGATGGTTGCTGCGGCGAAAAAAGCGACTGTCCCAGTAGCAGTTCACTTTGATCATGGTATGACGTTTGAAAAGATTAAAGAGACATTAGAAATTGGGTTTAGTTCGGTTATGTTTGATGGCTCTCACTATCCGTTAGAGGAGAATATCCAAAAGACAATAGAAATTGTAGCGCTTGCGAAACAGTACGGAGCGACGGTAGAAGCTGAGATTGGCAGAGTAGGTGGTAGTGAGGACGGATCAGAAGATATTGAAATGTTACTGACAAGCACTACAGAAGCAAAACGATTTGCAGAAGAAACAGACGTTGATGCGTTAGCTGTTGCGATTGGAAATGCGCACGGTATGTACAATGGAGATCCTGATTTACGATTAGACCGCTTGCAGGAGATTAATGAGGTAGTTCGTATTCCTCTCGTATTACATGGTGGTTCTGGCATTAGTCCAGAGGATTTCAAGCAATGTATTCAACATGGTGTTCGTAAAATTAATGTAGCAACAGCGACGTTTCAGAATGTAATTGCTGCGGTTAACACCGCTGCCCTAAATACTCCTTATTCAGATTACTTTACATATCATCAAGATGTAATTGAGGCCGCATACGAAAACGTTAAAAATCATATGCTCATATTCGGAAGTGAAAACAAAGCATAACCAGAAAGGTTTTCTTCATTAATATCAGAAGAAACTCGAAATTTAGTTAGCTGACAAAGATAGAGAATTATAGAGTAGCCATTAATTAAAAGGGGGAGAAAGCCGTGTTAGGAAAATTAGGTGAATTAAATGAAGGGTATAATATATTAACAGAAATGAACGGTCAATGCAGTGATATGTTAATGGATATAGGCATATATAAGATGTCTAATGGAAAAGAAGAGTTGCTATTTGATAATAAGAATGAAACGGCAGTACTTTTACTAGAAGGGGCAATACGTTTAGAGTGGGATGGAATGGAACAAGTTATTCAAAGGCAGTCTGTTTTTGAAGAAAACCCTTGGTGTTTACATGTGGCTAAAAATGTGAAGGTTACAATTACTGCTCTGTCAGATAGTGAAGTGCTTGTTCAAAAAACAGATAATGATCAAGAATTTGCGTCTAAGTTGTATACTCCAAATGAGTGTCAAAGTGTTGTAGCTGGAGATGGAGTATGGGAGGGAACAGCGCAGCGTGTTATTCGGACAATTTTTGACTATAACAATGCAGCATATTCTAATATGGTAGTAGGAGAAGTTATTTCTTATCCAGGGGGATGGTCCAGTTACCCACCACATCATCATGACCAGCCAGAGGTATATTATTATCGCTTTAACAAGCCGCAGGGATTTGGATGTGCAATGGTTGGGGAGGATGCTCATCGCGTCGTACATAATAGCTTTATTACGATTCCAGGTGAGCTAGACCACCCGCAAGCAACTGCGCCTGGATATGCAATGTATTTTTGTTGGATGATTCGACATCTTGAGAATAATCCATGGAATGATCGTATCATGGAGGAAGACCACAAGTGGTTATTAGAACCAAACGCGAAAATTTGGCCAGAAAAGGAATAGACGAAAATAAAGGATCTGGTGCAAAAAAGTATAAAAAAGTAGGAAGTGAATCTTTTAGGATAAAGTTACGAAATTTCTAAGAAGTAGATTTAATTTTTACTTACTAGGAGAGACTATATTGATTCGATAATTATCCATAAAAATAAAAACGAGCACTCCTAATCATAGCGATAGGGTGCTCGTTTTCCTATTTATGCGCAGAAAGGGAAATTCATCTCCTACCTACTAGATAGCAATAGGTAATTTTCAGGTTTGATGAATTCCTCTCACTCTTTATTTTTTTAGCTTGATAGCGATGTGACACTCCCCCTATCAGAATGTTTGCATTAAAGGGTTGACCCATCAACCCGATTTATTATATATTATAAATGTTAGAAAATTCGCTTAATTATAATTAGAACAGAGGAGATGATAAATCTTATATTAGAAATAAAACAGAAAATGCATCCCAATAAGCAGAAAGGACATTACAAATAGAAAAGAAACGAAGGGCTGAATTGATAATAACAGCATATTCCTCTAGTATACATCGACAATCTTTCTCAATCACAAATTCCCTATCAATATAAATTTTACGTAATCTTCCAGCATACCAAATTTTATCTTTCACCATATAATCTCAAACTAAGACTTTATAAAGGTTTTACTCAAAATTACTATATGTTCGGATAAGAAAATATAAAAATATATAAGGGATGGTGTTATAAATGATTTTTTGCAAGTCAAAAAAAGATCGTTATTCATAAACAGGATAAATTGCAAGCTTTTAAGTTTTTAAGGGGACTGTCTTTCTTCTCTTGCGATTGGATCCACTAGGAATTGGTACGCCAATTATCCATACGAAGAGTTAAAGACTATTAGTATTCATTTTCGGTAAACCATTATTACATTCGGAGGTAGAATATGCTAAGACGTCGAGCTAAGTTTAAAAAACTGGTAACCTTATCCTTATCAGTGGGTATGTTGCTTACTATGCTTCCAACAGCATCTGCAACTGCAATTAAAAAGGAGTACTCCATTAATAATGTATCTGACAATCAAACCTATAAGGCTATAGGTAAAATTACTAAGGTTACGAAAGAAGGAAATAACGTATTCTTTGACTTAGAAACAGGAGAAAAAATAAAAATTAACTTTCTAAAAAATAATGTTTTTCGATTGCATTTGGACCCAAAGGGTGTTTTTGAAGAATATCCAACTCCAAATCAACCTGAGCATGAGACGAAAATTATCGACAAAAATGTTGGCGATTACAAAAAGGAATATGGAGAAATTAACATTAAGGTCGATGAAAGAGATAAGAATGCCTATAAAATATCTACTAATGCTTTAGAGTTAAGGGTAGATAAAGCTACTTCAAAGATGAGCTTGTACGATAAAAAAAGAGCAAAGATTCTTTGGAGTGAAAGTGAACCGCTAAAACATTCGGGCGGAAGTACTGTTCAAACCCTCGGCACAAAAGAAAGTGAATATTTTTATGGTGGAGGTCAACAGAATGGGTTTTATGCCCATAAGAATAATTCCATAAATATTGCAGTCGGGGGAGGTTGGGATGCAGGAGCTGCATCAAGTCCAGTCCCATTCTATTTAAGCACTGAGGGCTACGGAGTCATGCGAAATACTTTTAAGCCGGGTGTTTATGATTTTACCAAAACGTCTACCTTTACTCACGATGAAGACAGATTTGATGCTTATTATTTTGTAGATGATTCCCTTCCAAACATCATTGGCGAATATACAGAATTAACCGGGAAACCGGCCCTTATGCCAAAAACTGGTTTTTATTTAGGACATGCTGATTGTTTTAATGGAACTCATAATGGTCATAAGGACCAACGAACACTCCTAACTAATGGGTTAAATACATTAAATCAATATGTAGATAACGATATGCCTTTAGGATGGATTTTACCAAATGACGGGTATGGATGCGGGTATGGCGGATTGGATAATTTGGAGCAATTTGTTGATAAAGCAAATGACCAAAAAGTAGAGGTAGGCTTATGGACACAAAGTAATCTCTATCCAGACCCTAATTTACCTGGAGATAGCCCTTTACGCAGAGACCTTGACGGGGAAGTTAAAGCTGGTATTCGAGCAATAAAAACGGATGTTGCATGGGTTTGGCAAGGATATTCCATGGCTTTAAATGCCACACGCCAAGCAGCAGAAGGAATTCAAAAAGATGCTAATTCAGGTGGTGCACGTCCATTTGTTATTTCGCTAGATGGGTGGGCTGGTACGCAGCGTTATGCTACATTATGGTCAGGTGATCAATATGGCGGTAATTGGGAGTACATCAGAATGCATATCCCTACTTACATTGGTGCAGGATTATCAGGAAATCCAAACGTTGGATCAGATATGGATGGTATATTTGGCGGAGATCCAAAAGTGCAGACACGTGATTTCCAATGGAAGGCATTCACGCCAATCCAAATTGATATGGATGGCTGGGCATCAGGAGGCAATGATTACAGTAAATCTAAAAATCCATGGAATTATGGTGAACCATATACATCGATTAATAGGATGTATTTAAAATTAAAGTCACAAATGATGCCTTATATCTACACGATTGCTGAGGAATCTACATCAAAATCCATGCCGATGGTTCGAGGGATGATGTTAGAGTATCCGAAGGATCCATATACGTACGGGACACAAACACAGTATCAATATATGTGGGGGCCAAATCTATTAGTAGCGCCAATATATGATGGAAACTCTAATGATGCTGAAGTAAGGAACGATATTTATCTTCCAGATAAAGATCAAGTTTGGATCGATTATTTTACAGGTAAGCAATATCAGGGAGGTTCGGTCCTTCATAATTTTAATGCCCCAGTGTGGAAGACCCCTGTATTTGTTAAGGCTGGTGCAATTATTCCAATGGCACCAGAAAATAATTCTATTAATGAATTAAATGGTTCGGAAAATAGAATATTTGATGTTTATCCATCGGGAGAATCAGAGTTTACTCTATATGAAGATGATGGTAAAACTGTTGAGTATAAGGAAAAGAAAAATACAACAACGAAGGTCACTTCAAAGGTAATCAAGGAAAAAGCTGTTATAACCGTTGATATCGCAAAAGGAAAAGGCTATAAAGGGATGGTTAAAAATAGGGGCACAGAAGCGATTGTTAATACACGTGTAAGTCCAAAGGATATAAAGGTTAAAGTTGGAAACAAAGATGTTGCATTAAGGAAAGTTACGAATGAAGAGGAATATAACAATTCAGAGAACGTGTACTTCTATAATGAAAAGCCCAACCTGAACAAATATTCTACAAAAGGCTCACCATTTGAACAGACTGACATTGTTACATCACCAAAATTATATATTAAGGTTGGAAAAACAGATATTACGAAAAATAAAATAACATTTACAGTTGATGGCTTCGATAATACCGAAAAGAAAGATGTAGTAGATAAAGAAGTACCAACGATTCCATCAGGGATAAAAGCTGATGAGGCTAACACTACTGATCGAGACATTAAATTAAATTGGAACAAGGTTGATGGCTCGAATACAACATATGATTTAATGATTGATGGTATTGTTCATACAAATGTGTTTAAGTCAAGTGATAGTGGGCAAGCACCATCCTATCTTCATACAGGTTTAACATCTGATACAGAACATTCTTATCGAGTAAGAGCAACGAATACAAAAGGATCATCAGGCTGGGGTGACGAGATCAAAATAAGAACGAAGCTTGATCGATACAGAAATGTCCCTAAGGATATGACGGCAAAAGCTGATAGTGAACAGCCAGGGGAAGAAGCATCTCTAGCTGTCGATGGAAAAGATGAAACAATGTGGCATACGGCATGGGGAGATACGGGTAATAAACTGCCACATACTTTTGAGATTGATATGAAGTTAGCTTATGAATTAGATAAGCTTGAGTATATTCCAAGACCAAATGCAGGAAATGGTACGATATTAAAATATAATTTAGACATAAGTTTAGATGGAAAAACTTATAAAAACGTCATCACTGATGGAACATTTGAGAAAAATGACAAAACGAAAATTATTGATTTTCAGGGGAATATTACTGCAAGGTATATTAAGTTGACCATTACAAACTCTGTAGGTGGCTTTGGAAGTGCAATGGAATTCAGACCATACAAAAAGGATAAAACTGAAGGAATGGTAGTTGGTGAAAATATACCAAATGGCGTAATTGATGAAGCTGATCTGCTTTTCTTTGCCAGCTATATGGGTGTTGATAAAACGGAAGCTTGGGAGCAGGTTTCAAAGGTGGATATTAATTTCAATGGTGTAATAGACGCATACGATTTAATGTATGTAGCATCACAATTGGGACAAAAACCACTTCAAGCAACAGGTAAACCGGTTGCCGGATTATTGGATATTAGACCTAGTAAGCAGGAGTTAAAAGCAGGAGAGGAATTTTTCGTAGAAATAATCGGGGCAGGATTAAAGGATATTAATGCATTCAACTTAGAACTAAAGCTAGACCCTAACAAATATGAATTAGTAAAAGATTGTAAGCCTGACGGGACTTGCGGTAAAAATATTGTTTCAGCTTCCAATGAAACTGCTAATATGTTGAATTATTCCTTACTTGCGGGGATTGGAAAGCCTGAACAACGAATTATGGCTGCATTTTCCAATAAGGGAACACAAAATACATTAGAAGGTACGAAGACATTGGCCACGATTAAGTTAAAGGCTAAGAAAGATCTTCAATTTGATATGCCGATAACCAGGTCCTTACTGATTAATACAGCCTTTGACACTATTGATAAAATAGGAGAGGTTTTAAATCCTGGCCAAGAACCTGGAGAGGTGGAACAGCCACAAAAGCCAAAGGAATTACAATAATCGGATAAAGATATGTTAGTTACTGGTGAAGGGGAAAAGATGCAGGGTGGTGCAGCAGCTTTTGCCAAGCTGATTGACGGAATTGAAATGGAATCTCACTGAAAAAGACGGAATTTCTTTACCGTTACCTTTTGACTTTACTAAACCACAAGAATTGGATAAATTTATCGTTTATAATCGCCCGCAATACACAAACGGTAAAATTAAAACACTAAGTGTCAAAGTATATACTGAATCTGGAAAAGAGTATGATTTAGGTACAAAAAGTGTTCAAGTTGACGCTAAATCAATAACTTTCGATTTAGCGGAGGCTGCTATACCGATTGGAACTAAATTTACAAAGTTATCGATTAACTTTCAGGAATCGCACAGTGGTCCTCTTATGTTATCTGTTGCAGAGGTAGAAGTTTTTGCCAAGAATCCTGCTTAAGTAGAGAAATAAACATAAATATATCTTATTACCTTAGTTGTGTTAGGGTTGATCCGTTAACCCTGACACATAATTTCTGTTATGAGTGGAACAAAAGGGAACCGCAACAGATTGACATCCGAAAAAATTATCGATGAATTTGAGGCTGCAAATCCAAATGTCAAAGTGGATATTCAATGGATGATCAGTGAATTCATGTCGAAGGTTAGAATTGCAGCGTTAATTTGGGATGCACCGGACCTTATAGAGCAATCAGGAGCATAGGTGGAAGGAGTATTAATAAATAACAAGTTTGTAGAACCTTTAAATAAGGGGTATAGGTTGTCGAAATTTTTATCTGAAAATTTAATATATTTCAACTTGTTGGGTTGACCCTACAAGTTGATGTGGTACAATATAAATAATTGAAATAATCTAATTATTTAGACGGTCTAATTTCTATAAGTTTCTCGTACATTTAACTTATACCATCAACCCGATGTTAAAAAGGGGATGGAATGGATTTTTTAAAGAAAACTCGTCTTTCCATGTACTGGCGCAGAATAATGGTGTTGTTGGTGCGGGATTGTGAGTATTCAAAAGAATTTAAAGAGGAGTGTTCGGATATGTTTACGTTCAGTCAAGAAAAATTAGTACCATTAGGTGCACAAATCACAACGGCAGAAATAAAACAGCAGCCTGATCTATGGGCTGAAACCTTTGCATTGTATACGGATAGAAGCAGTGAGATTGAAAAGTTTTTACTAAAATTATCAATGAAACACGACCGAGTTCGGGTTATTTTTACTGGTGCCGGAACATCGGCCTATATCGGCGACCTTGTCACTCCATACCTAAAAGAAAAAGTGGATGAAAAACAGTGGGAATTGCTGAGTATTCCGACAACCACCTTGGTATCCAATCCATATCAATTCCTAAAAGCGGACTTTCCAACCTTACTCGTTTCATTTGCAAGAAGCGGCAACAGTCCGGAAAGTGTTGCTGCCGTCCAATTAACAGAGCAAATTGTGACCGATTTGTATCATCTAACAATTACCTGTAATAAGGATGGCCAATTGGCTAAGCGAGCAGCAGGGGATGAAAATAATTTATTGCTTTTAATGCCTGAAAGATCGAATGACCAAGGATTTGCGATGACGGGAAGTTATACTTGTATGGCACTATCGACTTTATTCATTTTTGATCCTAAGCCCCTGGAAGAAAAAAAGGCCATTTTAAAAATGATTCGGCAAATGGGTGAAAGTGTCATTCAAAGAGAAGACGTCATTCAAGCAATTATCGATCGTGATTTTGACCGCATCATTTACTTAGGCTCTGGTAGTTTAGAAGGTTTAACGAGAGAAGCACAATTAAAATTATTAGAACTGACAGCTGGAAAAATAGTCACTACCTTTGATTCAACGTTAGGCTTCCGGCATGGTCCTAAATCATTTGTGAATGAAAAGTCCGTGGTTTTTGTGTTTGTTTCCAACCATCCTTATACACGCCAATACGATTTAGATATGTTAAAAGAAATGCAACAGGACAATATTTCCAGCTATATATGTGCCATCGAGGTTGATGGAGAAAGCAATTATGATGGGAACATATTTAGTTTTGGCAGAGAGGCTCAATCTATACCAGATGCTTATCTGGCCTTGCCTTTTGTCATGGTTGGACAGACGGTTTCATTGCTGGCTTCGATAAAGGTTGGCAATACACCAGATACCCCGTCGCCTACAGGAACAGTGAACCGTGTCGTTAAAGGTGTAACCATCTATGAATACTAGTAATTTGGGTAGGGAGAGCAGCAAGTCGATGTTTATCTTTGCCGATCAGTTTTTTCTTGAGGGAGAGGTCGTAGGGCCTGGTTTTTTGGAAATTAAAGATGGGAAATTCGGTGTTTTTTCCGAAAATCGGCCTGATGAATCAGCAGAAATCATTGATTACGCGGGGGATTGGATTGCTCCTGGTTTAGTAGATACACATATACATGGGTTTGGAAATCACGACATTATGGACAATGATTTTCAAGGATTGAATGAGATTTCAGAAGGGCTTCTTTCCTGCGGCGTTACCTCGTTTTTGCCGACAACATTAACCTCTTCAACAGAAGTGTTGAATCACGTCGCTGAAATGATCGGTGCCAATTATACGAAAGTCAGGGGAGCAAAAATTAAAGGAATCTTCTTAGAAGGGCCGTTTTTTACCGAAAAGCATAAAGGGGCACAAAATACGAAATATTTTTGTGACCCATCCGTTGAAAAGTTGAAAGTTTGGCAAAGGTTATCCAATGATTTTATTAAAAAAATTGCGATTTCACCTGAAAGAAAGGGTGCAGCGGAATTTATTGAATATGCTGTCGGTGAAGAGATAGCTGTAGCGTTAGCTCATAGTGATGCAACTTATGAAGAAGCAAAACAAGCGGTTGAGAGAGGGGCTTCGATTTTTGTTCATACGTTCAATGGAATGAGCCCGCTCCACCATCGTGAGCCAGGGATGGCCGGAGCTGCAATGAATCTAAAAGATGTTTTTGCGGAAATCATTTGTGATGGACACCATGTTCACCCTGCTGCCGCCAATATTTTAATGAATGCACGCGGCAGAAATCAAACCGTTTTGGTCACCGATTGTATGATGGCTGGGGGAATGGCAGAAGGACCCTATCAGCTCGGCGAATTTGCTGTAGAGGTGAAAGCTGGTGCGGTCCGTCTTGAGGACGGCAGTTTAGCAGGCAGTGTTTTACAGCTGAAAGATGCAGTCAAAAATGTCGTTGATTGGGGGATTGCCACCCCAGAGGAAGCAATCTATATGGCTAGTACCGCACCTGCTAAAAGTATTGGGATGGATGAGGAATGTGGGAAAATTGCTAAGGGTTACGCCGCTGACTTTATTGTGTTGAACCCTGAACTGGAATTAATGGCGACGTACCTTGATGGTGCTTGTCGCTACCATTTACAGAAAGAGGGAGTGCGCAGATTTTAACTGACACGATGAATCCATCTCCAGGTACGCTTTAACTAGTAATGACGTGTCTACCTTTCCTTAAATTATTTGCTTTATGGTCTGCTTTTTGCATTATTCTATTCGATTTATTTGGGAATAGCTCTAGATAACCCATCACCATCTGGTATGGTAAACCGGGTTGTTAAAGGAGTTTAAATATATTTATCATATTTATAGGGGGTAATATCATGCCGAATATTTTGCTAACAAGAATTGACAATCGATTGGTTCATGGTCAAGTAGGAGTAACATGGGTTAATCATTTAGAAGCTAATTTAATCGTCGTCGCAAATGATGAGGTGTCTGAAGATGAGGTACAACAGGATTTAATGGAAATGGTTGTTCCGGAGTCAATTGGAATTCGCTTTTTCTCAATCCAGACGACCATTGATGTGATTCACAATGCAGCAGATGAACAATATATCTTTTTAGTTGTAAAAACACCACAAGATGTGTTGCGACTTGTAGAGGGCGGCGTACCAATTGAAAAAATAAATATTGGAAATATGCATTTTTCTCAAGGGAAAACACAAGTATTCTCCACCATTTCCGTGGATGAAGATGATAAAGCAGCCTTTAGGAAGCTGCGTGACTTGGGAGCGAAACTTGAGGTACGTCGTGTTCCGGATGAAAGACCAGATGATATTTATAAACATTTATAGAAAGAAGTGAGAATGAATGGATAATCACATGTTGCTTCAAGCCTTATTAGTTGCCATATGGGCTGGAATTGCAGGGATTGACCTTTTTAACGGGTTGTTCCACATTCACCGGCCAATCGTAACCGGTGTCATTATTGGCTTGATTTTTGGGGATGTAACAACAGGGGTTATGACAGGTGCTGCCATGGAATTAGTGTGGGCTGGGATGGTTCCGCTTGCTGGGGCACAGCCGCCAAACGTTGTTATTGGGGGAATAATTGGAACGTCGTTTGCGATTTTGACAGGACAAGAGCCAACAGTGGCAATCGGTATTGCTGTTCCGTTTGCGGTTGCGGTTCAGGCATGTATCACTCTCATGTTTACTGCTTTTTCTCCGGTTATGCATAAAGCTGACCAATATGCACAAGAGGCTAATACTAAGGGAATTGAACGGATTAATTATTTCGGGATTCTTACATTATTTATATTCTATTTTGTTATTGCTTTTTTACCAATTTATTTTGGCGCAGAAGCTGCTAAAGGGGTCGTAGAGGTATTACCAAAATGGCTTATTAGTGGCCTTGGTGTTGCCGGGGGAATGATGGCCGCAATTGGTTTTGCAATGCTATTGAAAATTATGTTAAAAAAACAATACGTTGCATTTTTAATCGTCGGATTTATTTTAGTCACATATATGAAGATGCCAGTCATTGCTGTTGCTCTAATTGGGATTGCCATCGCGTTATACGATTACTTCAAAACAAATTCTGGTGATGGATCAGTAAGGGGGGGTGCAAAACGTGGAATCTAAAAAAGTAGAAACGTTAATGAACCATACGAGCAGTCCGGAATATTATCAAGACGGTGCCACAGAACAGGTCTTAACTAAAAAAGATTTAAACAAGATGGTATGGCGATCTCTGTTACTTCAAGCCTCATTTAACTATGAAAGAATGCAGGCCGCAGGATGGTTATATTCGATTTTGCCAGGTTTGAAAAAGATTCACAATAATAAGCACGATTTAAGTGAATCGATGAAAAGTCATATGGAATTCTTTAACACACATCCATTCCTTGTAAACATTATTATGGGGATTGTCCTTGCTATGGAGGAAAAGAAACAAAATCGAAACACGATTAGAGCCATTCGGGTAGCCATGATGGGACCGCTTGGGGGAATTGGTGATGCTCTTTTCTGGCTGACTTTGCTTCCCATTTGTGTTGGTATAGGTGCTTCACTTGGGCAAGATGGAAACCCTATGGGGGCAGTGATCTTCCTATTAATCTTTAACGCAGTTCATTTTGCTCTTAGATTTGGATTAATGCATTACGGTTATAGTGCTGGAACAAATGCTATCAGTTCTTTAAAGGAAAATACTAAAAAAGTAGCACATGCAGCATCTATTGTCGGGGTAACAGTTGTTGGCGCATTGATTGCCTCATTCGTAAAGTTAGAATCAAGTTTAGTGATCCATGCTGGTAAGGCAAAAATCGCCCTGCAAAAGGATTTACTCGATAAACTCATACCAAACCTATTGCCTTTAGCATACACTTTATTAATGTACTATCTATTAAAAAAGGGATTTTCTCCAGTTAAGCTAATTATCATTACCGTGATCATCGGTATTATTGGTAAAATTCCATTTCCTTTTGGAACCATTTTATAATATATAGCATGTTAGGAGGATTTTAATATGAATGGTTTGATTATTAGCGGTCATGGATCGTTTGCAACGGGTCTTCAATCTTCGGTAAAACTAATCGCTGGAGATCAACCCAATGTGGAATACGTGGATTTTCTTGAATGCGATTCAACATGCGATCTTGAAAAAAAGCTGCTTGAGGCTTTTTCAAGATTACAAGAATGTAAATCTATCTTAGTCTTATGTGATTTAGTTGGCGGTTCTCCGTTTAAAACGGCCGTTTCGCTTACGAATGGGAAGGAAGGTTTTGCTGTGGTTGGCGGAACAAATCTTGCGATGGTCCTCGAAACTGTTTTAATAAAGGATGGACTTCAAATCGATGGATTAAGAGATTTAGCGATCAATACTGGTAAAGAAGCGATTAAGGGTTTTCAAAAATCGGAGCGTCCAAGATTCAAAGAGTCTAGCATGTAATGAAAGCGATAAAGGATAGAGAAATCTATAGGTCTAATAATTGTGACTCCCAGGCCCTGATAAGGAATATGATAGAACGGAACTACAACTAAATATTGTAAGGATGGATAGGTTGTTGGATTTTTTGTCTGAAAATTAAAACATTTAATGTGGATGGATTCGGCTACATTAAATGTTTTACTGCTAATGGGTTAATCCTACAAGTTATGGTGACATAATAGAATTACTTAAAACAATCTAACAATTAGTCTCATAATCTAGTTTATATGAGTTTTTCTTTCAATTTAACTTGTACCAACAACCCAATGTTATAATCGTTTTTTGAAGAAACACCCGTCTTCCTGATTATATCAATTTTTTAAAATCGATGAGCAGGTACAATAGAATAAATAGAGGTGCAGGAACATGAAAATGGCAATAGGTATTGATATTGGTGGGAAAAAGATTGGGGTGGTCAGTATTTTGAAATTCAAAGAGGCTGTCAAAAATACCATTGATTGGAGTATTGCGATCCCTAAGGAGTCCCTCCATATGACAAGTACAGCGTCCGTGAAAAGTATTGGCATCGATGGGGGATGCGATATGATTGCGAACGGTTATGATGCCGATTTTATCGCCTTAATACCGGATCTAGATTTAATTGCCACGTATCTTGATAGGGTTTTCCGGATTCAAGTTAAAAACTTGATAGGGAAAGAGGGAGTGCGATGATTTTAGCTGTCACTATGAATCCATCTGTTGATATTTCCTATCCAATTCAAGATTTTAAGCTAGATGATGTTAATCGTGTGGAAAATATTCGTAAAACTGCTGGCGGAAAGGGCTTAAATGTAGCCCGAGTTGTCAAGCAGATGGGAGAAGACGTTTTGACCACAGGTGTAATTGGCGGGACTATTGGTGATTACATTATTCATGAATTGACGAAAAGTGATATCAGGAATCATTTTTATAAAATCAATCAAGAATCAAGAAACTGTATCGCGATCCTCCATGATAGCAAGCAGACAGAAATCCTCGAATCCGGGCCAAGTTTATCCACGGAAGAAGGAACGGCCTTTTTAGAAAAATATCGAGAACTGCTGTCTGAAGTTTCTCTTGTTACTATTTCAGGTAGTTTGCCAAAAGGGCTTGAGTCTGAATTTTACCGTCAGATGGTCGAAATTGGCCGGGAGAAGGGAATTCCAGTGATTGTAGATACATCAGGGGAGCCGCTCCGACAAGTTTTGAACCATAATGTAAAACCTTTTGCGATCAAACCGAATATCTCAGAACTGTTCCAGCTTTTTGGCATGGAAGTGGAGGAGAGCACAAGCAGCTTGAAGCAACTATTAAATAATAAGTTATTTCATGGGATAGAATGGATTGTCGTTTCGATGGGAGCGGCAGGTGCTTTTCTCAAGCATGGTGGAGATTATTACCGGGTTACTATTCCTGCTATAGAGGTCATAAACGCTGTTGGCTCGGGTGATGCGACTGTCGCAGGGTTAGCGGTTGCCCTAAAACGAAAGCAAGCCGTTTCGGACATCCTGAAAACTGCGATGACGACGGGCATGCTCAATACGATGGAAGAGGTAACGGGTTATATTGATCCGGAGAAGTTCGGTCAATTTTTTGAAATGGTAGAGGTTATTAAAATAGATTAATAGAGGTGATTGTTGATGTTAAAATTAACGAATAATAAATTAGCGGCTCTCAAGCGTTTGTCGGATGAAAATGGAATTATCGGGGCTTTGGCAATTGATCAACGCGGTTCATTAAAGAAAATGATTGTAGCTGGAAGTGAGAATAATGTCGGGGATGAGGGCATCATTCGCTTCAAAGAATTGGTTTCTGAAGAGTTAACACCATATGCAACTTCGATTCTATTGGATCCGGAATATGGTTTGCCGGCTGCGAAGGTCCGTCATTCGGACGCTGGGTTATTGGTGGCGTATGAAAAAACAGGTTATGATGCAACAACTGAGGGCCGATTGCCTGATTTATTGCCAGAGTGGTCCGTTAGACGCCTGAAGGAAGCTGGAGCAGATGCAGTTAAATTTTTACTGTACTATGATGTAGATGAAGATGAAAAAATTAATGACTATAAGCACGTTTATATGGAACGAGTTGGATCTGAGTGTGCGGTAGAGGACATTCCGTTCTTCCTTGAAATAGTGACTTATGATGCCAAAAATGATGATGTGAAAAGCATGGAGTATGCCAAATTGAAGCCTCATAAAGTTATCGAGGCCATGAGGGAATTCTCTAAACCGCAATACAAGGTGGACGTTTTAAAGGTAGAAGTTCCAGTAGATATGAAGTTTGTAGAGGGTTACGCAGAAGGCGAGACAGCCTATAGCAAGGAAAAAGCGGCTGCGTATTTCAAAGAGCAAAGTGAGGCAACAGATCTGCCGTTTATTTTCTTAAGCGCCGGCGTAAGTGCAGAATTGTTTCAAGAAACCTTGACGTTTGCGAAAAAATCCGGCTCAACTTTCAACGGTGTCCTCTGCGGCCGGGCAACATGGAAAAATGGTGTCGCTCAATTTGCCGAAAATGGTGAACAAGCCGGACGTGCTTGGTTACAAGAAAACGGCAAAAAAAATATCGAAAGACTAAATATTGTCTTGAAAGAGACAGCATGCCCGTGGTTTGTAAAAATATCAGGATAAGGAAGCGAGGTAAGAAAGTGTGGGGAAGGTTTTCGCGCTTCCTTATTTTTTGATTTATTTTTAAAAGTCGTTTTGATTGGAACTCGGAAAACGGTCCGATTAAGAAGGGTGTCCATATTCTGCAAACGTAGAAGGTATTAATAACGATTTTGATAAGCTATCAGTATTATAGTTTGGTAGAAGCTATTTCGTTATAGAACCTGGTTGTTAGTTTGACGCAATAAGTGATGATGGTATAATTTAGGTTATTAAAAGAACGATAGTATAGTTTGGAGGCAGGTTTAGTAAAATGAAACCATTGCAACATGAAAGTTTAATCCCGCTTTATCATCAATTAATGGAAAGATTAAAGGATTCAATTGAAAAAGGTCATTGGGCACTTGGTGATAAAATTCCTTCAGAAAATCAGTTAATGGATCAATTTGGTGTGAGTCGCAACACGGCAAAAAAAGCAATTGAGGAGCTTGTACAGGAAGGAATTCTATACCGAATTCAAGGAAAAGGTACCTTCGTAGCAAAACCAAAATTGCAGCAGTCATTGATGGGATTTTATAGTTTTAGTAAAGTATTGAAAGAAAAAGGCTTGAATCCTAAGGATATCATTCTAAAAATAGAAGAAGTCAAACCAAATGCCAAAATCAAAGAAGCGCTACAGCTGAGTGATGATGTGAATGTGATTGAAATGAAACGCCTTCGCTGTGCTGAAGATGAACCGTTTATTTTGGAATCATCTTTTATTCCGAAACGTGTTGTTACAGATATAGAGCAGTTAAAAAGGGTAGGTGAAATTTCTTTATATGATCTATTTTCACAACATTTTAATACCGTAGTAACAAGAGCAAACGAGGCATTTGAACCCGTTCTCATCCGTTCCGAAGAAAGTGAATATCTGCAAACGGAGGAAGGTCGACCCGCACTTCTGCTTGAACGAACTGCCTACGATACCAATGGTGTGCCTGTTGAATTTTGTATATCCATTGTGCGGGGCGATCGCTGCCGCTTTTACACTGAATTAACCTAATCTTTGAATCACTCATAATATTTGTTTATGGGTGATTCAATTGATCTTTTTTTACAATACTCCATTATCCATTCTAAAATTTTACTTTAGTTACAATTCAGGTCGCGTATCAGAATATAATCCGGTGGAAATGGACATAGTTGAGGCCATAACTTACTCGGAACAGGTTTACTGGCAGCAGCTATGGTACTTCGTTATTATGGTTGCCCAGGAGGAGAAATTGCTTCTAGATGAACAAGCTAAGCTAGCACATGCAGAACAAGAGGGCATGGAAAAAGGAATTGAGCAAGGTAAGATGCAAATGATTCGAGGGATGCATGAAATTGGTGTACCGCTTGAAACTATTGCAAAAGCAAGTAAGTTAAGTCTGAAGGAAATAGAGCGTATCTTGAAGTTAAAGTAAATATATGGACCTACAGTACTCATGAATAAAAGAAGGTAGATGCTCATTATCATGGTACGTTTAATAGAAAAGCATTGCTGAAGACTTTAGCAGTGCTTTTTCTCAATCAATTTTTTGATATTTTTCATTCTGCTCACAATTATATAGAAAAGTTGAAAAAAAGAACGTGAATAGTCCGAAACAAATATGTTTCGGACTAGGGGTTCAATATTTTATCCATTTTATTCAACATTTTTTAAAGATTAAGAGCCTGAATTTTCTGATTTTAAAAGTAGGAAAAATGTATTACGTTAATCAATAGATACGCCACTAGAGACAATCGGTTTTGTTGGTGCTGGCGTATCTCCACCATTAAACGAAGAGTGTTGTGATACATTTAAACTGATTATGCTACATGCTAATGCACTTACTACTACCATACTTAATAACACTTTTTTTATTTTTTTCATTACTTTAACGCTCCTTTTCTCAAATGTTTCTTATCAGCATTATTGCTAATATAGAAATATTTGCTCGCTTTAACATGATTATTTGCCTCGTAAAATTGGAGTGCTAAAATCTCTGCATATTCTTTTACACAATTCCACATGTCCTCTTTTTCAAAATAAGAAATTGCATCAGTAACTACTTTTTCTAGTTTAATTCTAGGTAGTTCTGTGATTAGTTCATTTAAAACTGCGAAACGATGCTTATATTCCTCATTTCCTGATTCATTTGTATACTTCATTCCTTGCTCGATATATGCTTTTGCTGTTTCAACGCCTTCTAATTTATAATATGCTCTTGCTAAGACAAATAATGCTTTAAAATGGTTCGGTATGGTATTTATAATCTCAGAACTCTGTCTAATCGCCAATGGATATAAATCTTGAATATTATATAACCAGCCTAAATTGGATCGTACTCGCAATAATAATTGTTCTTCATCATACTTCTTAAAAACATCAATAACCGTATTGAGACATTCTTCCGCTCTTCCAAATTCTCTTAGATCTATACAAGCCAGTCCATATACATTGTCGCATAAAGCAATATTAATTTTATAGCCTACATGATTCCGGTATATTTCTTTGGCTTTTACTACATGTTGAATCGCTTCAAATGGTTGATAAGATTGATAACAGTAAGTTGAAAATCTATACTCAAACTCGGCTTTTTCTACTTCATCAGGTATATCAATTAAAAGTTCTTCTGCCTTTTCATAGTGTGTTTTCGCTTCAGTATAATTAGCTAAAATTGTAGAGTGGATTGCCTTAAAGAAATAATAATAGTAAGCTAAAAATGAAAATTCCTCTTTGATATTAGGGAGTTTTTCTATTTGATTAAAAGAATCTTTTGTAATACTCATTCCATCTGCCAAGACTTTATATCTAAAATTCAGTAGGGAATAATAGAATGATACATATTGGTCTGTTTCTATTTCCTTTAAACGTTCTTTTACTTGTAGATATGTCTGTTTTGCTTCTTTTACATGATATAAACGAATTTCTTCATACCATTCATGTAATAATTCCATCAATTGCTTATTACTTTTTTCTTGAACAGTCATAATATCCCCCTTTTTCTGTAAAGGCTTATTCTGATAATAACAGGAATTAGATAAAATAAATTTAACTACGATTTTTTTCACTAATGTACAGAATATTCTGAATTATAATAATGTCCATGCTTTTAAATTTGAAAAAGTATAGTTAAGCCAGTACAAGTTTTGTTAATGCTTTTTTTGATTTTGATTTATTAACTGTTGTCTATTGAATACTTCTTATAAGAGCTGACGTAGCACTATAGTAGAAAAAGAGAGAGCTTATACTGTTATGGTATTGAGAAATACGTAGGGCTTATTAAGCATCAAGGAATTCCTCGAAAATAAATAGAAGTATATCCATATCTATTTACATTGAAGAGGGAGCGTTGGTTTATGATAAGTTTTGGGGTTAATTTACGCACTATTATTAGTTATACACAAGAGAGTAGGAATCTTAATAATATACGGATTTTAAGTAAGTTGGGTATAAGATTATTTGATACATATGGAGAACCATTACCTGTATCAGATGTTAATCGAGAATTAGTAACGGCATTAAAATGCCAAGACATAAATACGCAAAGATATATGTTAAGTCATTTACAAGGTTAGAAAAACCGATATTATGCTGCGTTTTTCCATTCATATGTTCTATCCGATAAACAAAGAATCTATCATCAAAGGTTTGTGAAATCTTATTTTCTTAAATTGATTGAATTACGTAGTAATATTTTAAAATTATTTAATTTGGTACTATAGTTTGTATCACCATGAAATGTATAAAACTCGTCTATGTCAATAAAAACAGAATAAAGCATGTATAAAAAGTACCCATCCAATTATTATGTGTATCACAATTGGATGGGTACTTTTTTACTTATTCCCAAATAGGGAAAAAGCTAAATGCAATGGATAGTCATCAAAACGCAAGTGTACAGATGTAACAAATGAAATTTCTATTCATAAGTGTGGTTCTTCTATTTAATTAAATATGATTTAATACTTTCTTAGTTTTGGTTAGGTAAGTTTATATACTTAAAGTAAAGGGTTTAATTTTAATTAAGGGGGAGGAAAATTTGGAGGTGTATAACTTAGCTGCTTCTGCACAGACAAAAAGTGAAGATCTACCATTTGATATTTCCTGGATGACCGATTGGATTGTAGACTGGTTTGGTTCTTTGTTTAATGGCGGCAGTGATGTAATAAAAGATGGGGGAGATAAAATAGATGGTGCAGTCCATGCGAGTGTGCCTGCATTTTTTGATATTATTTTCCTTATTCTTTCTGTAGTAATTTTAATATCATTATTAGTTTTTGGAGCTTCTTTATGGTTTAAACATATAAAGTGGAAAAAAAGATCTATATATTTTGGAGTAGGCTCATTTATCCTCATATTATTAATAAGGATTCTACCAGTGTTAATGTTAACAACACGTTCTTTTGATTTTCAAACCTTTATGAGTAATATGGTGGGCTTAATTACTTCCATAATTTTAGGAACAGCTGTATTAATGTTTTTAATATCTCTAGCATTAGGTATGCTTTATAAGAAATTTGAACATCCCAAATATGGAAAATGGAGTTCAAGTTTGAGATATAGTTCAATTTTTATATTTGTAATGACATTGATAGTACCGGCCTTGCTGCGTCATTTATAATCTTTGTTTATATAGGGGAAGGAGGAATAGTGCAGGTAATTTCTATAAAGTTTCTGTGTAATTATGCTAGTGCTCGTTCTCCTCTAGATTTCTGAGTTAAGTCTAATACATTAAAAAGAATTTTGTTGTATGAAGTTTTGGCAAAGGGGGAGAGGTACTAGTGACTACTTTTGTTGTAATGGTGAGTATATTCTTAATTCTGTTTGTAATTGGTCCCAAAGCGACTAAGAGAAAAGAAGAAAGAGATAGAATTGAAAAAGAACATAAAGAGAAAATGGAGGCTTTAGAGGAAGAAAAGATTGACTTAGATATTAATGGGACTAAAGTACGGTTACACAAGAAGCCAAAGCTAAAGAAAAGTATATATAAAATAAAGGGTAACAGGTAATTACTCAGTTTTATTATCCAAAAGGACTCAGTTGATTGTTTACTAGGATAAAATGGCATTAAAAAAGATTGTGTGAATTTTTTAATTCACACAATCTTTTTATTTGAGATAATGAGTAGCTTTATTTTATAGCTTTTTTAAATTTACGACCAAAAGTAATTAACATACCTACAAGGATTGCTAATATGCCTACTGCTGTACCGTTATTTGAACTTGCACCTGTTTTTGGAAGCTCTTTAATGGTATCTTTTTTGTTATCCAAAGTACTACTAGTGTTGTTATTGCTAATATCAGAACCATTTCCAGTATTAGTATTGTTATTATTGTCAGAGACGTTTCCAGTATTAGTGTTGTTATTACTATTATCAGAACCGTTTTCTGTGCCTTTATCTTTCACAATTACTTTTTGTGTTGCCGTTACTTCATTTCCACTTGCATCACGAACTAGAAACTTCACTTCGAAATTACCTGCTTTAGATGTATCAACTTCCCCTAGATGAATTACTTTAGAAGTAATATCGCCATCTTCGTTATCAATAGCTTTAACGCCAGAAAGCGGGTTATATTTATCACCCACATTGATAATCACTTCAGCAGGTACCGTTAAAACTGGGGTTCCATCTTTTGACTCTACTTTTTGTTTCACAGTTACTGTTTGCTTAGCGGTAACTGTATGTCCTTTAGAGTCTGTAACCTTATAAGTTAACTCGTATTTACCAGGTTTAGAAGTATCTACGTTTCCGTCAAATGTTACTTTATCAGTAATATCCCCATCTTCGTTATCGATAGCTTTAACCCCAGAAAGTGGATTGAATTTATCTCCTACAGTAATCGTTGCTCCAGTAGGTACCGTTAATCTCGGTTCCAGATCGGGAGTTTCTTCATTTTCTTTTACAATTACGGTTTGTGTAGCTGTTGCATTAACCCCTTTAGAATCGACAACCCAATATTCTACAATATATTTACCTGGTTTAGAGGTATCTACATTACCTTCATATTTAATTTTATTCGTTAAGTTGCCATCTTCCTTATCAGTTGCAGACACACCAGCCATTGGATCAAACTCTTCACCAACACGAAGTGTAGTAGTAAATGGCACAGTTAATACAGGCGCTTCATTTTTCGTTTCTACTTTCTGTTTCACAGTTACTGTTTGTTTAGCAGTAACTTTATTCCCATTAGAGTCTGAAACTGTATAAGTTAATTCATAAGTACCAGGTTTAGAAGCATCTACGCTGCCATCAACTGTTACGTTATCAGTAATATCGCCATCTTCGTTATCAATAGCTTTAACGCCAGAAAGTGGATTAAATTTATCCCCTACATTGATAGTGGCTTCAGCAGGTACCGTTAAAACTGGCACTTCATCCTTAGGTTCTACTTTTTGTTTAACAGTTACAGTTTGTTTAGCAGTAACTGTATGTCCTTTGGAGTCTGTAACTTTATAAGTTAACTCATAAGTACCAGGTTTAGAAGTATCTACGTTGCCATCAACTGTTACTTTAGAAGTAATGTCGCCATCTTCGTTATCAATAGCTTTAACGCCAGAAAGTGGATTAAATTTATCCCCTACATTGATAGTGGCTTCAGCAGATACCGTTAAAACCGGATCTTCATCTTTAGGTTCTACTTTCTGTTTAACAGTTACAGTTTGTTTAGCAGTAACTGTATGTCCTTTGGAGTCTGTAACTTTATAAGTTAACTCATAAGTACCAGGTTTAGAAGTATCTACGTTACCATCAACTGTTACTTTAGAAGTAATATCGCCATCTTCGTTATCAATAGCTTTAACGCCTGCCATTGAGTCAAATTTATCCCCTACATTGATAGTGGCTTCAACAGGTACCGTTAATTTTGGTTCCATATCGGGAATTTCTTCATTTTCTTTCACAATTACGGTTTGTGTAGCTGTCGCATTAACTCCTTTAGAATCAACAACCCAATATTCTACAATGTATTTACCAGGTTTAGAAGTATCTAAATTACCTTTATATTTAACTTTATTAGTTAAATTACCATCTTCCTTATCAGTTGCAGACACACCAGCCATTGGATCGAACTCTTCACCAACATGAAGTGTAGTAGTAAATGGCACAGTTAATACAGGTGCTTCATTTTTTGTTCCTTCCGTCTCTTTAACCTTAACTGGTTGTTTCCTAACTATTGTAAGACCCTTAGAATTAGTAACCGTGTAAGTTACCTCATAAGTACCAGGTTTAGAAGTATCTACATTACCATCAACTTTTATTTTAGAAGTAATGTCACCGTCTTCTTCATCAGTAGCCGATACTCCTGCCATTGGGTCAAAGTTATCTCCTACATTAATCGATACTTTATAAGGCAATCTTAATATAGGTTTCTCTCCCCTTTTAACCCATACAGATACCTGTTTAATTACTGAAAAACCTCTAGAATTAGCAACCGTGTAATCTAAATTATACGTGCCTGGCTCAAAAGGATCTACTTCACCAACTATGTTTATTTTATCAGTAATATCTCCATCTTTTGAATCATAAGCTGACACTCCCGCCATTGGATCAAAAGGATCTCCTACATATATCGTAGTGTCATAATTTATATCCATGCTCGGAAATAAGCTTTCTGGACGTTCTTCTTTCTTGTTTTTTGCTTTTTCCTGTACTGGTTCACTTGCTTTTAATGTACTTGTCGTTTGAGCACTTGCGTTACTTGCCCCTGCAATCATAGATGTAGCTAATGTTGCTGTTGCTACAAACCCTACTAGTTTTTTTGATTTGGCTGTTGAATTCCCCACTTATAAGCCCCTCCGATGTTTGAATAATTAGTGTTTTTATAATATTCAATGGTATTTTAACATAAATTATCCAATATATGTATAATTTAATTGATTTATATCTAAATATTAATATTTTTTTGCTTTAGAGTGTCTCTCCAAGTCCTTATCAATTGAAGGTTAGATTAGAAGGTTCTGGTACAAAAATAAAATAAAAGATAATAAAGCGCATATATTCCTAACGGAATCGTATCTTATGCTGCAAGTCCAAACAATTGATGGATGAATTCTTTCTGATTTTGGACAGACTGGTTCCGTAAATCAAGCTGTTCTTTTTTAATCATATGCATGGCTTCTACTCCAGAAAGAATGGATGTAGCTGTGTCAAAACATTTGAACCCTAACATAGAACGGATTCGCTTCTTTATAAAGCGATGATCTTGTTCTACTATGTTATTCAAGTACTTTTGTTGTCTAAGTTGCATACCATTAGGTATGCTTTTTTCTTTTTTCAACTGTTCAATTGCTATAGGATAAGCCGGGTTCTTATCGACTGTTATAACACGTGGCTTCGAAACATGAAAAGACCGCAAAGCTTTCTTGAAAAAGCGCTTTGCAGCCTTCTGGTCTCTTGTTTTGTTTAGGAAAAAATCAATTGTGTTTCCTTTCGAATCAACAGCATGATACAGATACATCCATTGACCTTTTACTTTGATATATGTTTCATCGACTCTCCAAGAGTCATTTGTTTGTTTGAGGTGACGACGGATTCGTTTGTCCAATTCAGGACCATACTGATGAACCCAACGCATAATTGTTGTATGAGAAATGGATAAACCCCGTTCTTCTAGCATTTCCACCAAATCACGAAAACTGAGGTTGTACCGTTAACAAAATAATATCAGGCTGATAATGCTTCCATTTGAATACATTTTCCTTTTCCATACCAATCACGCACCCTTTCTAAAGTAATAGTAACAGTATGTCCAAGATTTATAGATTCATTGCAATTGTCCTTAAGTTTTTGCACCAGAACCCATCCTTTTTTATTCTTTACCTTCGGACTAATGTTCCTTATTAATATAGTAAATAATCTTAAGGGAAAAGGGCGTAATTCAAATTAAAAATTTAAAAAAATTTGATTCTTAAATGCTTATGTTTTATAAGGTATATTAGTATTTTTTTAATAGGGGCACCATCCATCACCATCAAGTTAAAATAAATTTGTATCCATATAGCAAAAAAATCGCTAAAGAAACTAAAGCTGAAGCTTTAGTTTTCAAAACCCTTCAGGACTTTTCTTTAAAAGCAGGTTAATCATTACCTTCCTTAACATAAATAATATTATTGAGATAAAGAAGACTTATTGATAGTACAACAATAAGTCTTCTTTTTATATATTAGTAGTGTCAAACATATTTCTTTCAATTTGATTCCAAATAACATTAATTTTTGTAGTTTCGAATCGTCTAAACAAAGTTGAAATACTAATTTGACTTTCCTCTTTTAATTCGTTGTAAGTTAATCTTCTATTGTATTTTTTGTATAGTCGAACTAGCTCCTCTTTACACATACTTAATTCAATAGGTTTCTTTCCACCTTTATAATCATGGCGAAATCCACACTCTTCTTTTAAAATTTTCATTGTAGAAAAGTATTGACGATATATATCAAATGAAAATACAGTCCAATCGGTTAGCTCACGAATAGTAGCAGCACGACCCAATTTTTTGCTAATCATTTTATATTCATCTTTAAGCAATTCCTTTGAAATTTCATCATACTTTTTTACTTCACTTAATTGATTACAGCACAATAAAATTTCTGGCCAACTTTGATTTAATCTTATTTTCAAAGTATCGCTATAAGGAAAACGACTCTTATTTCTTTTACTGTTATAAATGCTCTTTCTTGTGGAGCCTATACGCTCAAACTCTTGATTCAGTTGTTCATATATTATTTCTTTAGGAATGTACTTTAAATGGTTATTTAAATCATATAGACCGGATTTAACAACAATTTGAGGAAAAGCTAAATTGAATTTTTTACGCAATGTCTCACTTGTATAATGCAGATCCCCTTTGTTGGCATCATATATTTCCGCAGTTTTAACATCTTTTTTTTCTAAAACTTCTCTTACTTGCCCCAATAAATCACTCTCACTATATATAATCTCTTGTCTCATTCTTATTAGTCCTTTATTTGTATGTTTCACATGTTACACCACCAATTTTAAGATAAGATTCATCGCTTAACAAATAGCTTATGATCTTATTAGAATCTAAATTAGAATTTTTCAAAAAGTATCAGTATATTATTTTTTGTTTTTCGAATCATAAGTTTTCCGTAAGAGGAAGCATAAATTGGCCGTGGTGTATGGATGGTGGAAGATACTAGAAAAAGCTGGTGAATGATAAACTTTTTTTCTATAATGAAACGTGAGGGGGTATAATAAATTATTTGGTTGTGTAGATTAAAAGTTTAATAGGGAAAAACAGGGGGAAGAAAAATGTCAAAAAAAGTAATGTCTTTATTTTCTGTCGTGATGGTTGCAGCCCTTATGATAACTGGCTGTGGTCAAAGTGATAAAGCAAATAATGATCAAAAAGAGAATGTGACAAAAGAAAATAAGGAAGAGAAAAAAGAAACACAAAAAGAAAATAAAGAAGAAAAAACGGATACTTCAAAAGAAAAAGAATCTAAAGATACAGCAGCTAACTCAAGCGATTATTCAAAGCTTATCTCATATATGGAGAAAGAAACACAAGGTAAAACGAAGGTTTTTTATGAAAACAAAGAACCGCAATTACATAAATTACAAGATGTTTCAGTATCACTTGATAACTACACATTAGTTGAATTGAATGATTTTCATACCAATTTTGATATTCCTTTTAACAGGCAAACAAATGGCGGAGTTATTCTGGCACACTATACTGTAAAGAACAGTTCAAATAAAGATGTTTATTATATGCCAGCTTTAAACATAACATTTACAGGCGCTACAAAGGATTACAGTAACTATAAGGATTTAATTCCAAAGGAAGAACAATTACCTACAAAGCTATCTTCAAGCAATAATTATTTAGTAAAAGCTGGGGAAAGCATTTCTGGTTATATTGCATATCCATTTGGTAAAGATGATTTAACAAAAATTTTAGAGTTATCGACAGTTTCAGTCAAAGTTCCTGAAGCACAAGCCAATAAAGGAAAATATGACGCCCCAATTGGAAGGGCTGGAAATTTTACATTAAGTTTAAATAAACAAGGTGATCAAAAAGTTACAACAGATAAAACCTTTTATCAAGATAAAGTAACAGCTGAAAACATGGGCGAGAAGACAATGCTAAATGAGAAATCAAACATTAATAAAAGTGAACAATTAGGTGCTACCAATGTTACATTAGATGGATATCAATTTACCAAATTTACACCAAATTCCACTGAAGCCCCTCGATTTGGAAGTTTCAAAAATGGTGTTGTTTTATTGACAGTCAAATTTAAACTCGATAACAAAGAGACCGAAGATATTTCATTGTCTCCAATAAGTTCTACATTAAGAGTTAATGATGGTACACAATATACGCTCAACGAAGGTATGTTACTGAATTACAAATATAATGATTCGATTAAAGTTGGAACATCTGGCGAGTTATTACAGATTTTCACCTTAGATCAGGAGCAGTATGAAAAGATTTTGAAAGACAAAAGCTTTGAGATCGAATTAGGACCTATGAGAAATAAAGACGCAAAAGATATTTCAAAAGGGAAAAAAGTGAAATTTACATTACCGAAATAGAGTAGCAATAGAAGACGGGATGAGGTTGTTTCCTTATCCCGTCCAATGCTGTTTTTCGACTTATCAGTTTGCCGTAAGAGGAAGCATAAAGTTTCCTAGAATTAAGATGTATTTTTACTTTAAAACCCTAGAAATCTGGTTTAGGTGCAAAAATAAAACAAAAGAGAATAAAGCACATATATTCCTAACGGAATCGTATCTTATGTTGCAAGTCCAAACAATTGATGGATGAATTCTTTTTGATTTTGGACAGACTGGTTGGACTTATCCCCGTCAAGTAGACAACTGTAAAAAAGACTATGCAGCCATCGAAATTCGATATTCGATCGGAGTTCGATGATTGAGTCGTTTTTGGAATCGTTTGTAGTTATAATGATAGATGTATGTTTCAATTGCTTGAATTAGTTCTCCCTTTGTTTGATATTCATTAAGATAAAACATTTCAGATTTAAAATGAGAGAAGAATGATTCAATGCAAGCATTGTCATGGCAGTTTCCTTTGCGGGAATGGCTGCCGATGGCGCCTAGCTGTTGAAGCATACGATAATAAGCAGGAGATGTAT
>NZ_JBFTMD010000022.1:0-78640 GCF_056396785.1 Bacillus sp. 05T21 | reverse complement strand
TCTTGTTGTTTGCGAGCTTGTTCATCAGCCTGGCGTTTTTGCTCTTCTTGTTGTTTGCGAGCTTGTTCATCAGCCTGGCGTTTTTGCTCTTCTTGTTGTTTACGAGCTTGCTCAGCAGCTTGGCGTTGTTGTTCTTCTTGTTGTTTACGGGCCTGTTCATCAGCTTGATGCTGTTGCTCTTCTTGTTGTTTACGGGCTTGTTCTTCAGCTTGGCGTTTCTCATCCTCTTGCTTACGAGCTAGTTCCTCAGCTTGACGTTTCTCATCTTCTTGCTTACGGTTTTTTTTATCCGCTTCTTTCTTTTCTAATTCCTTTTTCTTTTCGTCATCTTTTTTCTCTTCACTATTAGAAGCAACTTGTTTATTCGTTGCTGTCGTTTTTTCAGAAGAAGGACTTGAAATACCTGATAGCGCAACAAAAATGACAAATAAAACAGCTGTAATAATAAATTGCTTTTTTGCTACACCTGTTTTCTTAATTACAGATAAGATTGCTAGAACAAGGAAAAATATAAATAGAATGAAACTTAAAGTAGAAAAAAATTCTACGACTGGGTGTTCAGATTTTGTTGAGCCAGTCATTATTAATATAATTGAAATCATAAAAAGAATAACAGTAGGACGACCATATTGTTTTGCTTTTCCATTTTTCTTAAAGAATGAAATGATACATAAGATTAAAAGAATGATAGCAATCAAAAATAAAGCTACACCAATATTACTCAAAATAGCCATTTTCATACCTCCATTTGTAAGATTTTCTCTATTGATTATATAGGGATTTATTGGATATTACACGTTTTATATTAATTTAGAAAATTAATATTTTAATAGACGTATAAACATTCATTTTATATATAAGGAAAAATAGATATATTTACTATTACTTTTTGAAAGAGATTTCATAAATTATAGTATATCGATTGAAAGGAGGAGATTTGAATGGAATTTCAATTATTAGTGAATTGCGTGTTACAAGAAGGGAATGCTTACTTTTTAGTAACAAAAGTAGATGATGTTATTACGTTGAAAGTGCCAATTACAGCAGGAGTAGCAGGTTTATTCTTAGCTTTAGGTGTACCAAGATGTTCTTAATTTAGCTTTTGATAGTAAAAGGATGAGGGACAAGCCTTCCCCTTTTACTATTACATAATTTTTTTATGTAAACTAAAAAAGGCTTTTTAAGTTTTTTAATATTATTTTTGCCATAGCACGTTTAAAACGGACATGCATATACTATAATGTTTCATTGGCCTTTGATGATGAACGATAGTTTTAAAAAGTGTATCGAAAGTAGAAGTGATACTCTTTTCAATAATGAAAATAGAAGAGGTGCTAGTATATATGAAAAGACGAACGTATGATATTCCAGTCGTATTACGAAGAGAATGGTTTTTAATAGAATTAGCGCATTTAACAAAAAAATATGGGATTGAAATAGCAACTAGTAAAATAGAAGATGCACCATTTCTAAGAGATCAAGTTACAGAATTCAAAATAGGAGCGGGTTTGCAATACGATAAATATGATGATGAGTACATCATCGAGTTTTAAACAAAGAAGCTGCGTATAAAAGGTTATTAAAGAGACCTTTTATACGCAGCTTTTTTGTAAAGAGAATGCTTTATTGAGAAATATTCAAAACGCTTATTGTAAAAAGGAATGAAGGAATGTTGAGAGAATAACGTTTGATAAGAAAGGAATGCGGCTATTAATTTCTTATTATATTGTATTGTAAAAGTAATTGATTAAATGGAATTTAAAACAATGGGTGTTTAACGGAATGATAGCGTTTTCTTTCGGGAGGGAAAAGGGGGATGTTAATGGGAATTATGAAAAGGAGTATCGCATTATTTATTGTACTTTGTTTTATGAGTCCGCTGGTTTTTAGTGCAAATGTACACGCGGAGGTTGTAACAGAGCTTAAGACTGGCTTTCCAAATCAAGAAGTATTTACTCCTGGAGAATGGTTTTTAGGTCAGAAACCTGCTAATTATGATGAGAATAAACCACCAATTCTCTTTGTACAAGGAAGAAATGGTAATGCGGATAGTTGGTATGGAAAGACAGTATATCATGAGATGAATGATATGTACGATTATGCTTTGAAAGCAGGCTATCAAACTGTATTTATTCAATTATATGATGCCGCGGGGAAAGGATCAGCTAGCCAATGGGACAATGGAAAATTGTTAGCACAAAAGCTTGAAGAGATTTATAATCATTTTGGCAAAAAAGTAAATATTGTAGCTCACAGTAAAGGTGGTATTGATACACAAGCTGCGTTAGTTGGATATGGAGCGAATCGATTTGTTGGAAATGTTATTACGCTTGCCACTCCGCATTACGGATCCAATTTAGCAGATTTATCATATAGTTGGTGGGCAGGATGGCTTGCCTCTATATTAGGACAAAAAGATGATGGGACATATTCATTACAAATAGGTGAAATGGCAAAGTTTCGTTCTACAATAGATAATAATCCTGCAGCTAAATTAAACCGTTACTATACGGCTACTGGGACAAGCTGGGGACCTGTTTTTTCAGCATTATCTATGGGCGGGTTGTATTTGTCATCATACGGTTCTAATGATGGGTTAGTGAATGAATGGAGTGCTAAGTTACCATATGGAACACATTTATTTACAGATTCACGGTTTGATCATGATAATATCCGAAAAGGTTCAGCTGTTTTCGCACGAATTGAACCATATTTACGGACAGTAAATGTACCAGTACCAGCTTTATTAGCCCCGAGTAATAGTTCAGAGGATAAGGTAGAACAATTAAACACAACTTCTAATCAATCTATTTTAGGAGGAGAGTTGTCACAAAATGAGTGGGTAGGGCAAACTATCGCAGTTGATAAAAAGGCAGAAGGGGTAATTTCTGTTTTAACAGCTTCTTCGGATGTAGAAATACAACTAATATCTCCAAAAGGAAAAGTTTATACAAATAAAGATAGTGCTGTATCTACTGGTGAAGGTGAATCTTTCTTTAAAGGAGCGACTATAAGAACATTTAAATTTGATAAAATGGAAGAAGGAGAATGGCAAGTTAAAATGATGGCGAAGCAGCAGAAAGATGCATATTTAATCGTGACCGATTACAAAAAAGATGCTCCGTTCGTCCTTCAAATGCCGGCAAAGGTTAAAGTAAATAAAGCAGAGTATAAACTCAAAAAATCACCTGTAGCTCCAGAAATGAAAGGCGATCTTTCAGTAACAGTACGAGTAATTAATAAAGATGGAAAATTAGTTTCTGAATCAAATGAATCGAAAAACATTAATACAACTACATTTACAGGTGCTTTGAAAAATATAGAACAGCCGGGTGTATATAACGTTACAATTGATATAAAAGGAATGAATAAGGAAGGACAACCTTATAATCGTACGATAGTTAAATCGGTTTATGTGGAGAAGTAGGAAAGAATGAATCGGTTTTAATAAAAAAAGTGCCGAATTCTTGTGGCAGAAGGATTTCGGCACTTTTTCATGTTTATTAGATGAATAGAAAAGTGAAATGGGAGTTTATGTTGTATAAGAGGACGATAGGAATCAAAAAAACGTTATGCAATAAAAAAAGATACTAAATTAGTATCTGAATGTGAGGGAATAGTATTAACTTAGTTTTGTAGCTGTTAATTCAACTGAATTTATACCATTATCACAAGTTACAATACTTTGATGATTGAAACTACTATTATTTCTAAGTTGAAGAGTTGAATTAGCAGGCACCGTAACAATAGTTTCGCCAACTAGTTGAAGGCATTCGTTATTTGATGAAGTATTCATTTGAAAAGCGAAATCACCTTGACTATTAGCAAGTGGATTATTATTTAAAAATATAGTTATGACTGGAATATGGGGAAATACAGGATTTAACGTAGTGTTAATACTTGAAATGAAAGAAATTCTATAATCACCAGCTTTACTAAATTGTATAGTAGTCGGATTTAATAAGGAAACTCCTCCTGCCAAAGGGCCAACGTGATTAAACGGAAAAGAACCGCCAAAAGGAACAGTTATAAACTCAGTTTGCCAAAAAGTGCCGTAAGCAGGCTTAGATGATTTATGTGAATGGTCGCATGAACATTTTTTATACGAACTGGAAGATTGATGGCACGAACATTTTTTATATGAACTAGAAGAAGAGTGGCATGAAGATCTTTTATATGAACTTGAAGAATGATAGTATGAACCCAATATATTACCTCCTATTATTAATAAATGTATAACACATAGTAGTTTATGCAATCGAAAAGCAATTGGCGTGTATACTTGTCCATATATAAGGTAATAGATTTGGGATAAAAAACTGGCATAATATAAAGTACTCTAATGAGGGGATATAGTTTTCAAAAAAATGGAGTTAGAATATTCTATGTGATAAATTTTGGAGAAGAAAAAGGATGAATATTTAGCAGATAACTCTATCCAAGGTTTTAAAATGTTGAAGTATTTAAACTTTAAGATAGTATATCGCCAAAGTAAAGAGGAGAAGTATTTAAAGGACAGCATTTTAGTGAAACAGAGAAATGGATAAAGCGATGATTAAGTTTTTAACTTAGTCGTCGCTTTTTATTTATGTAGTTGTGCAGGAAGAAGGCAAAAAATATCGAATGAATGTAATTATACAGAATTGTTTGTATTTATTTCGAATAGTAGTTAAAGATACGTTAGTTATATTTCAAACAGTAAGAAAAGAGAGATTAAATAATAGAGGGAGCAACTTACATGGAAAATATATTAAAGGTATCCTCAAAATCAAGTCCGAATTCAGTGGCAGGTGCAATAGCCGGTGTACTAAGAGCAAGTGGCAAAGTAGAAATCCAAGTGATTGGAGCTGGTTCTTTAAATCAAGCGATTAAAGCAATTGCGATTGCAAGAGGTTTTGTAGCTCCAAGTGGCATTGACTTGGTTCTTGTTCCAGCGTTTCAAGAGGTTACTATCGATAATCAAGAAAGAACAGCAATCAAATTAATTGTAGGTCCTAGAAGGAGAAGGTCTTAATAGTGAGCATTAATATAAGGGGATTTGAAAAGGTCAATAGACTCCAAAAAGTTAGACACGTTATTTCATTTGACAGTTCCTTGGGCGTGGATACAGTATTGTACCGGATTTATGACTTTTAATTCCTCTTTATATTTAGCGGGTTTTTCTAGAAACTTAAAAATGCCAAATCCTTTGTGACATAAGGGATTTGGCATTTTTGAGGTTTTTATGTTTTTTAAAATCAACAATTCTAAAACTGCTCATTCTTCTCCCAAGATTCAACGAGATAGGCTTATAAACCTTGTTATATAAGGATTTATAAGCTCTGTCTTTCCTCAATGCTCACATTTTGCTCACATTAGAATTTTTTCAGTTTTTATTTGATATTTTCATAAGATTTTATTACATTCTCAAAATTTTCTGCGGCTTGTTGTTGCATGTTTTGTGTGATATGGCTATATTTATCTAAAGTCATTTGAATAGAAGAGTGCCCTAAGCGATCTTGTACGATTTTAGGGTGTTCCCCAGCTTGAAGCATGAGTGTAGCGTGAGTATGTCGTAAGTCGTGTATGCGAATCCGAGGAACACCGGCTTTTTTATAGTGATCATTCAAAAAGCGATGAGGTGCATCTATATGTAAGGGCGAATGCATCGTATTGCCAGTGAAAATAAAGACCTCTTTATTCAAGTGTATACCCCAGCGGAAAAATTCTTTCTTTTTATAGGAGTAGTAGGATTGTAACTTTTCTATAACAAAAGAAGAGATACTAATACTTCTATTTGAAGACTTAGTTTTTGTAGCAGCTCTAAATAGACCTTTTTCCGTTTTTACCAGCGATTTATTAACCAAAATACGTTTATTATCAAAGTCAATATCTTTCCATGTTAGTGCAAGTAATTCTCCTCGTCTCATACCTGTATAGATTGCAAGTAAGAAGAACATGTGGTATTTAATATTTTTTTCTTTTAGATATTGGAGGAATTGAATACATTCCTCGCTAGACCATGTTTTCATCTCACTTTGCTCTTCACGTGGCTTTTTAACCTTATTCATTATATTGTCATGTATGATTTCCCATTCTACAGCGTGTTTAAAAATACACCTAAAACAGCGATGGATATTGCTGATTGTACCATTTGATAATCCTTTTTCTTTAAGCTCAGCGTAGTAACTTTGAATAATTATAGGTTTAATACTTTTAATTTTTTTAAAACCAAAAGGGGGAAGGATATAGAGTCTAATTAAGCTCATGTCTTTTTCATAAGATGTAATTTTTAATTCAGCTTTCCGAAGAGGTTTTAGCTTTTCCCATACATCTAAAACGGTTAATTGTTTGTCATCAAAATATATGCCCTTCTCTATCTCCGTAATCATCGTTGCAGCAGCATTTTGGGCTTCTTTTTTTGTTCTAAATCCACTTTTACTTTTTTGCCGGCGTTTTCCTGTGGCCGGATCTATACCGTTATCTATTGTAAAAGACCACGTATTTCCACGTTTACGAAAACTTCCTTTCATATTCAATACCTCCTGTATCGTTATTTTTGAAAATAGCAGTATTGTGATATTTGATTTTGTAATTTACTTGCTAATAATTGATTTTCGTAGTGTAAAAGCCTTTTTTCAGCAAACTGTGTTGTTACATTAAATTTTTCTGAGATTATATATGCTTTTAACTGTAGTGGAGGAAGCTTTCGTAACATAAAAGTAGGTACACAAAATTGTTGTGCGAAGTTTTTAGCCTTTGCTTCTTGATAATCTAGAAACATTTGATGCATTAATAATTGATTACCTGAATGAAATAGGATGTGACAGGTCTCATGGCCAAAATCCTCCCATTGTTCTTGCTGAGAGATACGATTATCAATAATTAAGTTAGCTATTTGATTTTTTTTCATTGCATGACTTCCAAATGGAGCAAAGTACAACCAAATGTTTAGCTTTTTCGCAATCTCTATCATATCAATTTGCTCGGGAACAATAATAGATAAGGATTGGTACAAGTGCTGGATATAGTCTTCAAGTTGTGTTGTATAGTAGGGTTGTGATTGAAACATATTTTCACTCCATTCGTATTGCGAGAACGTATGTTCTTATAATATAACAAAAATGAAGAAGTTGGAAGAATATTAATGAACAAAATTTAAACAAATATGGATTAGTTAATGGCTTGTATTTATTATTGGTACTGCAAGTAAGGGTGATTAGGTAGTGGAATGGATAAGAAAAGTTGAATGAACACATTTGTAAATCACAGTCTATATTTTAGAAATTAAGGTAAAATATAGACTGTGACTTATTCGTAAGTTTTCGTTTTTTACCATAGAACTTAGATAACGATTTAAAAACATATAATTGCATTATTAAAGCAGATAGATAAAATACAAATCTCAAAAAATCTAAATATATTACAGTAGAAGGAAGGAAAAATGTTAAAATGATATCTCCTAACTAACTTTTGGAAATCCCTGATTTTCAAAGTGATTTACAAAATGAAAAATTAATTGATTTAACATGGTTAATGTATAGAATCGAAAAGGGACTACCTATAAATTTCTTGGTACATGATGGTTCATTTTCTGTAACTGATAATTATGCAACATTTAAAATGCTAAAAACCGCTCATGAGTTTTTATGTGGGCATGGAAGAGGGCAATATATTGTTACGCTTAATAGAAAAGATGTAGATGCAGAGGCATTAGCTTATTTTAAAAAGAACAAGCTTGTGATAGCAGATTTGAAAAAGGATCAAGATGAAAATCGTTTCTTTGGTTTTAAATATTGAGTAGAGAAATGATAAGTATTATACAATATTTTTTGTTCTTTTTTATAGAATTAGTTATTTTTGGAAAGTATAATATTTAGTTGAAGTAAAGTTAAGTGTTAATAGCATATCAACACTTAACTTTTTTTATTTGTTGGAAATTGCTTATTTTCAGATTGATTAATAAATTCCCAAAAACGTTTTAATTCTTCACGTTTCTCAGGAGACGCGTCTTTAATATCTTTAAACCAGAGACCTAGTTCTGGATCGTATGTGGTTTTATCTAATATAGATGTTTCTATTCGATTAGAATTGGACGCCCTGCCTAGTAAAAAATCAGTAGTAACGTTAAAAAGATCGGCGATTTTTAAAATAGTTTCCATAGGTGGTTGTTTTGTATTATTTTCATATGCAGTATATGTAGTACGGGCAACACCTAACTTATTAGCTACATATGTTTGTGTCCAAATAGAGTCTTTCTTCTTTTTTTCTTCGCGTAAACATTTCAATTGTTCTCCAAAAGTCTTCAAAAAATCACCACCATCGAGTTAAAATAGTATCTCTTATTATAAACCAATTCTTATGTTACTAATAGTAACTTGTTATTTAAGTTCCTAAAAGGAACTTTTTGTGTTGACTTGTTCCTTTTAGAAACATATAATTAAATTAAGATATTCATTAGTAATATAGAGAGGAGTATTGATATGAGAAAGTGGTTAAAAGATTTTAGATGCGTAAAAGGTTATACTCACGAAGAGGTTGCAAATCAATGTAATATGTCTAGAAGTTATTACACACATATTGAAAATGGAACTAAAACACCTTCAGTTCTAATCGCTAAAAAATTGGGAAGAAGCTTGAATTTCAATTGGACTATTTTTTTTGAGAATAAATGTTCCTTAAAGGAACGTAATGTGATAAAGGGGTGATAAATGTGATTAACTTTGATATTGAATCATTTCGTCAAATCATCCGAGAAGAAGTGCAAAGAGCAACTGAACATCTTCAACCAATGAAAGAATTGCCACCATTTCTAACTATTTCAGAGTTAATGGATTTGTTACATATCAAACGTACCAAAGCATCAGAGTTATTAAACCGTCCTGATTTTCCGGTATGCCGCGAAGCTGGGGTTCTTATTCCTACACATCTTCTTTTTAAGTGGATGGAAAATCATACTGACTGGGTCGAAAACAATACAGGCTATTACAATCCATTTAAAGAATCCGTCTAATACCAAATTACCATGTTGGGTTGTCACAAATAAATAATACGTTAGGTACGAATGGGGGAAGTAAACGATGTCTATAGGAAAAGAAGTTGCTATGGCACGTAAACGAAAGGGAATCACTCAAGAACAACTCTCCTTAGAAATCCCTGTGAGTCGTGAGTCATTAGCAAAATATGAAACTGAAAAACGACGAATACCGAAAGACTTACGAAAATGTATTACTGAAGGAATAGATGACCCACAACTGTTTTTTAAAATGTGGAGTGAGGCAACAGGTCATGTAAGTATTCCATTCTTTAATGGGGAATACATAGACCCTCATCCCACAAGTATGAGGTACATGGTTCAGCAAGAAACAAATGAAGCTTTGAAACAGCTTGATACGTTATGTTGGTTTAAACCTTCACAAGCATGGTCTGAACATGAGAAAGAATCTATGAAAAAGGCTATGCATGAAATTTTAGATGCTACCGGTTCGATGATGAGTCTAGTAGCGGTCTTATGTGATCAGTACGGTTTTTCAATGACAGATATATTTAAGTATTGGAAGGTTTCATTAAGAGCAAGGAAATATACAGATGGTTAATTTGATTATTACTAGGGAGGTTAAAGTAATGACAATTGATTATATGAGTCCAACTTTAAAGCAATATAAAGAACTGGTAAGAAAAGAAGCAAATTTATATGGTGATATCCGAATCGCATCAATTTGTGGAGATTTTATAAAAGCTAAAAATTTGAAGCAAGAGAAGAAATTAACGGGGATAAGAATTCGAATTATAGAAGCTGCATTTGTTTTGAAAAATAAAAAGAAAAAAGAAATGGCTACCGCATAGCCCGCGATAACCAATAATATCAACAAATGAATTATAACATATTCCAATTTAATGCGACAAGCAACTGCGCTTGTCGTTATGGCCAGAAAGATTTGTTCTTCTGTTGTTAATAGTTTAGAAGATTGTACTTTCTGGCCATAACGATACGTACAGTATCAAATTATTTTTAAGTGAGGGATGAAACATGAAAGTAGAATGTAATCGTCTGTTTGATTTAGTTCTACCAGGAGACTTTGCTTTTGCAAATGAATTACATAACTGCATGATGACATGTATTCATAATATGTTCAATGCTGGTTCGCTTGATGAAGTAGATAACTGGGAGAAAGAGTTAAATAGGTGCGCTAAAGAATTCAAGAGTATTCGTAACGCAAGAGAAGAACATGATGTATTAATGAGTTATCGAGTAGTTGTTAAAAAACTTCAAGGAAAAGGGATTAATGCATCAGTAGTTAGTCGAAGGAAATAAAAAAAACTATCACTTGGCAGAGTGATAGATTTTAGACTCGTATAGCGAGTCTTTATAAACATTAATTTAGTTAAATTATATCAAAGTAAATCAAGTAAAACAATGGAGGATGAATAATATGGCAGTTTATAGACCGGTACACGTTTCATTTTGGCAGGATTCATTTGTTTTAGATCTTACACCAGAGGAAAAGTATTTTTACTTGTATTTGATGACAAACAGTAAAACATCTCAATCAGGAATCTACGAGCTTCCACTTCGTATTATTGAAACTGATACAGGATATAACCGCGAAACTGTTATGAAGCTATTAGAACGTTTTGCCGAGTACGGGAAAATTAATTACAACCAAAACACAAAAGAGTTGTTCTTAATCAACTGGTTAAAATTCAATCCGATTAAAAATGTAAACATTGAAAAGTGTGTTTTAAAAGAAATTCAATCTGTAAAAGATCAAGATTTTCTGGTTGATTTCTATGAAACTTGTTTGCAATTAGAACGAGAGCAAGATTTTAAAATCCCTCGTATTAAGGAGTATTTATCAGTCCGTTTGGAGGGGCTTATAAGGGGCTTCCAAGACCCTAGCAAGGAAGAAGAAAAAGAAGAAGAAAAAGAAGAAGAAAAAGAAAAAGAACAACAACAAGAAGAACGCGCAGGCGCGGAAGAAGTTGTTGAGGTTAATCCAATTTCTTTTTACGAGCAAAACTTCGGATTCATTACACCTTTTATCGCAGATGGTATTCATGCTTGGATAGATGATTTAAATGCAGAGCTAGTTGTAAAAGCTATGGAGATTGCATTAGAGAAAAATACGAGAAACATGTCTTACGTAAATACGATTTTACGAGATTGGCATCTTAAAGGATTGAAAACAGTAGCAGATGTTGAAACGGCTGATCAGGCATTTCGCGCTCAACGATTAGCAAAAGGGCAACAAACTACTCAAGCTCCTTATCAACAAAAAGGCTTATCGGAATCTACTAAAAACGTAATACAGCGGCAACAAGCATGGGAGCAGAACATTCCAACAGAAGAAGAACTTGCAGTACTTAATCAACGTAATGCATGGTTGGCCCAATGAGTAACGATATGATTCGTAACGTAGAAGCTGAACAAAGTGTTTTAGGTAGCATTATCCAAGAAGGCGATTTAATTAAAGATTGTCAGCTAAAGGTAAAACAGTTTTCTTCACCAACGCACCAAGTAATTTTTAAGGTGATGAGGGAATTAGAGGATGCTGAGGTTCCGATAGATCTTGTTGCTCTCATTGGAAAATTCGATGAAAGCTTTATGCATCAAATTGGCGGAATCGAATTCTTTGTATACCTAACAGAAGTTGTTACGACCACTAAGAACTTCTCGTATCACGAAGGGTTAATTATTGAATCTTGGAAAATGAGACATGCTCAAGAGGTTGCTGGAAACTTATATAACCGCCTTCAGCACGAGAAGGATATTAGTGCCATTAGTACATCGATTGATGAACTAAGTGCCATTGAAGAAATAGGATACTCAGATGAATTTAACTTGAAAGAAACACTTGTTGATTTGTATAAGAAAATGCAAGTTGATATAGGTGATTTAACCGGTATACCAACTGGTTATGACGACTTAAACAGAATGACCGCTGGTTTACAAGAAGGCGATTTAATTATTGTTGGTGCCCGACCTTCAATGGGGAAAACAGCATTTGTATTAAACGTCGCTTTTCATGCAGCAAGTGCTCATACAGCAACAGGAATGTTCTCGCTCGAGATGGGGGAGGAACAGTTACTTAAGAGAATGATTTCAAGTACTGGAAATATAGATGCTACGAAATTAAAGAATCCTAAAAAACTATGTAATTTAAAGGATTGGGAAAAGATTAGCCAAGCAATGGGGTTAATAAACGATTTGCCGTTAGAAATATACGATAAAGCAAATGTAACGATGCAAGAGATTTACGCAAAGACTAGGAAACTAAAGCGCAGATACCCAGACAAAAAGGTGCTAGTCGCAATTGATTACTTGCAGCTTATTGTAGGTGATCCGAAGCATAGAGGAAACCGCATGCAGGAGATTGGGGAGATTAGTCGCAAGTTGAAACTTATGGCACGAGAACTAAATGTATGTGTAGTTGCTCTATCACAATTAAGTCGTGCTGTTGAGAGCAGACAGGATAAACGCCCGTTACTATCAGATTTACGTGAGAATGGTCAAATTGAGCAAGATGCGGACTTGATTGCATTCTTATATCGTGAAGATTATTACGACCGTGAAACAGAGAATAAAAACATAACAGAAATCATTTTAGCGAAACAGAGGAATGGCCCAGTTGGTGTAGTTGAACTAGCATTCATTAAAGAATTTAGTAAGTTTGTTAATTTAGAGCGTAAGTTCAATCATCAACAGGAGGCTTAATCATGTTGTTACGTCAGGAAGTAGAACGTAGAAAACTAGCAATTATTCGTAAATTATTGGGAGTAGGATTAGCTGGAATTAACGGACAAACATTAGATCAACTAACGTTAACGCAGCTTGAAGGGATTTTAATAGCAAGTTTGCAGGTATTGGAGGGGAAGAACAATGCCAAAGCAATTAACAATTTTTGACGTGGAACCAGTTGTATCATTTGATCCTAAGAAAGCTCATATTCAACGTTTGAATTCAAAATTACGGTATGCAGATGTGGTTGTACAAATACCACGTCAAGCCAAAGCGATTGATGAATTAAAACCAACGACAGCGCCTGATAAGCGTTACGAATTATTTGAGGATTATACAATTGGGATTTGGCGTTATAAGCGAGTGGAGGATAAACAATTTGATTGGGAAGAAGCTGAAGAGATATGTAAGCGAGCAAGGGATAGCAAAGAGCCGATTCCAATACGACTCCATTTATCACTTGAACAATCATTTGTTCCAGAAAATGTTGTGCGATATTTGTAGACAAATAAAAAAGCCGAGATTGCTCCCGACATAATTATTCGACAAAGCAATTATAACATATGGGAGTGATCTTGGTGGGAATTAGAAAAGAAAATCTTGTAGAAATGACAGCTGAAATAGATTTGAAAATAAACGGAATATATGTTGTTAAAAATGGTCAGGTCCAACTAATAGAACCACCTCAAGGTGGATTTGGTGAACAATCATTTGTATATCAAAGTGGAAAAGTAATTCGTATGGAAGAACGAAAAACACAGTTACTTTAATCAAATTTGAATTTTATTAAGAAGTTGGACTGAAAGAATCGATAATTAGATGGGGAAAAGAGCATCATCACTGAAATGAAAAAGCCCTGCACACAGGGCGTCTAAAAAGATACCTTAGCTATAACAACGATTAGGGGGATGTATTAGCTAAGGTATCTGGATGGATGGTTGCATACTAAGTATGCAATCAAGAGTATTGTTGAATGTATTGGGTTATTCAACAAGTTCAGAATAACACGAAATTTCCGCGAATTCATCCGGTAAATTTGTCCAAAAAAGGTGTTTCTATAAAAGTTTTTCACCTAAGAAATGGATTCATAGATCTTAACAAAAGCGTTATTTTAATCGGAAATGGCAGGTAATTGACCAAATCACCTGCCATGTGCCTAAACAGTCCGGAGGGGTAAAGCTCCGTTTTGAAAGAGTTTAGCTGACTTGAGGATAGTATGTGTAATGTAAAAAAAATAATTCGTAAATGAGAATGAAAAATTATTTTATAAGGACGGGCATTCTTTTAGTTTCAAATCTTTCAAAGTCTATTGGACAATATGCAAACGTTGCGATAGGTTCTGAAGTTTCATTCGTTAAAAAAGTGTGGTTAATTACTTGGCCAGAAGAAGAATAAAATGTAATTTTGGTTTTTGATATAGGAGGAAGCGTTATAACCAGCGGTTTACTTGACATATTAATCAACTCCTAAATTATTGGATGTTATAAGAACTTAAAATGTATTCAATAAATATGTATGAACTCATTTTATAAAGTTAGTACTTTGTGAATTGAGAAATTCAACAAAATAGTTATTTGGGATAGATTAGTAGCTGAAATGCTAAATATCTAGCATTTCAGCGGGTTGTTTATCCATTTTTATTACGGGAGTTTTTCAACTTGCTATTAGAAGAAATAACTCCGCAAAATATAGCAATAAAAATTGCGACCCAGGTTCCCATGGACATGGAGATCCCTCCTAGTAATAAAATGAACTACTTCTATATTTTAACATTATTAATTGTTTTATTGTTAATAAATTGAAATATTACACAAATGAGATGTTATAAAACTAAATAAAATTCTTATCTTATAAGAAAGTGAGTGGCTATCAATGAATCAATTAGATATCGACAAAATGGTACTTCGATTAAATGTAGGGTACAACGGTTTTTAATTTAAAGAATCGGATCTAAAGGACGGCGAACTAAAGGATTGGGCCAAAAAGAATAATTTGTTAAAAAGTGATGATAAGGTCAAGGATTAATAAAATCCTTATTTAAACGGAAAAAGAGCGCACGGGAAAGCGCCCTTTGACTAAGAGTCATATTGATAAGTGAAAATGTAGCAGCAATATAGCATATGTATTTTCTTAGCGTATGTGCAAATTCTGAACAAAATCTTTATTTTAATAGAAAGGTAGTGGACGATATGAAAGAAATAGGTGGTTGGCTAGGCGGAGACTATGACAAATTAGGTTTATTTGATAATAAAAAAGATGCTGAACGTGGTATATGCCTAACTGAAACCTTGGATGATTTACTGGAAGAATTTAAAGATAAAAACGTTAAAATAACAATTGAAATAAATAATGATTGATTAGTTGGTTTGATATTCAACAAAAACGCTATTTTAGTAGAAAACATCTAAAAGGACCCACATTGAGGGGGTGGGTCCTTTTAATAAAACTAAGCATATGGAGATTAACTATATATTACCAGAAATGGATTGTGTTCTCTATGTGTTAGTTGTTGAGAAAGATTTTAAAAAAAACTACATTTCGCACAACAAAGCAGCTAGCTGAAGTAGCTAACTGCTCCATTGTACGCTTTTAGAAGTAGCATAGGATACACCTATAGTATAAACGGATATCGAAATGTTATGCAGGAAAGAAAACTAAACAAAAATTTCATTTTGTATGTATTTGAAATACGAAAAGAGCACTTAATAAAGTGCTCCTTAATCATCATTTTAGCGTAGGACAGAAAATAATAATGCTGCTATGAATGGTGTGAAATCAAATAAGATATGTGTGATAGAACTGGCCCATAATGAATTAGCTTTAAATGCAACCCAGTTAAGTGGCAATCTAGCTAAACCAATAACAAAGAAAATTTGAACGAGGTTACCGTTATATGTAGAATAATGTGCCAAACCAAAAAAGAACGCTCCAATAATTGTAACAATAATCATTGATCGTTTCTCATTTACTCCATGTTTTTTCAAAAAATAAATTGCTAGTATAGATGGAATTAAAACGAAACATTCTTCACCGATTAAACTAAATATAATATCTATAGCGTTATAGATGAATTGAGCAGGTGTGTTGTCTACAAAAATATTAGTCGCTCCGTTAGCAGCAACCGGGAAGTCAAAACCATATGTGATTACTACTGCAACAAGTGAGCTTTGGACTGCATTCCATATGTAACCAATTAAAATAAATTTAATTGCTCCTTTTTGGAGGGGACTAAACGCCGACTTAATTCCGTATGTACCGTAGTTTAAATATAGGGCAATGACGCCAGCAAGAGCTATAAATGTAAAACTGAATGGCAGACTAGCAKAAGCCAAACCTATGTAAGCAATAAGAATTAAAAAGATACCGATAATTACAGTTAAAGTGCTACTAGGTCTTCTGTCGTAAAGACTGTTCATTGAGTTTTCCCCCTGCTCTGTTAATAAAATTCGTTTAATCAAATTCCAAAAATATAAAATTTCATTTTTATTGTATGACGGAGGTAACAAATTTAAAAGAAAAATATATGTAATCACATGGAGAATTTTTGAAATATGTAAATCTTATGAATTTATTCGCGTAAATAAAACTGAACAAAATAATCCTTTTAAAGCGAGGTTGGGAGAATGAAAGCTTTGAAGAAAAGAAAAATTAGAAAAGCAATTGCTCGTCGTGCAAAAGATGTGGAGAAATATCAAGTCAATAAAGCTTGGAGAAACATTTTTGTACAAGCTGGTATTTTAAAGTGAATGCAAACAGAATACAGTCCGGCTAGAAAACTAGAGGACGCCAATTCATTAAAGCGGCAATTAAAGCTGTTTTAGGAATAGGTGTCCTTTTTATTTTCAAAAGGGAGATGGGGAAATTTGAAGGCACTTAAGGACCAATTACTTTATTGCAAAAAACAATCAAATCAAAAGAAAAAGAAAACTAAGAAAAAGTGAAAAGAGAAGTTAAGCACTCGTGACATAGAAGGTTTAATGGAGATTCATGGACCACGTTATGGACGTAGACGAGGAGCTTTAAGACAAAAGTAATATAAAAATAAAAAGGAGTGGTCTTACATGACTAAACAATTATCTTTCTTACCAAAAATCGATAGAACAGCAACGCAAGAGAAGTTAGAGGGTGTTCTTGAAAGTGTACGTATATATAGACAGTTCGGAATGATTCGTAAGGAAATGAAAGTCACTCCTTCTTATGAAGTTAGAGAACATGGTCCAACACATGCTGTTGGAAAGCCTTTAGAGGATGTAGCAATCGCTAATTTGCAACAAAGTGAACGTGAAGAGTGGTTGGAGTTAATTTCATTCCGTATTGATCAATTTTTAAACCGTTTAGGTAATGGTAGTGCGGGAAGAATTCAAAGAGATATTATTAGTAAACGTTATTTAGAAGAAGAGGACGTATGCGATTATATGATTTATAACGAAATAGGAATGGCTGAACGTACGTATCGTCGTTGGAAATCCAGAGCATTTTATAATTTAGCTTTCGCTCTTAGATTAGAAGTTTATGAGACTGAAGAAACTGGAGGTAATGAATAATGAACTTCGTTCAACCAATACGTGATCCAGAAGAAATACAGCAGCTAAAAGAGTATTTTAAGGAAAAGAGCTTACGTAATTACATTCTCTTCATTATGGGCATTAATACAGGTCTCAGAATATCAGATATTTTGAAATTAAAAGTAGGTGATGTCAAAGGCAGTCATATCTCTATGAGAGAAAAGAAAACAGGGAAACAGAAACGAATACAAATTACTGCAGCACTGAAAAGAGAACTTAAATGGTTTATTGAAGAGCGAGAAGATAATGAATATCTATTACAAAGTAGACAAGGTAAAAATCGACCGATTGGTCGCAGCATGGCATATAAGATATTAAGTGTAGCTGCAGCAGAGTTTGGTTTAGATGAAATAGGAACACATACGCTAAGAAAGACGTACGGTTATCATATGTACATGCAAACGAAAAACATAGCATTACTTATGGAGATATTCAATCACTCGTCAGAGAAGGTCACATTACGTTATATAGGTGTAAATCAAGATGCAATGGATAAAGCAATGACTAGGTTTAAAATCTAATCATTGCTTTTTCTTTTTAAATCTATACAGTTACTCATAAAATTCGTACTGTGTAACTCAAAAGGGAAAGTATTATAAAGTCAATGATATCAATGGATTTGGCGAAGGGGTCAGTTACACACAATATAAGATATGGGTAAGTCAATTATTTATATGTTAAGATTATGCTATAAAAAAAGAAAGTAGTGATTGTGATGAGTGAAAGATGTCCGGTTTGTCAAAACTCTATTGAGGAACAACAATTAGTGGGAGTGGGAGGAGGACGTGTAGAGCAATATAAATGTGAGAATTGTGGTACATTTTCCATGGCTGAAGAAGCGAGATTTGAATTAAATGTAGAGCAGAAGAGAAAACTTTCTGCAATTTTAAGAAAGAGAAACATTAGAGGGATGGGAAAAATAATGATTTTTCTTAATCGACCAGATAAAAATCTTTCAGAATTTCCGTATCCTATTTATCTTTTAGAGGATCTATTAAGTGAATATCCAGATAGTGCTTCTGATAGGTTGGATGAGTCATTAATAAACTTAGCTAAATTGTCCAAATTTCCAGGTGACCCAGTATATATTCGTGAATCAGATAAATCTCTATTTTTTGTACAGAGTGTTCACTTGTTGGAAATGAAATATATAGCGAACCAACTATTTCAGGACGAACTGATTGAGATATCTAAGCTATCGGCAGCAGATTTCCCTGCGCATATTACAGTTACAGCGAAAGGGTGGAATCGTATTGCAGAATTAGAAAAAGGAAGAGAAGCGGATAATAAGCAGGCATTTGTCGCGATGTCGTTTAGTCCAAAAATGGATGGTCCATATAAGAATGCAATCACAAAAGCTATAAAAGAGGCAGGATACCAGCCTATCAGAATTGAAGAAGCGGAACATAATAATGACATAACTGATGAAATTATAGTCAAAATAAGACAAAGTAAATTTGTAATTGCAGATTTTACCGGACACAGAGGTGGAGTTTATTTCGAAGCTGGTTATGCGATGGGACTAGGTAAGACTGTTATATGGACATGTAAAGATGACGATTTTAAAGATATTCATTTTGATACTAGACAATTTAGTCATATTAAGTGGTCAACAGAAAACGAATTATACCAAAAATTATTAAACAGAATTAAAGCAACAATTAATTAAAAACATGGCAGAGTCGTGACCGCTTTTTGGCAGGAAATGTGTCGGTTATTTTGGAATTAACGTGTTATATTTGTATTGTGGGAAGTGGCGGGAAACACAACTCACTATGTTGTTTCTAAAATTCTAAACGGTTCGTAATGACGGCACATAAAATCCGAAACCAGCAGATGGTACTGATTGAATGCTACCGTTATTAAGGAGAGCTTTTGCTCTTCTTCCAGTTACTTAATATTGTTGGAGCAGATGAATGTAGCGACATTAAGTGATTGGAAGAAGAATAAAACTTCATTTACCGTAAATGAATCACTGAATAATACACTGGAAAAGAGGACTTTCACAAACGTGGCTGTCCTCTTTTTATTAGAAAGCCTATACCTTTACAGGAACAAAAAAGAAAGTACTAGTATACCACCTAGAATGAAACCAACACAAAGTGAAGAGTATTTAAGGAAAAGCATTGCGAACACTCCTTTTAGGTAAAGTATGAGTCAATAATGAAGATTTTATTAAAAAGCATCCATTCGGGTGCTTTTTATTTTGAATAAAGATAGGGAGTGAGATAGATGTGTGAGGTTAATGATTAATGACTAAACATTACTTAATTAACACATTAGTCAATTGGCGTAAGAGCATCGAAAGATTCTATATGAATTATTCTTTACAACTCTTGAAGGATAAATTGCAAATGAGTGATGAAAAAGCATAAGAAACATATCAAGAAGAAGTCGTACCGCTATTATCAATGGGGTATAGCTGGTATGAATATAAACATCCAAAGTTACGTGAGTTATTAGGAGAATGGTAAGGAGTGAAGATAATTGGACAACGTTTTAAACGGTAAGATTGCTGCGCTTGGTCTTATACCTATTGATAAGACAGCATATATCAAATATCTGAAGCCACATGAGAAAGTGTACAAGAAGGCTGGGATCGATGTTAATCGATTCAAGTATTACAAACTGTACGGAGAGAAGCACATGCTTTATTCTGTAGAATACCTGGAACAAACATCAATAAAAGAATTATTGGAAAGAGATAGAGCGAATCAAAAGCGTTTGGTAAAGACAGATGAAAGAATATAAAACCAAACAACAGAAGCGTAAGTTCTATGACAGTGGTGAGTGGAAGAATATACGTGAACAAGTAAAGAAGCGAGACAACTATGAATGCCAAGAGTGTAAACGAAACGGCCGTGTTCAAACAGATACCAATGAGTACAGTGAAAGCGCAAAGCGTAAGAAGATACAGCTCGTTGTCCATCATATAAAAGAACTCGAACATCATCCAGAACTTGCATTAGAAAAAGATAATCTCGAAACAGTATGTGTGGATTGCCACAATAAAGAACACGGTAGAACATTCAAAAAAAAACAGAATAAATGGGAACACGATGAAAAGTGGTAAAAATGATTCGGTAATAAAACCCCCCCCTTAAAATATTTCATCAAAAAATGATCTAAGGGGCACCGGAGGAGGGGGGCGATTTTCCAAATTTGTCACCGTTTTCGCGCGTTATATTAAATTGGAAACTACTGTAAATCGGGAAGGAGGGGATCTAGTGGCTAAAACCAGTCGTGAAACCTTGAGAGAACGTATTGAAACAGATTTATACAGCCAATTGAAAAAGAAAAAAATCGTTGGAAATCATTATGAAGACTTAGTTCAAGACTATTTATCATTGTGGGATTTAAAGTGTGAGCTTATCGATGACATTCAAGATACCGGAATAAAAATATCTGGTATGCATGGCCCAAAATCCAATCCTTCCATCAATGATTTACATAAAACCAATGATCGAATGATAAAGATTTTAGGCGCGCTTGGTTTGGAAGCATCAGCTGAAGTAAGTAATGTACCACAAAAAACTACGCGCTCAGTTAAAGATTTAACATGATTCAAAATCAACACGTTTATGAATATATTGAAATGTATCGGACAGGGAAAATTAAGCTAAATAAAGAGCGCATAATGCTAATGGAGTACCTGGAGAAATACATTTTAATACGTGATGATTTATATTTCCATAATGAAATGCATGAGGACTATATAAAATTCACTGAGAAATGGTATTTTGAATTGCAGCTGTTTCAAAAGTTTCTTACAGCATTCGTTTTTTTGTTTTATAAAGAAGATGATTCTGTATTTTACGAGCAATTTTTAATTATGATGGCTCGTGGTGGTGGTAAAAATGGTTTGGTTTCATCGTTATGCCATTTCTTTATTAGTCCACTACACGGAATAGATCGCTACAATGTTTCAATTGTGGCTAACAACGAGAAGCAAGCTAAAGTTTCTTTTCGTGAAGTGTATGAGGCTATTAAAGGAAAAGAAATACTAGAGGATATGTTTTATCGAACTAAGGTAGAGATACTGAGTAACGATACTCAAAGCATTATGCAATATCATACATCTAATGCAAGTTCTAAAGATGGACTTCGTGACGGTTGTGTTATTTACGATGAAATACATCAATATGAAAACTTTGATGTAGTAAATGTATTCTCTAGTGGACTTGGAAAAGTGCCAAATGCTAGAGAATTTTTTATTGGTACAGATGGTTTTGTTCGTGATGGATTCTTGGACAAGACAAAAGAAAGAGCAATGAACATTCTAAAAGGAAAAGATTTAGAAGATCCATTGTTCCCCTTCATCTGCAAAATTGATGACCCAGAAGAAATTGATAATCCTGATGTGTGGGAGAAAGCAAATCCAATGTTCAGTGAGCCGAGAAGCTCTTATGCTAAAGGGTTATTTAAAAAGGTATTAACTCAATATAAACAGTTAGCAAACAATCCATCAAACCGTGAAGAATTTATAACGAAACGTATGAATTATCCAGAAACAGATTTAACAAAGGCTGTTGCTCCGTGGGAAGAAATAATTCGTACTGGTTATGAAGAAGATGGGGAAACACTTAGAGAAGTTCCAGATCTAAGACATAAAACAGCTGTGGGTGGCCTCGACTTCGCCAGCATCAAAGACTTCGCATCAGTCGGGCTACTGTTTAAGAATGGTGAGGATTATATTTGGAAATCCCATTCCTTTGTACGAAAAGGCTTTTTGGATAAAGTGAAATTAAAAGCACCTATTAAAGAATGGGAAGAACAAGGATTGCTGACTATTCTAGATGAACCAGTTATTAATATTTCCCACATTGTAGATTGGTTTGTAAAAATGCGTGAGTTATATGGGGTTAATACGATTGTAGCTGATACATTCCGTCTTGATCTTGTTAAAACAGCACTTGAAGCTGAAGGGTTCATATTGTTATATATTCGTAATCCGAAAGCGATTCATTCTTTATTAGCGCCAAGGGTCGAAACGTTATTTGCAAACAATCGTATTATCTTTGGTGATAATCCATTAATGCGTTGGTACACCAACAACGTCTATGTCCACATCAAAAAAGACGGCAACAAAGAGTATCTGAAAAAAGATGAATTTAAGCGTAAAACAGACGGATTCCAAGCTTTCATTCATGCACTATGGCAAGCGGATAACATTCTTGTGGATGAATTCGACTTTATGCTAGATGGTATTAAATTCTAATAAAGGGGGTGATAATCATTGGATGGCTGGATGCAGTATTTAAAAGAAATAGTGAATTAGGATTTATGTTTGATGTGGAAATGTTTATTGAAAAAACGAACAGAGTCCACATGAAGCGACTAGCGATTGATACATGTATTTCTTTTCTAGGAAGGACAATTAGTCAATCAGAGTTTAGAGTAAAAAACGGTGAAGAATTTGAAAAGAATGAACTTTACTACCGGTTAAATGTTAGACCAAACAAGAATATGACAGCAAGCACCTTTTGGGAAAGGTTCATTTACAAACTTATTTATGATAATGAAGCCTTAATTATACAAGCTGATGATGGTGATCTACTCATTGCTGATGACTTTGAACATAATGAATACGCTGTGTTTGAAGATACTTTTACAAATGTTACCGTAAAAGATTATCAGTTTAAGAGAAGTTTTAAACAAAGCGAAGTCATTCATTTAAAATATCGAAATGACAAATTATCACCACTCATTGATGGTCTTTTTACTGATTATGGTGATTTATTCGGTAGAATATTAAGCTCTCAAAAACGTAAAAATCAAATTCGCGGAACAGTTGATATGGACATGCTTGCCGCGAAAAGTAAGGAGCACCAATCAAAGCTTCAAGAATTCATTGATAACATGTATAAAGCAATTGGAGAAAAAGACGTTGCTATCATTCCACAACAACCTGGATTTAAATACGCTGAAACATCGGGCGGTGGGAACTCCGGTCAAAGTGTGGAGGAAATCAATAAAGTAACCAATGGCTTCTTAAATCAAGTAGCAATGGCTTTTGGTATTCCAACAGCTTTATTGTATGGGGAAATGGCGGATGTAGAGAAGCAAACGAAGAATTACATGCTTTTCACGGTGAATCCTTTGTTAAAAAAGATTTCAGATGAAGCAAACGTTAAATTCTTTGAAAAAGAAGAGTATCTTTCAGGTCAAAAAATTGAAATTAAAGCCATTTCTTATCAAAACATATTCGACCTTGCAACAAGTATTGATAAACTCATTTCTTCAAGTGCATTTACAGGGAATGAGATTCGATTAGAAGTAGGATATGAAGTTTCTGATGATCCTAACTTAAATACACATCATATTACGAAAAACTATACGAAACTAACTCAATCTGAAGGAGGTGAGAATACAAATGACGGTGAAAATTGATGTTAAAGGGCCAATTATTTCAAATGATGAAGCTTGGATTTATGATTGGTTTGAAATGGATGCTGCAAGCCCAGGTAAGATTACAAAACAACTTGATAACGCAAATAGTGAGGATTTAATTGTCTCAATTAATAGCCCGGGTGGTTATGTAGATGAGGGTTCGGAAATTTACACAGCATTAAAAAATTACCCTGGTCATGTGGAAGTTCAAATTGTTGGTTTAGCAGCAAGTGCAGCTTCTGTAATTGCTATGGCTGGTGATAAAGTTCGAATTTCTCCAACAGCAAAAATCATGATTCACAACGCTGCTAAGTGGCATGGTGGGGATCATCGTGACATGGAAAAGGCGTCTGAGATGTTAAAAATAACAGATCGCGCAATTGTAAATGCCTATGTCATTAAAAGTGGTAAATCTGAAGAAGAACTACTTAATATGATGGCTGAAGAAACTTGGATGGGTCCACAACAAGCGTTAGAAAATAATTTTGTGGATGAAATCATATTTATGGAGAATCCAGTTAAAATGACAGCTTCAGCTGCCACTTCTGCGATGCTTCCACAGAAAGTAATCGATGGTTTTAGGAATGGAACACTTAATAAAATTAAATCTGAAGGAATTACAAAAGAAGATTTAGAAGCATCTCTAGCTGAATTCAAAAGTGGAATTATGAATGAATTACAAATGAATACGGAAATAAAACCAAAAGAGCCGAATCCGAAACCTGTAAAAAACAGTGGGATTAAAGGGCTCTTTTTAAAATTATAAAAATTGGGGGAAACACATAATGACGATTAAATTTAATAAATCTGAAGCGTTTAGTAAGGCAAAAGCAAAATTAACGGATGCTTTAACTAATGCAGAAAGTACAGAACAGGAACAATCAACTGCTTTTGAAAATTTCTTTGATGCAATGCAAACGGATGTAATTAATACAGTTCGTAATCAAGTAAATGATGAAATGTTAGATCGTTCTATTCTTCAACAACGTGGTCAAAACGTATTAACAGCTGCAGAAACAAAATTCTTCAATGCAGTTGTACAAGATGGTGGATTTAAAGACGGTTCAATCCTTCCGGTAACTACACAAGAACGTGTATTTGAAAACTTAGTTAAAGAACATCCATTGCTTGATGCTTTAGGGCTACAAGATTTAGGTGCTGTAACTAAGTTCATTTACTCTGATGCAACAAAAGCATATGCATGGGGTGAATTATTCGGTGAAATCCGAGGACAAGTAAATGCAGCGTTCCGAGAAGAAAAAATCGGTCAACTTAAATTAACTGCATTTGCGGCTATTCCAAATGATATGTTAGAACTTGGACCAGAATGGGTTGAACGTTACGTTCGAACTTTATTAGTAGAATCTTATTCAGTAGGTTTAGAGTTTGGTTTTGTAAATGGTGGCGGATCAGTAGCACATCAACCTGTAGGTTTAATGAAAGATGTAAATGCAACTACAGGTGCGGTTACTGATAAGAAATCATCTGGTACATTAACATTTGCCCCTTCTCAATTTGGTGAAGTTGTCGCTGGAGAATTATATGAAGTAGTAAAAGCTTTATCAACTGATGCGAAAGGAAAATCAAGAAAAGTCCTAAACAGCATTGTAATGGCTGTCAATCCTGTGGATGCAATCGGTGTACAAGCACGTAACACAATTCAAACTGCTAATGGTCAATGGGTAATGGCATTACCTTATAACATCCAAACTGTAGAATCTGAAGAAGTGCCAGTAGGTAAAGCGTTGTTCTTTGTAAAAGGTCAATACCTTGCTGCAATTGCTGGTGGATATAAACTTAAAAAGTTCGATCAAACGTTAGCAATTGAAGATGCTACGCTTTATACAATCAAACAGTTTGCTAACGGTAAACCAAAAGATAATAAAGCAGCTCTTGTATATGATTTAAAGATTTCTTTCGTCCCTAAAATTCCTGCAAGCTAAGGGTGATGTAAATGAATATAGTAATTTCGAATGAAATATTACAGCAATTTAAAGATAGGATGCGATTAGGTGACGATGAAGATGACAACCTAAAACGTATCCTTTCTGCATCTAATCAAGAATTAACAAGAGTATGTGGATCATATGACATAAATAATGATGAAGCGTTCAAGGAATTAGTTTTTGAGCGCTCTCGTTATGTCTATAATGATGCACTTGAGTATTTTAATAGTAATTTTTTAACGATGATTAATAGTTTCAGTATCGAAAAAGCATTAGAAGAAATTGTATTGGACGGTGATTAATATGCGTCCTTTTCAGTACAAGAAACCACTGAATACAGGTGATTTTAGGAATCGAATTGTTATTGAGCAACCAATAGCAATAGAGGATGAATTAGGCCAAACAAGTGAAGATGAAATAACGTGGAAAGAGTTAAAAAAAGCGTGGGCTATGATAAAAACGTTAAAAGGCTCTGAATATATTGCAGCTTCAGCTTCACAAGCGACAAAAACATATCGTTTTGTTATCCCATATACTTCTGGAATTACAGAAGAGATGAGGATTAATATGAAAGGTCGTATCTTTGATATTATCGAACCGCCTATGAATGATGATGAAATGTATCGAACATTGACCATCATTGCAAAGGAGAGTGTGGGAGATGAATGATTTTGCTAGTGAGCTTGCTAGAGAACTACAACGGTATTCAAACTTAGTAGAAGAAGAAATGGAAGTTGCAAAAGAAGAGGTTGCAGATAACCTAGTAAGTGAATTAAAACAAAAAAGCCCTAAAAAAACAGGTAATTATCGTAAGGGATGGCGTAAGAAAAAGGATGGTAATGCAATTATCGTCCACAATGCATTGAAACCACAAGTTACACACTTATTGGAGAAGGGTCATGCGAAAGCTGGAGGTGGTCGTGTAGCCGCTCAAGTTCATATACGTCCAGCTGAAGAAAAAGCGATAACTGACTTCACCGAACGTGTGGAAAGGGCGATTCAGCAATGACATTAAGTGAATTAAAGGGAATTCTTGATGCTACAGGCTATCCTGTGGCCTATTCGCAGTTCACAGCAACACCAGGCAAACCAGTTCCGAAGCCACCTTATATTTGTTATCTTGTGGATGGATCTCCTAATATGCCAGCTGATAACAAGGTGTATCACAAGATAAGTGATGTAAGTATTGAGCTTTATACAATAAAAAAAGACTTGGCTGTAGAAGCCAAATTAGAAAAAGCCTTAGATGATCATGAGATACCTTATGAATCATTTGAGGCTTTTATTGAATCTGAAAAAATGCATCAAAAAACATATGAAGTGAGGTTGATATAAATGGAAAACAATAAAGTAACATTCGGTTTGAAAAAAGTTCATTTTGCTCCATACAGTGTACTAAATAATATAGTCACTTTTGATACGCCAATCCCAATGCCAGGTGGGGTTGAATTAACGTTTGAACCACGTGGTGATTTAATTGAATTTTACGCTGACGATATGCTCTATTACGCTGCAAGTAATAACCAAGGTTATGATGGAACGTTATCTATTGCGAATATTCCAGAGCAATTCGCTATCGATGCATTAGGTGAGCAGCTTGATGAAGTTGATGGTGTATTAAATGAGTTAGCGGATGCAAAAGGGAAACCATTCGCATTGCTATTTGAATTTGATGGYGATAAAAAAGCAACTCGTCATGTTATGTATAACTGTGCAGCAAGTCGTCCAACACTTGCATCTAAAACAAAAACAAACTCTGCGGAACCTAATACAAATGAATTGAAATTTGTTTCTAGTCCAATTGTTTTAGCACCAGGTGGAAGTCCAATGGTTAAAACAAAAACAACATCTAAAACAACTCAAGCTATTTATGACGGTTGGTACAACGAAGTGTACGTTAAAAAAACAGCAGCACCAAAAGGAGCGTAAGTAAATGGAAAAGACGATTACTATAGATGGAAAAGATATTCGTTTAAAAAGTACAGGAGGAACACCAATCCGATTTAAAGCACAATTTGGTAAAGATTACTTTGCACAGCTACTTAAATTAGCGCCACTTGGGAAAATTGATATGGAGCATTTAGATCCAAGTAAGTTAGATAGTGTGGATTTTGAAGTGTTTTATAATCTCGTTTGGACGATGGCAAAAACAGCAGATAAAGAAATTCCGGAGCCTATGGTGTGGTTGGATTCATTCGATGAGTTCCCAATCATTGAAATCTTAGAAGATATTCAAGATATGATCGCTTCCACAATTCAATCTAAAAAAAAGTTGTAGATAGCAATAATAGTAGTTCACAAGGAGCGAATCAGGGTGATGTTTTCACAACTGAAACGTTCCTTGTTTTGTGTTATAAATGCAAGCTTACTAGAGCTGATTTAGAAGATATGACAATCGGCATGTGCTTAGATTACATCGATGAATATTTAGAAATGCAAAAACCGCAAAAAGAAAAAGTAAGAAAAGCAACTCAAAAAGACTTTAATTCCTTCTAAGGAATAGAGGTGAGAAAATGGCAGGGAAAATTAAAGGAATTACGATTGAAATCGGTGGTAATACTGAACCGTTGCAAAATGCTTTAAAAGATGTAAATAAACGAAGTAATGATTTAACCAAAGAATTAAAAGATGTTGAGCGTCTTTTAAAATTTGACCCTGGTAATGTCGAAGCGTTGGCTCAAAAACAACAATTACTTACACAAGCGATTGAAAATACAACCCAAAAGCTAGATAAATTGAAGGCAGCAGAACAACAAGTTCAAGCTCAATTCCAAAACGGGAAAATTTCCGAAGAACAATACCGCGCTTTTAGACGTGAAATTGAATTTACAGAAGGATCGCTTAATGGTCTGAAAAATAAACTCGGAAACATGAAGGCTGAACAAGACAATGTAGCAAGTTCAACAAGACAATTAGAAACATTATTTAGAGCTACAGGGAAAAGTGTTGATGATTTTGCAGGGGCGTTAGGAAATCGTCTTGTGAATGCAATTAAAAGTGGCACGGCTACAAGCAGACAATTAGATCAAGCGATTGGGCTTATCGGTCGTGAAGCTTTAGGGGCAGAAGCTGATATTGAGAAGTTACAATGTGCTCTTAGATCTGTAGACGACGGTAATTCAATACAACAAGTTCGGAATGACTTGAGAGACCTTTCACGTGAAGCTGAGAGAGCAAGTAAAAGCTTCAAAGAGTTAGACATCGGTTTAGAGAATATGTTAGGCGGAGCGATGGCCGCTGGCGGTATATCAGGAGTAATTGAAAAAGCTCTTGATACTTCTAAATTAAAAACGAAAATTGATGTAACTTTTGAAGTCCCAGCATCATCTAAGAAATCAGTTGAACAAGCTGTTAGAGGTATAGAAGCCTATGGTGTAGATGTGGAGGAAGCTCTTGAAGGAACACGTAGACAATGGGCTTTAAATAAGAATGTTAGTGATACAGCTAATGCTTCAATTGTAAAAGGTGCAGCAGCTATTTCAACGGCTTATGCTGGTATTGATTTTACTGAATTAATTCAGGAGTCTAATGAAATTGGAAATGAATTAGGGGTAACTAACGAAAGTGCTTTAGCTTTAACAAATGCCTTGTTAAAGATGGGATTTCCACCTGAACAATTAGACATTATTGCCGAATACGGCGGGCAATTAGCACGAGCTGGGTATACAGCTGAAGAAGTACAAGCAATTATGGCAGCTGGGGTTGAAACAGGTACTTGGAATATCGATAATTTATTAGATGGCCTAAAAGAGGGTCGTATCAAAGCGGCTGAGTTCGGTCAAGGTGTCGATAAGTCCATGAAAGAAGCCCTTGAAGGTACGAAAATCTCAGCCGAACAATTAGAAAAATGGGGGCAATCTGTAGCAAAAGGCGGTAAAGAAGGTTCGGCCGCTATGACAGATATTGCTAAAGCATTGAATGAAGTTGAAAATGAAACAAAGCGAAATGAGATAGGTGTAAAACTGTTCGGTACCATGTTTGAAGATCAAGGGCAAAACATTATAGATACACTGTTGAACGCTCAAGGTAAAGTTATTGATTTAAATGTAAGCCAAGAAGAATTAAATGAAATGATAAAGAAAATGGATGCAAGTCCAGCTATAAAGTTTCAAAAGGCAATGGGTGATTTAAAAATGGCCCTTGAACCACTTTTGGGCGTAGTAGCCAACATTATTGGAGCCTTTGCAAGTTGGATTTCAGCACATCCAGCAGTAGCCGCAGCATTAACAACTATTGTTGTCACACTGGGAATATTAATTGGGGCATGCATGGCTTTAGCTCCAGTATTTGTAACCTTATCCAGTATTGCTGGAATAGTAGGTGTAAGTATTGGGGCTATTGCTGGGCCGGTTGCGTTAGTTGTAGGAGGATTTATTGCCGCCACCGCCGCAATAGTTGGATTAGTAATTGGATTAAAAAAACTGTGGGAAAATAACGAGGGGTTTAAAAATAGTATTTCTGGCGTGATAAGTGGTATACAGAGTTTTATTGATATACTCGTTTCATTAGGGAAATATCTATTCTGGACGGCCGCAGACGGTGATCACTTAAATGATTGGATTACCCATTTACCAAAAGGATTTCAAGATGCAGCTGAAATAATAGGATTAGCAGTTAGTAAAATACGTGAAGCATGTCTTCATCTTTTTGATGCAGTAAAAGCTGTTTTTTCGGGAGACTTTAGCCAATTAGGTGAAATTTTTAAAACAATTGGTCCTTCTATAGCAGGGGCAATTGTCGGTGGGCTTCCTGGTGTTCTCGTCTCTGTATCTCGTTATTTACCAGCAATTGCAGAGTATTTGAATGCAAACTCAGAAATTATTATTGAAACGATCACTAATATTTTTAATAACATAGCTAATTTCGTGACAACAGCTTTACCGCAATTTCTAGAGGCTGGATCGCAAATGATTTCAAGTCTTGTGAATGGATTAGTGGTAGCAGCTCCAATCATACTTGAAGCGATAGTGGGGATTATCAATACAATTTCACAAATGATTGCAACTTATCTTCCTATGATTGTTCAAACGGGGATTCAAATTATTCAAACCTTAATTTCTGGAATTGTACAGTTCTTACCTACGCTTATAGAGACAGGGCTTCAATTGATTATGAATTTGATTAACGGAATTATGCAGATGATTCCGCAATTAATTCCAATAGCTGTAACAATTATTCAAACCATTATTAACGGAATCATGTCATTTTTACCTCAATTAATTGAAATGGGTATCAATTTACTAGTTTCATTGATTACTGGAATCACACAAGCGCTACCTATGATTGCATTGGCAATTATCACTGTTATAACTACTTTGATAAATGCTATTACTCAAAATCTTCCTATGATTATTGAAGCTGGTGTTAAAGTGTTAACTAGCTTAATAGATGGAATCATTAAAATGCTACCGCTGTTAATTGATTTAGCGATAAATCTTATAATAAAAGTAGCAGATACATTACTAGCAAATTTACCAAAGATCATTGAAGCTGGTATAAAGATTTTAATGGCTATTATCGATGGTATTGTAAAGGTGTTACCGCAGCTTATTAATGCGGCATTAGATTTAATCTTTAAAATAGCATCCACATTAATTGCGAACTTGCCTAAGATACTTGAAGCAGGTGCAAAAATCTTACTTATGCTGATTGCAGGTATCGTAAAAGTTATACCAGAATTAATTGCGGCAGCATTAAAGTTAATTGTTACTTTAGCTGGAGAATTAATTAGAAATTTACCTAAAATTCTTGAGGCTGGTGTGAAATTAATTTTGGCTTTAATAGAAGGTATTGTAAGTATGGTGGGAAAATTAGGTTCTACAATTGTGACTGATATAATACCGAAGATTGTTGATACATTAAAAAAAATCGATCTATTCAAAGTAGGTAAAGATATAATAAGTGGATTGATTGACGGTCTAGGTAGTATGGTTGGAAAAGTGGCAGACAAGGTTAAATCCATCGGTAGCAGCATTTTAGATGGTTTTACTGGATTCTTTGACATCCACAGTCCATCACGATTAATGAGAGATAAAGTTGGTAAGCATATCGGTGCAGGTCTTGCGATTGGTATGGAAAATTCCATTGGACTAATAAATCAAGCATCTAATGCAATGAGTGAAGCGGCAATACCAACAGTAAATGTGGGTAATATAGGTGTACAAGCTAACGGACTATACCAAGCTCAAGGAGTAGACGGTACATTCCCGATGCAGGGAAGTGGATTAGCAATTGAGGTACCTGTCATTTTAGAAGGTAGAGAAGTGGCACGCGGTACGTACCGATATACAACCGAGTATCAAGATAGAGAAGCGAAAAGAAACTCAGCCTTTTAGGTTCGGGTTTCTTTTATTTTATAAAGAAATGAGGTGTTAACATGAGTTCTTTTACATTTAACAATCAACGTAAAGATTTTATTCAAATTGAAAATGGATGGAAAAGACCGACATGGGCACCATTGAAGAGAAATTTATTGCAAGTTCCTAATTATCCAGGGGCGAGATTATTAAATACCCAAACTGATATACGTGTACTTTCTATTCCAGTCGGAATTATTGTTCCTGATGGATCTAATTTAGAAACATTGAAAGAAGAAATCGCAGATTGGCTAATTACAGAACAACCAGTAGAGCTTATTTTTGATGTAGAGCCAAACAGAACATATCTAGCTATTGTGGACGAAGGGTTTGATCCAGATGAATTCGTTACTCTTGGAAAAGGTGAAATTAAATTCATTTGCCCAATGCCTTATAAACTAGGTCAGATACAAACAGTTGATTTTCTGAATGATGGCCGGGGTCTAATAGCAAACGTACAAAATAAAGGGAGCGTTGAATCTAATCCAATTATAGAAGTTGAAGTAGAGAAGCCTTCCACATTTCTTGATGTATGGAATGGAGACAAATATTTTCGCATTGGATATCCATTGAAAGCAGATCAGGTTCCCGTTGAAAGAAATCAACGCGTGTTGTGGGATGAAATGGCAAATACTGTGGGATGGACAAATGTTCCTAAAACAGAAGATATGACGGGTGGAGGGAAGTTTAAAACAGACGGATATCGTTTTATGGCTGAATATCTGGGCGAACCTACAGTAAAAGGATGGCATGGTTGTATAGCAAAGAAGAACATACCACAAGGCCCTTTGCAGGACTTTATCATGCAAGCCTATGTAGGTATTAATAGTTTTCACTGGGACCAAATGGGACGGGTTGAAATAGGATTGTTGGATGAAAATAGCGATTATGTAGCCCGTATATCTATGTCCGATGTGCAATGGGAAGCGGAACAGAATAGTGGATTCGCTTCTGTTGGGAATAGTAAAAAACCAGGTGGACAGATATTCATTAATGAACACGGCGATCATCCAGATACTTGGACAAACTTTAGAGGTCGCTTATGGCTTGCCAGAACAGGGAACAGATGGGAAGCGTATATTTCTAAGTTTATATTCGGTACTGAAATCGATGACGCTGAAAGGTTCGTTGTCTGGTTTGATGAAAATAACGTGAATATGAACAAAGTCGCTCAAGTTCAAATCAGTATTTCTCAGTTTTCAAACAACATGTTTTGTTCGCAAATGTCCATTGATGACTTGAAAATTTGGAAAGTCAACATGAATACGCAAAGAAATCCTCCTTATATCTTTGATGTTGGTGACAAAGTAACCATTGATACCGAACGAAGTATTGTAACGATAAATGGTAAGAGCGCTATTAATTTAAAGGATATTTTTAGTGATTATCCTGTTGTTCAAAAAAGGTCGAATAAACTAGAAATAATGCCTTCAACTGTCGGAGCAGCAAAGGTAACGTATAGGGAGCGATTTAGATGAGAACACCTAGCGGAATTTTACATGTTGTTGATTTTAAAACAAGTCAAATCGTTTCCAATATACAACCAAAAGATTATTGGGATGATAAACGACATTGGGAGATAAAAAATAACATTGATACATTAGAGTTTAAAGTATTTGATAATACAGATCATGCAGCTACACTTATGCAGCAAAATTCAGTTTTAAAAGAGGTAAGGGATGGACGGATTGTTCCGTATGTCATTACTGAAACTGAAAAAAATTCAGATGATAGATCCATTATTGCTTATGCATCTGGTGAATGGATTCAACTTGCGAAAACTGGCATTATAAATCCGCAGAAGATTGAAGGTAAAACAGTCAATGAGTTTATTGATATGGCTCTTGTAGGTACGAAGTGGAAAAGAGGAAAAACAGAATATGCTGGCTTCCACACGATGACGATCGATGAATTTATAGATCCATTGAAATTTTTAAAAGATATTGCTTCCTTGTTCGAATTAGAAATTCAATACCGTGCGGAAGTTGTAGGCTCTCAAATTGTTGGCCGTTATGTGGATATGGTGAAGAAGCGAGGGCGTGATACTGGTAAAGAAGTAACTCTTGGTAAAGATTTGATTGGTATCAAAAGAATTGAGAATTCCCAAAACATCTGTACAGCCTTATTGGGGTTCGTAAAAAAAGAAGGTGGGGACTTTATAACCATCTCTAGTATTAATAATGGCGTTCCTTATCTCGTAGACAATGATGCATTTCAGCGATGGAATGAGCGTGGTCAACATAAATTTGGTTTTTATACTCCAGAAACAGAAGAAGAAATAACACCACAACGCCTTTTGACACTCATGAAAACAGAACTTGCAAAACGTGTAAATACATCTTATTCATATGATGTTCAAGCACAAAATATAGGGCGTGTATTTGGGCTAGTTCATGAGCTGATTAATGAAGGAGATACAATTCGAATTAAAGATACAGGGTTTACACCTAAATTGTATCTAGAAGCTCGTGTTATTGCCGGTGATGAATCATTTACTGATCCTACACAAGATAAATATGTGTTTGGAGACTATCGTGAGATTGTGAATGCTTATGAAGAATTAAGAAAAATGTACAACAAAATCCTTGCTACGTTAGGAAGCAAAGCTAACAAAGAATTATTAGATAAGTTAGAAGAACTAGTAAAAGAGAATGATCAAAAAACCGAAATTGCTCAGAAAGAATCAGAAGCAGCGAAACTGTTAGCTGAAAAAGTCCAAGAAAATCTTAAGAACTATCAAACTACTATTATTGAAAGCAAAAACCCGACGACGACAGGATTAGAGCCTGGTAAAACACTTTGGCGTGATATCTCAAATGGTAAACCGGGTATCTTAAAAATCTGGAAAGGTACTGATTGGGAAGTACTCATACCTGACTATGGAAAAGATGTAAAAGATCTTGATGAACGAACTGCTGAGATACAGACATCTATGAAGGGATTAACAAGCGACGTTAAACAATTATCTATCACTACAACAGATCAAGGGAAACAAATAATTGAAGCTAACAATAAAATTGAACAGACTGCACAAAAGCTTGAAGCTAAAATCGATATTAAACAAGTTGAGGACTATATCGGTGGAATCGGACCAACTAATGAAATTAGAAACACTAGATTTACAAAAGGTACAAAGTATTGGGGACTCAGTTCTAAGTTTCCTGCAGTTGTTGATCAGGACACAACACATTTGGGTGATTTTAGTTTAAAGTTATCCGTTACTGGAGAAACTGCGCCTGTTTATAATAGTTTTACATCTAATAGAGTTCCAGTAACGCCCGGCGAAGATGTTGTTGTTTCAGCATATTTTATGACTAAAAATATAGATGAGCATTACAATAAGAAAATTAGAATGGTTGCTGTGTTTTGGAAAAGTGATGGTACCCAGTTTTCTGCTGGCACCTATGATTTTACTATAAAAAATGATACTTGGACGAGACAAGAATTTACAAAAGTAGCTCCACCAGAAGCTGCTCTTGTAGGGATCAGAGCGTATGTTATTCAAAATGGAACGGTCTGGGTAGCTCGCCCGATGTTGCAAAAAGGAACTAAAGCAAGTTCATTTATCGAAAATCCAAATGATATGGTCGATAAAGATAAAATCATGGAAGATCTGGCTGATAAAGTAGCAACTGAAAAATACGATAAGAAAGTTACAGAGTTAGAAAGAAGTATTACCGCAAATGCAGACGGCGTTTCAATTATCTCTAAAAAACACGAAACTTTTGTGAATGATACTTTTGATGCCTATGTCAAACAAACAGGATCTAAACTACAAGTGTTAGATGAAGGAATCCTTGCAGAAGTTAAAAAAGGGAATATCATCGCAGCTATTAACTTTTCATCGGAAAAATTAGTAATTGATGTTTCAAAGGTAAATATTAATGCCGATACAATGGTGAAGTGGTTAACAGCAAAAGGCATTGATACCAATATCATAAACGTTAATGGCGATAAAATTACCATTGATAAAAATGGTGTAACTGTTAAAATGCTAGATTTCCTATTCCAAGACGAATGGGGAACAAAAACAACAGCAGTATCGAGACGAAACTTAATAGCAGATTCCGATTTTTCTAGTGTTGGAAAGAAAAATATAGGAAATGCAGATTACTATGGGTTTGAAGGTGGATATGGTCTAAGTTGGAAGTTGCAGGGCAATGTAGTGATAGAAAAAAATACATCTGTATTTGATTACGAACAAATGATTAATGCAGCAAGGGTAGATTTGTACAATTATCCAGAAGTAGTCGTGAACAATGGAATACATCCTGGAAATGAATATACGGTATCTGCTCATTTTAGAGCATCTATGATAAATGGTGTACGTAAAACAGCAAAACCACGATTACACGTATGTTGTGTGAAGTTTAAGGATAATGTGTCCTATGACATATGGAATGAGCAAAAAATGGACTTCCCTGAGCCAAGTATATTTTATGGTGAAATTAGGAGGTATTCATTTACTTTCAAAGTACCTACAAACTATAAACCACAAGAGCATGCGTTGATTATTAAAGTGTGTTCTGCAAATGGGCAAATAAGTGCAGGTACAGCGATTTGTGTATCAGGTGTGACACTATACAGTGGGAAATATGCATCTATGTATAACTGGGATCGAGCAGCAGCAGAAAGAGCCGCTGGTATTCAGCCATTTAATAGTATTTCAGTAGGCGGTGTAAATAACAACATAGGTCCGGCACCTGATGGTCAAACGTTTGATATATCTACAGAAAATGAGGTTAAGTTCTTTAGGAATATACGAGCGGTTCAAGGCGTTAGCCTTGGTGGAAATGCATTTCAAGGTTGGGGGCATATCCGTTTTACAGACGGAAGTCGCGGCGTCGGTTTTTACGTCAATACCGCGAATGGTTGGCAATTTAATGCACTTGGATAGAAAGGGGAAAGAAAAAGTGAATCAATCTAATATTCCTATGATGCCTTTACAAGAAGGTGACGCATTTCCCTTTATGGGAAGATTGGTAGATGCAGAACGAACAGAAACAGGAATTTTTGTTCAAATACCTATGGATATGTTAAATAATGCAGGAATTCAAAAAGGTATTAGTAAGGTTGAAGTATGGAGGGAGATGGATGGAACAATAAAGTTTCGAATTGCTACGTTGTGTGAAATATGTAAACGTGGAGCACGTCTATATGAATTGGATATGGGATTTGCGAAAAGGAATATTTGTGCAGATGATTACAAAACAATAACAGGTAATTATCCACCACAAGAATCGCGAATAACCGAAAATACTATACAAACAGAGTAAGAGGATGGTCTTTTTTATTTCGAACAAAATAAGGATTTGAATAAAATAGTATAGTATTATAAATATTGAACGGAGGTGATATAAGATGGGACCAATTACTACAAGTGTAGTTACTTCATTAGCTGTTAATTACTTCACTGGTTTTACGGAGCCATTGGTGCGTAAGTTTTTCGCAACGACATTTCAATATAAACCAGAATTAGAAGCTAGGTTAATAGAATTAAAATCTTCTCGTGATATTGAAGCAGTTTTTCAAGAAGCTATTGATGTCATTGATTTGAAAGCCAATCAAGGGGAAATCGAAATGTTTGGTGGATTGGTGCAAGCCATTAAAGGTATTCGATTTGATCATATGAATGGTCTTGTACATATCAATGGTACAACAGTTTCGTCGAATATAATAGTTACAGGCGGAAGTGTTAATTCTACGGGAACCACTATGATACAAGAAGGTTCTTTATTAAAAACTCAGGGAACAAGTATTTCAGTAGGACAAGGTTGTTCGATTAGAATTACAGGTAATGCACAAATCAGACAAACTTAATATCAGATATGAAGAGGAGCGATTTCGCTTCTCTTTTTATTTTGAGGAGATGAAGAGATGGAACGTATTGATGTATTAATGAAATCATTTATAGCTACGTTTGGTGGCTTCTGTGGGTATTTCTTAGGCGGATGGGATGCAACATTGAAAATTTTAGTGACGATGGCAGTTATAGATTATTTAACTGGCATGATAGCAGCAGGATTTAACGGGGAATTAAAAAGTAAAGTAGGTTTCAAAGGCATCGCCAAAAAGGTGGTGCTTTTTCTTTTGGTTGGAGTGGCATCGCAATTAGATACAGCGTTTGGAAGCAACAGTGCTATCCGTGAAGCAACAATCTTTTTTTTCATGGGGAATGAATTGTTATCACTTTTAGAAAACGCTGGACGTATGGGAATCCCACTTCCACAAGCTTTGACAAACGCGGTTGAAATTTTAGGTGGTAAACAAAAATAAAAAGATAAAAAGGGAGATGTTCAATAATGAAAAAACATATTATCGATATTTCAAAATGGAATGACAGTATTAATTGGGATGTATTAGCTCCTCAAGTTAGTTTAGCGATTTGCCGTGTTCAATATGGATCAGATACAGTAGATGGATTATATAAACAACATGTAGCGCAATTAGAGAAACGTGGCATTCCACATGCTGCCTATGCGTATGGATGCTATGTTTCTGTTAATGATGCAATTGTAGAAGCGAAAGATTTTATGAAAAGAACAAATTCAAATGCTAAATTCTTAGTGCTGGATTGTGAGGATGATACATTAAAAAGTTGTGGCCCCGACAATCTAGCAGCTGCTTCTCAAGCTTTTATTGATACATGTAAAGCGGCAGGTTGGAAAGTCGGATTTTATGTATCACATCATATGTACAATCAATATGGTTTAAATAAGGTGAAAGCAGACTTTTTATGGGTTCCTCGTTATGGAAGTAATAAACCTGCCTATGCGTGTGATCTATGGCAATATGCAGACGGAGAAACAGGCGGTTGGCTTGATGGTGTAGGAAAAGTTGACTTAAATGTTCTAAATGGAGACAAGCCATTATCTTGGTTTATTGGTGGTAATGAACTAAATCCAATTAACCCAATTGATCCAATTCAGCCTATTCAAAAAGAGGGAATTGGACATGCAACATCGAAATACGATGATGGTTATGGTGTGAATCTATATGAAAATCCTGCTGATCCTATTTTTGCTGGACGTATCACACAAAAAATCCCTTACTTAATCCATAAAGGATACTGGGGTGGTGGAGAAAAGAATATGATCTGCCTCGGAAATGAAAAACAGTGGGCTTACCTAAAACATTTTGATGTTCAATGGTTCTATGCATACACTAAATATTGGCCAGGGTATCAAATCCGAACTTACGATGGACCGAACGGCAATGACACTGGTTTTGTGGATGGAAGCGAGCCGTATCAATTGTTTAATAGACAAGATGGGCATATTGATATTGGTGGTAATCGTTGGATTCGTGAGGAACATGTAATTATTAAGTAATAGGTGGTTTCAAAAGTACACAACAACAAAGGTAAAACATACTATGTAACAGCAAATGAAGCCTATGTGTATGTGAGATAGCAGGTAGCAAAAAAAGCAGAACCTGATGGGAGTTAAGGTTCTGCTTTTTTATAATGTCTGTCAGCTTTTGAAAGTCATTTTAACTACATATTTGATTCCGAATCCCATACCTCTACAAATTCAAAGCCTTTTAAGTCACTTTCTAAGACCATATTTCTAAACTCATCAGATACCAAAAGATAATTTGGGTGAATTTTTTTATTTATATACACTTTAAAAACCATTTCATTTTGAACCACACTAGGGATAAATGAAAATTTTTCACACCCTATTATTAAACCTGAACTTAATTTTTCGAATATTGTATTATCAACATTAAGTGCATCTAATACACGTAATACGTGAATAACATAGTATTTTTCGTTTGCTGTTTTATGGATTAGGGGGAGAAACTCAACATTATTTCCTACCAAAGGTTCTAATATTTGCTTAGCTTTCTCACTAATTATTTGTACACCCGATTTCCCCCAAAAAATAGGACAATCACTTTGATCCCCTTCATCTATTATTTCGATAAATTTAGCGGCCCACGAATCTGATAAACTTATCGTGGAATTAAAAGCGTTTTTAAAATACTTCTTGTCCTCTTCATAGTTTGATAATTGGAAAGTTTGATAATCATTAGTTGAACTTTTTAATTGCCAAATTTTCATCTTTTTTCCCCTTTACTATTTTTCTAGCATAAATAAAATTATTCCTTCTTCGGTTTATTTAATTTTAATTTACCATTTACAATGGCAAAACATACTATGTAACAGCAAATGAAGCGTGTGTGTATGTGAAGTGAAAAATAAGAGCCGTCAAATGACGGCTTTTTTTAATTCGCTAATTTAGTATTTCCAGGTACATACTTAAATGATTTTTCTCTTCCTTCTTCAAATTCATCATTCCAAATAAATTTTACCGAAACGAATTGACTACTGATAAGGTTAGATCTAACTTCAAATGTAACTGATAAACCCGCACTAATTTCATTTGGAATAAAATTATCATCCAAATTCGTTAATTTTATTCCATCATATAAATAAATAGTCGGATATGAATCCCCTGGTTTTATATCATTCTTTTGTATTTTTTCTAATTCATTATCATTGATAGTGATTTTAAGGTTTTTTGCATCAGATTCTCCTTTATTACTTATTTTTATTAATTTAGCACCATTTAAATTACTATCTCCTTTTATTTCTTGCCAAACTATCTTTGCTTTCTTTTTATCATCTTGCTCATGTTTAAATTTTTCTTTGTTAATGTTAGTATTCTGCCAATTAAAATATAAAGCAAGGCAAGAAAAAATCAAGCTAATCACACTAATAACGCCAGTCCAAGTCCAATTATTTAGTATGTAATCCAATAAAATAAACACCCTTTCTTTATAGTGATACCTTTTATATTGGATTTATGATTTTGCTAAGTAAACGAAACGCGTTAAAAATAGATCTAACAAATTTCACAGTATCGTCCCCCTTAAATTAAGTAAATCATACCAATTAAAGGAGAAAATTGTAAGGTTGTTTTTTATTTAGTATTAATAATATTAATAAATTTCAATGTTAGTTTATTGTAAAATGCATCCCTACAGATTATAGATTTATTTAGTGGATCTATATCAGTTACAGTCATGTAGCTAGTAAGCAGATGTCCATCTTCATAATATGTAATTAGTATTTCCTCTTCAGATAACAATGAGCACAATAACATGTTCTCAATAATTTCTTGTTCTTCCCGTGTTAATGTTGGTCGTTCCACTTTCATCTTATCTTTAACGATTTCACTAATACCAGCGAATTGCTCCGGCATCGCAGCGAATGGAGTCCATTTGACCATTCCTCTTCCTTTGGGCATATTAGCGTTGTTCATGCCTTATGTCCTCCTAACAATGTATTTCTGTATCTTGCTGTCGCACTATTTGTATACGAAATTCCTCTTAATATGCTGTTCTTACCAAATTTGGTGCGTATTTCATCCATTACTTTAGTTAATTTCATTTCCTTTTCTCGTTGTATTACATTATCGAATAGTGAGATTTGTTCTTCGCCTTCATTAATTAAGTTAGTTAAAGAAACATTGATGGATCTAATGGGTTCTCCAGTATAAAACTCATGTAAAAAATATGTACAAACATTATATATATCCATTGTTAAATTTGTTGGTCGGTTCATAGTGTGAGTTTTCCTGATACCACCAGCGTAATTTTTACTGTAACCAATGGAAAAATGAATTGTTTGAGCTAGTTTGTTTTGCTTTCGCATCCGATAACAAACTTCCTCAATATGTTCCAGGAGAATAATTGGGAATTCTTCTATGGTGTAATCGCGCATAAGTATTTGGCTTTTACCAATAGAAGTAGTTGCTGGAACGTATTTTTCTGATATGCGGCTAAAATCAATGCCGTTGCTATGTAAGTGTAATTCTTCTCCAATTACACCGAAATTTTGTTTTAAATATTTGAGGGGGTATTGCGCCAAGTCTCCGATTGAATGAATTCCTTTTCGGTTTAACTTCGCTTCTGTTTTACCCGAAATTCCCCAAAATTTACTGAGTGGTCGTATTGGCCATAATTTTATGGGTACATCTTCGTACTTCCAGTATGCTATGCAATCTTCTGTTTTCTTTGCCTCCACATCTAAAGCTACTTTGCTCATTAAAGGATTAGGACCAATTCCTATCGTGCATTCGATTCGTGTCTTCGCATATATTTCACGTTTGAATTTCAATGCGAACTCATACGGATCGTTAGCAAACAAATGAATACTATCCGTAATATCCATGAAGAACTCATCGATGGAATATTGGTGGAAGTCTTCAACAGGCACGTATTGTAGAGCTAATTTTGTGATGAAATTGGAGCATTTTATATAGGTGCTCATAATTGGATTTACCACAAGAATGTCTTTTCTACGAGGAATCTCGTATAGCCTTGCCATCTTCTTTACACCTAACGCTTTTAATGGTGGAGTTGCAGCCGAAACAATTGAACCACTCCTGTTCACATCACCAACTACAGCTAATTTCGTGTGAAGTGGATCTAAGCCCATTTTGATACAGCTGACTGAAGCATAAAAGCTACGAAGATCTACACATAAAACAATTCGATTTGGCAATATTGAATAGTCATACACCGTTATTCTCCCTTAAATAACGGAACGCTTGTTCTTATTATATACGAATTTATGTTCTTTTATGAAGAGGTTTTTGTAAAAAAAATAAAAAGAGGATAAAGTGGAGGTTTTTTTATGAAAAGAACCTATAAAGAAATTCACCTAATTATTAAATATGAAAGACTTACTATCAAACATTTGCTATTATTTGTATATAGAATTAAAGGAGTGAACACTTTGACGGATGACAATTTAACGGAGGAAAATACTAATATATATCGTGAATTAGAAGATGTTGTTTCGGCTTTGAAAAAGGCTAAAGAAGATAATATAAATGTAAACTTATTAATTGGAGCTGGATGTTCTGTAACAGCAAATATTCCTGCAGCACAAGGTATGGTTGATGCTATAAAAAAAGAATTCCCTGGGGAATTCAAACGTGCAGAAGAAAAAAACTATCCTAATTGTATGTCTAAACTTACACCTTCCGAACGTAGAAATTTAATCTCCCGAATTGTAAAAGATGCAAAAATTAACTGGACACATATAGCTATTGCGCAACTATTGAAACATGGATATATAAATCGTATTTTAACACTTAATTTTGATAATTTGGTTCAACGTGCTTGTTCCTTAGTCAATGAGTTTCCAGCTATCTATGATATGACTACTTCTTCCGAATTTAGAACAGATTTACTATTTGATAAATCTGTAATCCATTTACACGGACAGCATACAGGGTTTATTTTATGTAATACAGGAGAAGAAGTAGAGGCACAATCTAAAGTCTTACAGCCTATTTTTGATCAACTTGATCAGAAGAGTTTATGGATTGTTATTGGATATAGTGGTAATAACGATCCCATTTTTAGGTTGTTAGCAAAAAAGAAAATTTTTGAGCATCGTCTCTTCTGGATTGGCTATGAAAATAATCCTCCTTCTACAATGTTAAAATCAGATCTTCTCTCTGATGACAAATATGCATTCTTTGTAGAAGGATATAATTCTGATGATTTTTTTGTACTTGTTTCTCAACAATTAGGGTGTTTCCCACCAACTTTTATTGGAAAACCGTTTACACATTTGTCTGAAACACTTGATACACTAGCTAGATACAGGATCCCATCAGTTAATCATAAATCGGTTAGATATGGAAATGCTGATGATAATCACGCTATTCATAGCTTAACAAAAAACGTAATTCAAAAAGCCATTAGTAGTATTGAAAATAATAGAGAACTTATGACTCAACATTATACTATGGCTGGACTTTTTGATGAGGTAATAAAATTGGCAGATCAAACTCCGGATAAGGATGATTTGGAATTTGAATACCAAGTAATTAATGCCTTGCGTCAAAAAGATGAGTATCCAGCCGCAATTGAGCGTTTGAATCAGTTAGATAGTATACTTCCTAATACTTACGAAATTAAAGATAGATTAGCATCCGCTTACTTTATAAACGGATATACAAAAAAAACTACAGATTCTAAGAAAATTGATTTAGAAAGTCTAAAATCATCTATGGATATCTCAATGAGAGCATACAATGTATCACCCTCATTAGATAGTATTAAACGTTGGGAGACACGCGTGGGGGTCATGCATGCTTTTTCGTTTACATCTACTCATGATGAAGAATTATGTGCATTTTTACGTGAATCAGCAAATGTTTTTATTAAACATTTAAAATCTTTCGCATCAGATAATAGTGATAAATTGATTTCTACAGGCTTATACATGAGTGCAAAAATATATGTAGAAAAACAAGATTTTGAATACGCACAATTTATATTAGAAAGTTTACAAGATATAAATACCTTAGATACAGATTCTCAGGCGAATATAATGGCTACATGGGGATTATGGTATTTTAGAAATATAGATTGCGATTTCGATACAGCTTTAAAAAAAGGGGTACAATATTTTAAAAAAGGAATAACTTTAATAAATAAAAATCCTAATGGTGATTCGAATGATAACTTGTACATTACAATTAAACAAAAATTCCTACTGGAGCATGCTAAATTCCTATTACAACATGAACAGCCAAGAGAAGAAATAATCTCCATACTAAAAAAATGCATTGGGTTAGGTAAACTTCCTGGTCTAGATGGTGATATGCAAATAGAGGCAACTAGCATATTAGAATCTATAAACATTCAAAATACAACTCTATCACAAGTAGCTTCTACTAATTCACCAGACTAACTATAAAAATGCTTTAGATGAAAGGTAAGTGTTTTAAAAGATAAAAAACAACTGTTTACGGTATAAAAGTAGTGCTATTTTCAAGGGGGATTTTTTATTTCCTTCTTGGAAAGGGGTAGAGTCAGGAAAATGCGCATTTACAACGATAAGCATTTTGATACAAATCTTATGAGACATTATGAAGTCTAATTTATAGGTGATTTGATTATGTACCAATAGGCTTTACTCTATTGAGATTGTGAAGTTTCCTACTTAAACTAACGGGGCAGGATAGTTGAAGAAGGTAATATTATGACTAAAGTTGTACATTATAAAAGGTGTACATTTATTATTTGGCTTTTCTCACATAAATTATATCAGGAGGTATTAAAAAATGACTGAAACTAAATTACCAGAAGATATAACAGGAGGTGCCATGCGTTGTGTCAAAGTTCAAGTGTTTTATACGCAAGACGTAGACTTTGGAGATAAACGCACGATTCAGGACAGGGTTGCTGAAGATTTTAACGAAGTAAGTAATAAAATTTGGCCATTAGCTTACCCAGTTGTTGATATACAACCAATTGCAATATCTTTTCCTAATAATACTATTCCAGTTCCTTTTCCAAATTCCTTAGTACAAAACTCAAAAGATGGACTCCTTACTGTATATTATTTAGGCAATATAAATTTCCCTGTAGCTTACGCCGACTCTCGTTTCGAAGCAAAAGGGACTCTAGACAATGATGGTAAGCCAAGTCTAGGTCATTCAATTGTATTAGCCAATAAAGCTCTCTTTAATGGTTCTTATAGACGGATGTTAGGTCACGAATTGGGCCATTTTTTCTTTTTTAATCCCGAGGCAACTGATCCTAATCATGATGATGACGATCCTGATTCTCCAGATCCAAGTGATCCTTCTCATTATTTAGGACCAAATCCTAATTTAATGAATAGAGTGACCACCTCTGAAAATGTAACTAACATTCAAGCTGAAGCAGCTATCTTTAGTCCTCAAGTCGATGTAGGGTGTCGCTGAGTTCGTATCACAAATATTTAAAGCTGAAGCAGGAAATCGTTAATGTTTCCTGTTTTTAATTCTTTAAAAATCTCTCTGAATAAACATCATCATTTTCTTGAGCTAAGTCTTGTATTAAAAAAGACCAAGGATTTCTCCTTAGTCTCAAAACAAACATGGACCCCTTTTTATTCTTGGAATTCCCCAATTTTCCATGTTGTTTCCTCTTTTCTACTTGTTCAAATGTTGTTTCCTACTAAAACTTTTATTGTACGTGGTTTGGATGGATCGCGGTGAATATATCCTTTTTCTTCTAAGTGCATTAAATGCCCGTGTGCTGTGGAACAGGAAGCAAGTCCAGTCGCTTTACAGATTTCCCTAACAGTGGGTGGATATCTGTTTTCTATGACTTTTTCTTGGATGAAAGTTAATATTTGAGCTTGTCTACTTGTTAATGGCTTCGTGGTGTATACCTCGCTTTATGTATGGAATATCTAACCATATAATACCAGGGTGTTGAGAATAAATCAAACACTCGTTCGTATTTATCGAAGGTATTATGCTCCCATAAACTCTTTATCAAAGTAGAACTTGTCCATTAAGTTGTTTACAATCCCATTGAAATAAGCGAATTTACCCTTGTTCATTTTTGTGCCGGCTTTAATTTTCATAACAAATTCTTTAATAGCATTTAAGCCAATAGTAAGCTCTTGTTCGTTAGTGAATGCTTTATTACCTGTAGAGAAGTCTGTAACTTTATTGCACTGTCTTACAACCTTCCACAGCTCTTGAATCGTTTTTGACTCACTGTAAAAAGAGCTAACTAAAGAAATAAAACGTTCTGGTACCCAGTGAGCAACAAAATCAGCTTGTTCAATATTCTCTTCTGGAGTATTGCTATTCTCATTACTATTACGTTTGTTTATATCTTTTATATTTTGTTTTAAGGAAACAGGGGTTGTTTTAATGGTAGGACACTTTGTAGGACTTTTTGTATCTACCTTGTTGGACACTTCTTCCAAAATTGGTTGAATAATAATAGCATTAGAAGTTTGAAGCATATCTTTTGTACGCTTCATTGCTACTTGTTTAATCATCTCTAGATCCACAAGTTTCTTCATTAAACGTTGTACAGTTTTATATGAAACTTCCATCTTTGCAGCAATTCTATTTTTGCAAAGGAAACTAACACCTACATATTTACAGCTGTGGCGCTTTAAAATTTCAAGTAATGCAATTAGTTTAGATTGTACGTCAGTACGTTTAATAGACATACGGATAGTGTCTCTGTATGTACGTACAGTTTTATTTAGTTCTTCTACTTCCTTAAATGTAGAAAGATTGTGGAAGGATTCTTTAGTTGCGATAACATCGATACGTTTCTTTTCCATCATTAATTAGCCCCTTTGTATAAACAAAAAAGCAACAGAATGCCATGTGTAAGCAAACTGTTGCTAAGGAGCCCTTACGTACTGTAAAATAGTCCGTAAGAGTACAGCAAGTGTTTGCCTATCTAGAGTAGGCGGACGGTATATAGAGTGTTGGTAGCACCTTATATACACGCTGTGCTCTTTTGTTTTAGATTTAAAAATGCCCGATAATTACCCGGAAAATGCCCGATTTTATACAGTGCATTTTGGGTTATTTTGATTTATCGAATATACAAAAGGCTGACAAAGTAATGTTTCACAATGAATTTGATTTGAATTAATATCCTGAAATTTGTTCCGCACACAAGTTCAACAATGGGAACGGTAATAACTATTTATCAAGGTGATTGTAATATAAGATTTATTGCAGAAATGTATGTTAAATGAATTGTTTTTAAAATAAAAATCGATCTAATACAGTTTAATTAAAAGGATATTATTTGCTCACATTTTGCTCACAAATAATATAAAAACACGTGAAAAAATATGAAATTCCCTATTGAAATAGAATATAATATAACAAATGAAAAAGTGTCACAAATGCTTGTATAACAGGCATTTGTGACACTTTTATAGGTTTATTTAACACAAAATGAATAAGATTAAAACTGCTCATTCTTCTCCCAAGATTCTACAATATAATGAGCAATCGTTGGGTTGAATCCTTTACCAACTAAGAACATAATCGCAGCAACTTCTGTTAAAGCATGTTTGTGTGATGTATGTTTCGCTTCATTCAAGCCGTAATCTACCCAAGGTTTTACGAAATCAAGTACAGGTTTCTTTAAAGGTAAAAACTGTGTACCGACAACTTGTTGGATTTGTTGTTGCGTTGGTTCTGTAATAGGTCCAGGTGGTAAAATTTGTGGTTGTGTAATATCTAAAGTCGGCCCAGGTGGTAATATTTGTGGTTGCGTCGGATCAATTGTTGGTGGTTTAGGTGGTGAGACACGTGCGTCATAGTTTGGGTGATACATTTGTTGTTGGTATGGATTTTGTTGATATTGTGGTTGCGTCTCGTATGGAGTACCTTGAAATTGAGGTTCTTGGCTAGGTTGTGCTACGTATGGATTTTGAGGATATTCATAATTTGGACGTGTGTCATAAGGGTTTTGAGGATATTCAGTTTCTTGATTTTGCGGTGTTGCGTATGGATTTTGTTCGTATTGTGGCTCTTGATGTTGTGTCTCTTGCTCCTCATATTGTTCAGCATATCTTTGTTCCTGATGTTGAGGATAAAGAGGCTGTTGTGGGTAAGGCGGTTGGTTATTATAGAACATTTTTATTCCTCCTTCATAATGATGCCTACCACCTAGTGTATGGGCGGACAAGAAAATATGTGATGAAAAAATGCGGGCGTGTTACAATAAGTAACTGGGTGAAGATAAAATGATAAAACAAGAAAAAATACAAAAAACAATAACTTTCGTAAAGCATATTTTAGAAAAAGATGCGAGTGGGCATGATTGGTATCATATTGAACGCGTACATAAATTGGCGATTTCTTTATCCGAGCAAGAAGGGGGAAATCGTTTTATAATTGAAATGGCAGCATTACTTCACGATGTAGCAGATGAGAAGTTAAATGAGAGTGAAGAAGCAGGAATGAAAAAAGTTTCTGATTGGTTAGAAGAGTTACGTGTTGAAGAAGATGAAAGTAAGCATGTTCTTCATATCATCGCCAATATGTCTTATAAGGGCGGTCATGGTGGCACAGTTGAGTCACTTGAAGGTAGAATTGTTCAAGATGCGGATCGTTTAGATGCTCTTGGTGCAATTGGAATAGCTCGAACGTTTGCATACGGAGGAGCGAAAGGGAGATTAATGTATGATCCAACTATCCCTCCTCGAGAAGTGATGACGAAAGATGAATATAGAAAAAATAATGATCCATCTTTAAATCATTTTTATGAAAAGCTTTTAAAACTAAAAGATTTAATGAACACGAACGCAGCAAAACAAGAGGCTGAAGTTCGTCATCGTTATATGGAACAGTTTATTGAACAATTTATGAAAGAGTGGAATGCACAAATATGAAAATGTTAACTGTGGAGAACTTATCGAAATCATACGGAGAAAAACCGTTATTTGATGGATTATCATGTAGTATTACAGAAGGACAACGTGTCGGAATTATCGGTGTAAACGGTACTGGTAAATCAACGTTATTAAAAATTATTGCAGGATTAGAAACTCCTGATACAGGTGATATGACGCATTCACGCGGATATACAATTAGTTATTTATCACAGCAACCAGAGTTTGATGAAAAACTAACAGTATTAGAGCAAGTGTTCCATGGTGATACACCTTTAATTCGTCTTCTTCGTGATTATGAACAATCGTTATTAAATATCGAAAAAGATCCAAGTAATGAAAAAGTACAGGAACAATTATTTGCAGTGCAGCAACGTATGGATGCGATGAGTGCATGGGAAGCAAATGCGAATGCAAAATCGTTATTAACGAAATTAGGAATTACTGATTTTACAGCAACTGTTGGAAACCTATCTGGTGGACAAAAAAAGCGTATTGCAATGGCGCAATGTTTTATTGAAACACCTGATTTATTAATTTTGGATGAGCCTACGAACCACCTTGACCATGAGACAGTTGAATGGTTAGAAGAATATTTAGCAAGATATACAGGTGCGGTATTACTTGTAACCCATGATCGTTATTTCTTAGATCGTGTGACAAACCGTATTTTTGAATTAGATAACGGTAAACTGTATAGCTACGAAGGAAACTACAGTACATTTTTAGAAGCGAAAGCACTTCGTGAAGAGCAAGAATCGGCACAAGAATCAAAACGCCAAAATTTATATCGTCGTGAACTTGCTTGGATTCGCCGTGGTGCAAAAGCCCGTTCTACGAAACAAAAGGCGCGTATTCAGCGTTTTGATGAGCTGAAGGGACAAGAAGGACCAGCAGCGAAGCAATCAGTTGATATTGCACTAAGTGGAAGTCGTTTAGGAAAGAAAGTACTTGAATTAAAAGATGTAACGAAAAAATTTGGTGATAAAACAGTATTACATAACTTTAATCATATTGTGAAGCCTGGTGATCGTATCGGAATCATCGGAGCAAATGGAAGCGGAAAATCATCACTATTAAATATGCTTGCAGGAAAATTCTCTCCTGATAGTGGTGAAATTGAAGTAGGACAAACTGTAAAAGTTGCCTATTATACGCAAGAAAATGAAGAGATGAATTTAAACCAGCGTATGATTGAATACATTAAAGAAATTGCGGAAGTTATTCATACGACAGACGGAAAAGTAATTGGCGCATCTCAAATGCTAGAACGTTTCTTATTCCTACCGCATTCACATGGAACAACGCTTGGTAAACTATCTGGTGGCGAAAGAAGACGGTTATATTTATTGCGTATTTTAATGGGAGAACCAAACGTACTATTACTTGATGAGCCTACGAATGATTTAGACACACAAACATTAACAGTGCTAGAAGATTATTTAGAAGATTTCCCAGGTGTCGTTTTAACTGTATCGCATGACCGTTACTTCTTAGATAAAGTAGTAGATGAATTGTTCATCTTTACTGGCGAAGGCGAAGTGCGTGAATTCCTAGGTAGTTATACAGAGTATTTAGAAATGGAAAAAACGAGAGAACTCATTGAGAAAGCAGAAGTTCAAAAGGAGAAAAAAGTAGTAGAAGAGGCTCCGAAACAACAACGTAAACGTAAACTTTCTTACAATGAGCAGCGTGAATGGGAAACAATTGAAGATACAATTGCACAACTAGAAGAGAAACTTGAATCAATTGGAGAAGAACTTACGAATGTTGGATCTGACTTCACAAAGGCCCAAGAATTATCTGAAGCAGGGCAGAAGATAGAAGAAGAGCTAGAAAAAACGATGGAACGATGGAGTGAACTATCCGACATCGTTGAAGGATTAAAATAAAAACAAGCTGCATATATTGAAAAGTAAAGAGAAAAACTTTACACTATTGGTAGAACCTATTTTAGGAGGGAAAAAATGAGAACATCTAATCCAATGTTGAAAAAAGAGGCATTCCGTAAAGAGGGAGCAAATACTTCTGCGATGACTATTGGCGGAACAGTAGGCAAAACGTTTATCATGCTTATCTTGCTGCTTGCAACGTCTGTCTATTCATACATACAGATGACGCAAGGTACGATGAAGATGCCAGTATTAATTGGCGCTTTAGTTATTGCGGCAATCGTCGCATTTGCGTCTATATTCTTCCCGCGCATTTCACCTATCGGTGCGCCAATCTATGCAGCGGTAGAAGGGGTTGTATTAGGGAGTATTTCAGCGATTTATACAATGAAATTTGGCGATACTATCGTTTTAAACGCTGTCTTACTAACAGTTTCAATTCTATTTGCAATGCTAGTGTTGTATGCAACACGTGTAGTAAAGGTAACTGATAAATTCCGCACAGGTGTAATCGCAGCGACAATGGGAATTATGGTTATGTATTTAATCGTATTCTTACTAAACATGTTCGGTGTTACAGTTCCATATATTCACCAAGGTGGAACAATCGGTATTATCATTAGTGCAGTTATTATTGTAGTTGCTGCATTAAATCTATTACTAGATTTCGATTTAATCGAAAGTGGCGCACGTAGTCAAGCTCCAAAATATATGGAGTGGTACAGTGCAATGGGTCTAATGATGACGCTAGTATGGTTATACTTAGAAATTCTTCGTTTCGTTTCTTACTTTACGAAAAATGACTAATAAAAAAATCCTGCATGAAATGTGCAGGTTTTTTTGTTTTTAAAGATAAATTGAAAATATGGATGTTGGCGACTTAAATTGAAGGGGGATGGAATATGATGAAAGAGAAAAAAGGGATTATGAAAAAACTATTTTCTAAAAGTTTTTTCATAGAACTAGATAACGCTTTAACATATCCGTCAGCAGAAGTCATTCGTTCAGCTATTGAAGGACATGCGACAGAATGTAATGAACAATTGAAATTTGAGAGTAAAGTTAAACCGATTACTTTCTACTTAGAAAATGTAATGTACCGCGCTGAAATAAAGATGGCTCGCGGAGGATATTACATATCTTGCAGTGAAGTATAATATTTTTGGAAACTTTACATGTTTAAACTATGTAGGATTTCTTTTTTTGATTTGTAAGATATAAAGTAATAATTTTTGCTAACAAACATATCATTTTGCGCTTTTTACCCTTCCAACATTTTTCTTTACAATGAAGAAAAATATGTGAGGTGGTATAACTTATGATGAATCGAGTTGTATTAATCGGTAGATTGACAAAGGAGCCAGAATTATACTACACAAAACAAGGTGTCGCTTATGCACGAATATGTGTTGCGGTGAATAGAGGGTTTCGAAATAGTTTAGGTGAGCAACAAGTAGATTTTATTAATTGTGTGATATGGAGAAGGTCGGCTGAAAATGTAACAGAATATTGTACGAAAGGCTCACTTGTTGGGATTACAGGGCGTATTCATACGAGTAATTACGATGATGAACAAGGAAAGAGAGTATATAGAACTGAAGTTCTGATTGAGAGCATTACATTTCTGGAGAGAAGGAGGGAGGGGTCATCGCAATAAGATGTAAAGAGTATTAAAAGTTAAGAGGGCTTTGTAGCATAGCCCTCTATTATTTTTGATTGATACCTTCCCAAACAACATCTAACTGTTGATTGAGTATATTTTTCGGATTTGTTTCATTAGAATTTAATAGGGATTGGGACATGAGTGTATAAAAATAAGTACTCATAATAGTAGAAGTGATAATATTTATATCCCATTGACTGTTTAATTTTCCTGTTTCTTTCGCTGCTGTAATAATTGAAGACAAACTTTCTTGTAGCTGTTGTATACTTTTTAATTCATTTTCTACTAAGTAGTTAGATTTAATAATTTCAAAAACAGCATGCTTCATTAATTCTCCATGTCCAGTAAAGCGATCTAGTAAGTCTCCTAAAACAAGTTTGATTCGTTCTTTTGGATGTTCCACATTTTCATACGTTTTTAAACTTTCATTCCATAGTTCAATTTGAGAATCACCTAAAAATAATAATATGTTTTCTTTTTTCGGAAAGTAGTTGAAGAAAGTTCCTTTTGCAATCCCGCATGCAGTAGTAATATCTTGAACCGTTACATTTTCGTACCCACGTTCTTGAAAGAGCTGTACTGCTTTTAGGAATATAAGTTCTTTTAATTCTTTTTTTCTCGTTTCTCTAAGCATATAATCGACTCCTAATACAAACAATTATATCTGTTTATTAGAGTATCTCAAATGAAATCTTATTTCATGCCTCCTAATTTTACTGTTTAATACAATTGAAAGAAGGATAGAGAGAATTCCGTTCATACTTTTCGTTGGAGTTTGTCATAAATGAAAACTGTATAGTTCATGTGCTTGCCTATTAGAAATCCATTTCGGAATATGTTTCATTGCTTGGTTTCTTAGTATAGTTAAAGGTTTACTTTCTATTTGCGCCATTTTTCCAACTTTCCACGCAGTGTTTGAGATTTTTTCAATTCTTTCTCGTCTTTTTTGTTCGTATTCTATAAATGCTTGGCGATAGTGGGCATTATTTTTGATGCATTCAGCAAGAATAATAGCATCTTCAATTGCCTGACAAGCTCCTTGGCCTAAATTAGGTGTAAGTGCATGGGCAGCATCCCCAATAAAGACGATGCGTTTGTCAAAAAACTGTTTCATTGGAATAATGTCTACAATATCACGATGAATCATATCAATGTCAGAGGCGTTATTTAAAATAGATGGGATGGGGTTATGGTAAGTTTTGAAATGATTATACAAATCTGCTGTTGTGTAATCCTTGTATTTGGGATCTCTAGCTTTAGCGTTTATGAGCGCATACCAGTATACTTCGTTGTTTGGGAGAGGGACGATACCAAATCTACCGTTTGTTCCCCAAGTTTCAATAAAATCGTTTGTTAAAGATAGACTATGAGCTGGAGTTACGCCGCGCCAACACGTATAACCGGCATAACGATAACCGTCACTTTGTGTTACTTGTTTTCGAACGACAGAATGAATACGATCTGCAGCAATGAGTATATTGCCGAGTGCTTCACTACCATCTTGAAATAATATTTTTAAGGCGTTTTCTTCATTTTGTTCTATTTTTACGCACTCTTTTCCCCATTCGACAGTACCTTCTTGTAGTTCGGAAAGTAGCAATTGATGTAAATCTTTTCTATGAATGGAGTACATTTTTGGATAACAAGCTGGAATGGTCAATTTACTAAATATAGTTCCTTTTTCGGATACAAGGTTAAAACCGTCACTTTCGTTGCCAAATTTTTTTATTTGCTCAGAAATTCCATATGGTTCAAGTGCTTGCATCGCATTTGGGGCAATGATAATACCTGCACCAGCAACAGTAGTTTCAATATTTTTGTCATATACTTTTACATCTAAGCCTATTTTTTGTAAGGAAATTGCTGCGCAAAGACCAGCAATACCACCACCTATAATCATGACATTATTCATTTGTTATCCCTCCACAATTAAGTGACTTAACTCATAAAATGACCATGGTCATTTTATGAGTTAAGATTAATACCTTTTTTTGTTATTGTCAATTAGACTTTTAACTATAGTTCCGGAACGATTAGGTGAAAATAGAAATAATTGAAATTCTAAAAATGTAGAAGAGGAATTAGTAAAATTAAGCATCCGAGTAGGAGTATAGAGGGGTAACATGTTACAATACAGCTAAGAACACGCAATAAAGGAGAGTTTTTTACGTGAAGATTAAAGCAATTGAACCGACGCCAAGTCCAAATACAATGAAAGTTATTTTGAATGAAGTATTACCATCAGGAGCGCGTAATAATTATACAAATGAAAATAAAGAACAAGCACCAATGCAAGTGCAAGAAATTTTGAAAATTGAAGGCATTAAAGGTGTATATCATGTAGCCGACTTTTTAGCAGTGGAGCGAAATGCGAAGTATGACTGGAAAGTTTTATTACAACAAGTTCGTGCTGTTTTCGGCGAAGAGGTAGTAGAAGAAAGTGAAGAACAACAACTTTCTCATTTTGGAGAAGTGRAAGTGTTTGTTCAAATGTTCTTTACAATTCCGATGCAAGTGAAGTTAACAGATGGAACCTCAGAAGAGCGTGTTGGCTTACCAGATCGTTTTAAAGAATCAATTATGAAAGTGCAAATGTCTGCACCTAACGTTGTGAAAGAGCGTAAGTGGGTAGAGCAAAGTACACGTTACGGTAATTTTGAAGAAATCGGGAAAGAAGTAGTAGAAGAACTTGTTGCTGCTTATTCAGAAGAACGTGTAAATGAAACGGTTAAAGAATTATTAGATCAAGCAGGTGCTGTTGAAGTAACGATTCAAAAGCGTGAGCCATATAAAGTAACAGAAGAGATGCTGAAAGATTCTGACTGGAAAAACCGTTTTGCAGCTTTAGAACAAATGGATCCAACGGAAGAAGATATGATGGTATTGAAAATGGCATTAGATGATGAGAAAGTATCTATCCGCCGTTTAGCAACAGCTTATTTAGGTATGGTAAAAGGTGATGGAGTATTGCCGTTATTATATAAAGCGTTATTAGATCGTTCAGTAAGTGTTCGTCGTACAGCAGGAGATTGCTTATCGGACGTAGGTGATCCAGCAGCGATGTTCGTTATGATTAAATCTCTGAAAGATTCAAGTAAATTAGTACGCTGGCGTGCAGCAATGTTCTTATTTGAACTTGGTGATGAAAGTGCAATTCCGGCACTAAAAGCAGCAGAAGATGATCCGGAGTTTGAAGTGGCGATGCAAGCACGTTTAGCTTTAGAACGTATTGAAGGCGGCGAAGAAGCAAAAGGATCAGTATGGAAGCAAATGACGGAGTCTCGTAAAGGGGAATAGTTTATGATTGTTTTCTATGATAGTTGGTGCCCGATGTGTACGGCGGTTGCAGAACGTACGAAAAGATTAGATAAAAAGGGTAAGATGAAATTTGTTTCATTTCGAGAGGAAGATGTAGTTGAGAAGTATGAACTTTCTCAAGAATTACAAAGTAAGATGGAGCAAAGATTGTATATTTTAAAAAATAATAAGTGGTATGACGGAATTCATAGCATTAACGTATTAGCAAAGGCCGTTCCATCTTATTGGTTTGCAGTACCTTTTATAAAACTATCTATCGTACTTGGATTTGGAAGTAAAGTATACGATTATATTGCCAACAATAGAAAACTTGTCCCAGTTGGACACTGTCGTGAAGGGGTTTGTGAAATCCCTACAAAAAAATGAGATCATCGTTATCTTTCTTTTGCACCTATTAATAGAGCGTGATATGATAAATTTGGAATGAAAGTTGAAGGAGAGATACAAGATGTCAAATGCATATGAAGAATACATGCGTCAAATGGTAATTCCAATGCGCCAAGAGTTAGTGCGTTCTGGATTTGAAGAGTTAACTACAGAAGAAGCTGTAACAGAATTTATGGAGAATGCATCAGGTACAACTTTAGTAGTTGTAAACTCTGTTTGTGGTTGTGCAGCTGGTTTAGCACGCCCATCAGCAGGTCAAGCGGTTGTACGTGCTGAAAAACAACCTGATCATCTTGTAACTGTATTTGCAGGTCAAGATAAAGATGCTACTGTAAAAATGCGTGAATACTTCGGAGAAATTCCTCCATCTTCACCATCTATGGCATTACTAAAAGGAAAAGAAGTAGTGCACTTCATTCACCGTCATGAAATTGAAGGCGCAACAATGGACGAAATTATTACAAACTTAGAACAAGCTTTCGAAAAGAATTGCTAAAGTAGGGGGAGAGTGAATCTCCCTCTTTTCTTTATATAGAGGTGAAAAAATGATAGTAACAACAGCAGGAAGAACAAACAAAGAAATGACAGCTTATGCAAAAAAGGTAGCGGAAGAATTAAATCTTTCTTTCATTAAACGTAATGACATACCAGTACATAAACTGCATGAGCAGTATGAACAAGATGTACTTGTCGTAGGGAAAAATCGATTAGCCATTTATCCAAAAGGTACGGAAGAGTCGTTTTTCTTTCATCCAAACTCAGCGATGTTTCGTGTGAAAAGGTTAATGCGCGGAGAGCACGATCCGTTTGTACAAGCTGCTAAATTAGAGAGCGAAATGACAGTATTAGATTGTACGCTCGGTATGGCGTCAGATAGTATTGTAGCTAGTTATGTTGTTGGTGAAAGTGGAAAAGTAACAGGGCTTGAAGGAAACGAATATATGGCTTATATCATGAAAAAAGGCTTGCAAACATGGTCTTCATTCGTTTCTGAAATTGATGAAGCAATGCAACAAATCGATGTGAAGCAAACGGAGCATTACGCATTTTTAACACAATGTGAAGATAATAGTTATGATGTCGTTTACCTTGATCCGATGTTTGAAGAAACTGTCATAGAATCAGATGGAATTAAAGGATTAAAACACTTCGCTTTGTATCATGATATTACTGACGAAACAATTGCGGAAGCAAAGCGTGTGGCGAGAAAGCGTGTCGTTCTGAAGGATCATTTCCGTAGTGCTAGATTTGAAAAACATAATTTTCACGTATACAAAAGAAAAAGTGCTAAGTTTCACTTTGGTGTAATTGACCCTTGCTAATTGTTTGAAAAGATGTATAATAAGCAATAATTAATTAAATATACTGTCTGTGATGAAGAGAGTAGTCTTTTTTAGAAGGAAAGCGAGCTGGGGATGGTGTGAGCCTAGCGCGGAAGAAAAAGATGAAACGCACTTCGGAGATGCTTCTTGAACGAATAGTAGAGTAAGCCGAGGCCCCCTGTCCTCGTTATAAACGGGAAAGTGGTTCGTAATGAACAACAAGGGTGGTACCACGGGTTAAAACTCGTCTCTTTTTTAGAGACGAGTTTTTTGTGTTTTAAAAAATAAGGAGGTTATAGTATGAATTATAAAACGCAGTTTGCGAAAAGTTTATCGAATGTTTTTACGAATGAATTGACACAAAATCAAATTTTAGATTTAATCGAAACACCAAAACAAGATGAATTCGGAGATGCAGCGTTCCCATGCTTTTCACTAGCGAAGCAATATAAAAAATCACCAGCTATTATAGCGAAGGAATTGGCGGAGAAATTAAATGATCCGTTCTTTACGAAAGTAGAGGCTGTTGGTCCTTATGTAAATGTATTTTTTAATCGTGAAACAGTAAGTGATGAAGTATTAAAAATAATTTTAGCGGAGAAAGAAGAGTACGGTCAAAATCACTTTGGATGTGAAAAAACGGTAGTTATCGATTATTCCTCTCCTAATATCGCGAAACCTTTTTCAATGGGGCATTTACGTTCTACAATGATTGGTAATTCGCTGAAACATATCGCCGGAAAATGTGGGTATGAAGTTGTAGGAATTAATTATATTGGCGATTGGGGAACACAGTTTGGAAAATTAATTACCGCATATAAAAAATGGGGAAATGAAGAGGTAGTTAAAGAGGATCCGATACGTGAGTTATTTAAGTTATATGTTCAATTCCATGAAGAAGTAAAAGAAGACGAAGAACTAGAAGAAGAGGGACGCGCTTGGTTTAAAAAATTAGAAGAAGGCGATGAGGAAGCAGTCGAGCTTTGGAACTGGTTCCGTCACGAATCTTTAAAAGAATTTTCACGTATTTATGAACTTCTCGGTGTGGAATTTACAAACTTTCAAGGAGAAGCTTTTTATAACGATAAAATGGAAGACTTTATTGGGATTTTAGAAGAGCACGATTTACTTGAAGAATCAGAAGGCGCATTAGTCGTTAATTTAGAAAAAGAAGGTATGCCGCCTTGCTTAATTAGAAAATCAGATGGTGCAACTATTTACGCAACGCGTGATTTAACAGCGGCATTGTATCGTCAAAACACATACGAATTTGATAAAGCGCTATATGTAGTTGGCCCAGAACAAAGCTTACATTTTAATCAATTTTTCACTGTATTAAAAAAGCTTGGTTATGACTGGGTCGATGGTATGGAACATGTACCGTTCGGGTTCATATTAAAAGATGGTAAGAAAATGTCGACACGTAAGGGCAGAATTATTTTATTAGAAGAAGTGTTAGAAGAAGCTGTTGCGCTTGCGGAACAAAATATTGAAGAGAAAAATCCGAATTTAAAACAAAAAGAAGAAGTGGCAAAACAAGTCGGTATTGGAGCAGTTATCTTCCACGATTTAAAAAATGAGCGTATGCATAATATCGAATTCTCATTAGAAAATATGTTGAAATTTGAAGGAGAAACAGGGCCATATGTGCAGTACACACATGCGCGTGCTTGTTCAATTTTAAGAAAAGAAAGTGTAGAATTTGAAACTTGTACGTTTGCATTAAAAGATGATTATAGCTGGAGTGTCGTAAAATTACTTAATAAATTCCCGCAAGTAATTGAAGCGGCCTTCAACAAAAATGAGCCATCTACTATTTCAAAATACGTATTAGATGTAGCACAAGCGTTCAATAAATATTATGGAAATGTTCGTATATTAGAAGAGAACGAAGAGAAAGAGAGTAGACTCGCATTAGCTTACGCTGTGACGGTTGTATTAAAAGAGGGATTACGTTTACTTGGGGTAGGGGCACCTGAGGAGATGTAAAATAAAAATTTTGTGCTTATGCGCCGAGAGAAATATTCACATTACTTTACTAATAAACTACAGATCAAATTAAAGCGTAATATAGAGTAACAAAAAGACAAAACAGGCGATTATTAGCCTGTCTTGTCTTTTTGTATTTTCTTAAATAAACTCTTATCTATAAAGAGTTAAACGCTGCGAAGTGTAAGAACTCTATAATTATGTTGCGAAATCAATTAAAATATTTGTAGAGAGGATGGTCCGTATTGATTCGAGCTTTCATTTTACATATTCCTTGTCATAGACTACCGGAAAGAAGTTTTCTTAAACTACAAAAATACATACCTTTATGTGCGCGTTGTACAGGCATGTTTATCGGTATTTTAATGTTTCCAATTTATTTTTATATGACACCTTCGTTTCTGCCTGCAATAATACTATCATTTTCCGCTCAAATTCCGTTATTTATTGATGGATTCACCCAAAAATGGAAATGGAGAAGCAGCACAAATTTACTAAGAGTAACGACTGGTTTATTAAGCGGTAATGGTATGGGGCTATTTATTGCCTCTAGCATTATATGGATAACATCTAAAAGCATATATTAACGGAAGGAGAACTTTACATGTTTTGGATCTACTTAGTTTTAATTCTTATTTCAGGAGGAAGCGGGATTAGTTTTCTCATTTATGAAAGAAATATAGAAGCAATAATTGCTTTTGTTATTTGTACAATATTTATTGTGTTACTCTATTTTCACCTAAAAAGAAATGACGAACATAGAAACTGTGATTGCAGTACATTAGCTTGTACCGATTATACTGATTGTAATTGTTAAATTATGTGAGTGGAAAAGTTAGTGTATCATTTAAGGTATACTAGCTTTTTTTATTAGAAGTGTAGGAATGTGACTATTAAATGGAGAACTTTAGTTTTGTATATAAAAGGAGGTGCTGGACCTGAAAGAGTATGATTGGAATAGTAAGCTAGCGTATTTAAGAAATACGAGAGATTTATATTACAATGACGATTATTTAAGTTTTTTAGTAAATACAGTTTGGAAGATTTCTGAACCGGTACATATTGTTGATTATGGTTGTGGGTATGGTTATTTAGGCTTAGTTTTGTTGCCATTGCTTCCCAAGGGATCAAAGTATACAGGCATTGATAGCGGGGAAGCATTAATAGCTGAAGCGAGAGAGTTGTTTCATTCGCTTCCATATGAATCAGAATTTATTGAAGGAGATGCTACAGAAATTGAATTGGAAAATAAATATGATATAGCAATCTGTCAGGCTTTCTTATTACATATGAGTTCCCCAAAAACGATGCTAGAGAAGATGATACATTCAATTAAACAAGGTGGTAAAATAATCTGTTTTGAACCACATTGGATGTCAAATATGTCTTCATACGTATTAGATGGAGAGAATCAATCGGAAATTATCCAGATAGGTATTTTGCAGAAATTATTTGAAAGGGACACACAGAGAAACGATAAAGATGGAAATATCGGTATCAAAATACCTATGTATTTAAGTGAATTGGGTGTGGGAAATATCGAATGTAGAGTAAGTGATAAGGTGAACTTTTTAGACTCTAATATGCATCATAATGATAAATATAGTTTGTATCATTCATTAAAAGAAGAGGGAATTGCGGGCAATCCAGGTGATAAACAGCAATTTATAGAACTTTTAATGGCCAGAGGATTAACATATGAAGAAGCGTTAGCTCAATATGAAGCGGAACTACGGTTTTTTAAAGCATTTCATATGCATTCATCTTTAGTATATGCTCCGAATATGAAAATTACATTTGGTGAAATAAAGAAGTAAATATCATATTAGAAAAGTAAGAGAGAAGGAGAATTGCTATATTTCTAATATGGATAGGTTATCATTATTATCAAGATTTTTCGGTAAATCGATATATCTTATCAAATCGTTAATATAAATTCATCCACTGAATGAAGGCTCAAAAAAGAAGATAAAACCCATCTTCGAATAATACATGTTATTTCATCAAATTAAACAAAATAACGAGAAAAAGTATCGTTTTTAAGATATTTAGTTATAAACTTGAATAATATTAAATAATATCGTTCATTATATGAGGTTTTAGTTGAATGCATACTATATGATGTGTAAAATCTAAGCAAGTAGGTTAGAATACTGCTTGCAAATGGCAGTATAAATAATAATTTGAGGTGAATGCATGCTAGATTTTAAGAAATTAGAGATTTGTTTGAAAGAAAAGAGATTCGTAGATGGATTACATGAGATAAATAATGAAATTGCGCATATAAAAGAAACGAATAAGTTATCATACGTGAAGAATTGGCTTTCTAACGTCTCGTCACCCAAGGAGTTTGATACATTAATTCGTCTTGCTGATGAAGGTTTGATGCATCAATATAGCTCCTTTTTAATTCGTTATACTTATAAAAAATTCCCAAATATGAGAACGCTCTCTTTATATTGTGATGAATTAATTGATGAACGTAAAATTCTTGATGCTGAACAATTATTAAAAGATTCTTTGGAAAAGGTAAATGAAGAAGAAACTGATGCGGATGTTTTAACGAAAGCATATTTTACGTTAGTTAGATGTTTGTTAGATATGAAGCGAAATGAAGAGGCCTATGCCTATATGCAAAAGGCGGAAAAGTATAGTACACGTGCAGTTTTTGATAAATGGGGTTACTTATTTATACAGACTGGTGAGTGGGAGAAGGCAGAGGAACAACTTTTATCCGGTCAGCAGCATAAAGATTGTGAAGAGTTAGCTACGTACTTATTGGCGCAATTATATGCATATAAAGGTGAACAGCAGCGAGCGTTACAACTCATTAATGATGCGATTGCAAAGTTTCCTCAAGTACCATATTTCTATTTTGAAAAAGTAAAATATTTATTAGATTTAGAGCGCTATGAAGAAATGTTAGCGGTAATAGATAAAATTAATCATATGCTTCCGCATCATGCATATACAACTTATTTTATACATTTACGTGCAGAAGCATTTTATAAAATGAATAATATTCACGATTTGCAAGCACTATTGAAAAGTGAAAAGAGTTTGAAAAATTCTCTATATCATCATATAGAAAAAAATCCTGATGGAAAAAAGGTTCGTTTACCGATAGTTCCGGTTGTACAAAAGGATAACTATTGCGTTCCGACAAGTTTGGAAATGATGTTAGGGGTATGGGGAGAAAAACGTACGCAAGATGAAATTGCACAACATATTTTTGATGTAACAGGTTCTAAGTTTTCAGATACAGTTACATATATAGAAGAGCAAGGTTACGAATATCGTTATTTTCAAGGGAATGAGGAAAATTATAAGAGATTACTCAATCAAGGTATTCCCRTTTTATTAAGTATAGATATTGAGCACGCTTCCCATGTACAAGTGCTTTCTGGTTATGACGATGTACTGCAAGCTTTTTATATTCAAGATCCGAATTTCTTGGAACCGATTCTTGTGGAATATGATAAGTTGCAAGAAAAATATCGTTATACAGATTGTTTAGCTATTACGTTTATACCGAAAGATAGAATAGAACAACTTTCATTTTTAAATGTGGAAGAACACACTTATTATAAAACAATCTTTTCTCTTACAGATCATTTAGGTGAGCAAGATAAAGAGGGGATTGAAAAGTTAGTACTATTTTTAAAAGAAACAAGTGAAAATCCAAACACTTGGTTATATACGATTAAACATTTAGATGCTGAAGTAGATAAAGATTTTATTCAGTTTTGTATAGAAAAATTAATGAAAAAGTTTCCGAGCTCTGACTTTGTGAAATTGCATAGTGCACAGTGTTTTATTCGTCTGYAGGATATGGAAAAAGCAGGACAGATGCTTCAAAGTGTGGAGAAGAAAAGCAATCAAGCGTTGTATCATTTTATAAATGGACGTTTCTCTTTTGAGCAAGATAATTATGCAGAATCGATTGCTAGTTTTCGTTCATCATTACAATTGGATGCAGATCAACCAGTTGCGTGGAGTTTCTTAGCATTATCATACATGTATATGGATCAATCCGAAAAGGGGCTAGAGTATTCTCTAACAGCTATAGAACGTAGTCCAGAAAGGTTTACACTTGTAAATCACGGTTTAATTTTAATAGATTTAGAACGATATGAAGAAGCATATGGATTCTTTAATGATTTATTAAAAGAATATAAATATGAAGCGCACATATGGTATGAACGTGCAAGATGTGCTCAGTATTTAGGGAAAGTCTATTTGGCGGTAAAAGGACTTAAAGTGGCGATTCAATTAGATAAAACAGCAGCCTATTTATATACGAAGCTTTCGGAAATCTATGAATCGGATTTGGATGATGAGAAAAATACGAAGGAAATTCTATTACAAGGAATTCAAAATTGTGAAGATCAGGCGTCTTTATATGTTCGTTTAGGAGATTTTCATTTTCAAAATGATGAACTTGAAGAAGCGGAAACTATATATAAGCGTTCTTTAGAAGAAAATAATGAAGATGTATATTCTCATTTCGGTTTAATTCAAGTTTATATGGCAAAGGAACAATATAAGGATGCAAAAAACTATATTGTCAGTATTAATAAGCAATTTGAAGACAATCAAGATTTCCTTATGAATGCTGGTATGGTGCTATGGGATGCTGAAATAGCATTAGGCGAGGATGAAAAAGAGTTAAAACTTGCACTTTCTAAATTAGAGAACGGTATACGAAGCGTATACGCTAATATAGCGAGCGTGTTGGATGAGTATGTAAATCGAATAAAAGACACAGCTTTTGTGCAACGAGGCATAGCGTTTTTAAGAACGTTAGAAAAAGAGAAAACGGAAGTAATTGAATACGGTTGTTACGCTGGTATTTTATATGAATCTATTGGACAGTATGATCAGGCGATAAAACGGTATAATGATGCACTTAAGAAAAAACAGGATTCATTGCCGTATTTTCGAATCGGTGAAACATTCATGGCGTTAGGGCAATTTCAAGAAGCGAAGCATGCGTATGAAACATGTTTAGAAATGGATAAGAATTTCACAGGTGTACATGTGCAACTAGCAGAAATATATGAAAAAGAAGAAAATAGTTCTAAAGAACAAAGTCATATGGTCCAGGCAATGAAAGAAGAGCCCTTGCATATTAATATGGAATATTTGGCACAGCTTTCAGTAGATTTGAATCTTCATGAAGAATTGCTAGTTGAACTAGAACAATTAGCAGAAGAGGTACCAGAAATATGGCGTTTAGATGCAATTGCATATGTATATGGTGCGATGAATGAGGTAAATAAAGAAAAAGAATATATCGAATGCGCAATGAAAATAGATGAAGCGCATGTGGAAGTACTATATCATTATGCGAAATTGCTAGTTAAAAAGCAGAGTGCAGAAGCAATCGAAGTTGCGCTGAAAGTAATGCATAAAGATTTGGAAAGTGAACGTATTTTTGGTGTGTACGTAAAAGCAATGGAGCAACATAAAAAATTATCCCAAATACGAGACGTACTTCATACGTTAAAGGTGAAAAAAGCAGAAAGAAGTACAGCGTTTATGTATGCAGCTACTGCGGTTGCCGAAAGATTAGTAGAAAGACAGCAAAATGAGCAACCGAAAAAATCTATATTTACAAGAGCATTTTATCGCATGAAAAATCGTGCGAAGGAAATTTCAATGATTACAGTTGTTATCGATTTATTTGAAATCTCCTTAAAGTTAAATCCGAAAAATAGTATGACAGCGCAGCGTTTCGCAATATTTTATGAGAATGCGGCGATGAATAAAGAAGCTATAGAGGTTTTACAAACATCGTTAGAAAATAAGTGGGATTATGATGTAGCGAAGCAACTTGTAAATCTTTTCATTGAGTGTGAAGAAGAAGATATGTTACGAGATGCTTTTGAATTAACGAAACAAATGGTTCGCGAGCTACCGGATGATTATGATACACTTCTTCTACAAGCGAATGTATTATGTAAGCTAGGCGAAGAAAGAAAAGCCGAAAAAATTTACTTGCAATTAATTGAGAAAACACCATTTGTAAGTAGAGGATTCCTTTCTTTAGCAGAAATATATCAAAGTCAAGAGAGAATTGAGGACTCGATTCAGTTATTAGAAGACGCTTCTGTACATCATCCAAATGAAACAGCAATTCTTCTTGCTTTAGCATCTTCGTATCATAGAGCTGGGCAAACGACAAAGGCAGAAAAAATAACAAGTGAAATATTAGCAATTGATGCTACTGACTTGCTAGCAAGATACGATCATGCTTGTTATTTAACATTATTAAACAGAAATGAAGAGGCAAGAGATGAACTTGAAATTGTGCTTCGTGAAGATGAAACAGGATTTTTCGCTGAACTTGCAGAGGAAGATGAAGATTTAGCAGGATTGCGAGAATTTGAAAAGTAATTGTATAAGAATAGAGAAAAAGGGTATAAATAAAAATATATTTCGAATTAGTTGACAATTAATTGTTTAATGGCATAAAATAACTTTTAATAAAGTATACAAATCTGAAGACGAGAAAGAGTAAAATAGTGAGCTGTTCTCCAGAGAGCCGGTGTATTGCTGAAAGCCGGTGTGCAGACGTTATTTGAAAATCATCTCCGAGGAGCCGTGGCTGAATAAAGTAAGCTCGGACGGATGTCTACCGTTACAAAGAACGCGTATGTTAGTACGTTGCTAAGTGCTATTAGTGAAAAGCTAATAGAATTAGGGTGGTAACGCGGGTAAACCCGTCCCTACTTCATAGGGACGGGTTTTTTGTGTGCTTTTTAAAACATTCAAAGGAGTGATTGTACATGAAAAAAGTAGATGTAAAAGAGTCAGCTGTAGAGAGAGAAAAACGTATTCGTAAGCAGTGGAATGAACAAAGTATTTTCGAGCAATCAATTCAGAATCGAGAAGGTGCACAATCTTTTGTGTTTTATGAAGGGCCACCGACAGCGAACGGATTACCACACGTCGGCCATGCACTTGGGCGGGCGATTAAAGATTTAGTAGCGAGATATAAAACGATGGCTGGATATAAAGTGTTAAGAAAAGCCGGATGGGATACACATGGATTACCTGTAGAATTAGGTGTTGAAAAGCAACTTGGTATTTCAGGTAAACATGAAATCGAAGAGTACGGCATTGAACCATTTATTCAAAAGTGTAAAGAGAGTGTATTCACATATGAGAAGCAGTGGCGTGAATTTACGGAGAGTATTGGATATTGGGTAGATATGGATGATCCGTATGTTACTCTAGAGAATCCATATATCGAAAGTGTATGGAATATTTTAGGGACGATTCATGAAAAAGGCTTGTTATATAAAGGGCATAGAGTTTCACCGTACTGCCCAAGCTGTCAAACATCTCTTAGTTCACATGAAGTTGCACAAGGATATAAAACAGTGAAAGATTTAAGCGCGACAGTTAAGTTTAAAGTGAAAAATAGTGAAAATGAATATTTCCTTGGATGGACGACAACGCCGTGGACACTTCCAGCGAATGTTGCACTTGCTGTACATCCAAATATGGAATACGTTAAAGCGAAACAAGAAGGGTATGTATACATTGTTGCGAAAGAGCGTGTACAAGAAGTACTAAAAGAAAACTATGAAGTATTATCCGTTCATAAAGGCGAAGAATTAGTAAACACATCTTATACAGCACCGTTTCCGATGAAGGAAGTTACAAATGGGTACCACGTAATTGCAGCAGATTTTGTAACTGCAGATAGTGGTACAGGACTCGTTCATATCGCTCCAGCATATGGGGAGGACGATTATAGAGTCGTTCAAAGTGAAGGATTGTCGTTCTTACATGTTGTAGATGAGAAAGGTGAGTATACGGATGCAGTACCATTTCTTAAAGGTAAGTTTGTAAAAGAATGTGACGTTGATATCGTTCGTTATTTAGCTAAAGAAGGTTTGCTATATCATAAAGAAAAATATGAACATAGCTATCCGCATTGCTGGCGCTGTGATTCACCATTACTTTATTATGCAGGAGAAAGCTGGTTAATCCGAACAACTGAGATTAAAGAAACATTTTTACGAAATAATGATTCTGTTAAGTGGTATCCAGACCATATGAAGCATGGACGGTTTGGTAAGTTTTTAGAAAATATGGTGGACTGGAATATTAGCCGGAATAGATATTGGGGAACACCGTTAAACGTATGGGAATGTGAAAGCTGCGATCATCAATTCGCACCGAAAAGCATTGCCGAATTAAGAAAGCATAGTACGAAAGAAACACCTGAAGATTTAGAATTGCATAAGCCGTATGTAGATGAAGTGCAAGTTTGCTGCGAAAAATGCGGAAGTACAATGAATCGTACACCAGAAGTAATCGATGTTTGGTTTGATAGTGGTTCCATGCCGTTTGCACAATATCATTATCCATTTGAAAATAAAGAGTTATTTGAAGAACAGTTTCCAGCAGATGTTATTGCAGAAGGCATTGATCAAACACGCGGATGGTTTTATAGTTTATTAGCAGTATCAGCACTATATACAGGAAAAGTACCTTATAAACGAGTGTTATCACTAGGGCATGTTCTAGACGAGGAAGGACAGAAAATGTCTAAAAGTAAAGGAAATGCACTAGATCCAGTTGATTTAGTAAATCAGTTTGGTGCAGATGCTTTAAGATGGGCTCTACTTGTTGACAGTGCTCCGTGGAATGCGAAGCGTTTTTCTGAAAGAACAGTACTGGAAGCAAAATCTAAATTTGTAGATACGTTAGTCAACGTATATAGCTTCTACGTTTTATATGCAAATTTAGATGAGTATAATCCGAATGAAACCTATGATGTAAAGCGAACGAAATTGGATGAATGGGTATTATCAAGATTGCATAGCACAACGAAAAAAGTGAGAACAGCACTTGATGATTATCAATTTACGAATGCAGCTCGTGAAATCGCGGCGCTTGTAGATGAAGTGAGTAACTGGTACGTAAGACGATCACGTAATCGTTTCTGGGAGTCTGGTATGAATGCTGAAAAAGCAGCTGCGTATGAGACACTTCATGAAGTACTTGTGACAATTAGTAAATTAATTGCACCATTTACACCGTTTGTAGCTGAGGATATTCATCTGAATTTAGAAGGAAGAAGCGTTCATTTAGCAGATTATCCGGTTGTAAACGAATCACTTATCCAGCCTGAGTTAGAAGCAGAAATGGGTGCTGTTTTACAAGTTGTTGAACTTGGAAGAAGTAATCGTAATCAACATTCATTAAAAGTAAAACAGCCGTTAGCAGAACTTGTATTACTAGCGCATAATGAAAATGATATGGATTGGGAATCTTATCGTGATATCATCATGGATGAGCTAAATGTAAAAGCGTTCCATGTTGAACTCGATGAAACGAAATACACGTCCTATCAATTAAAGCTGAATTTTAAAACAGCTGGGCCGAATTTTGGTAAAAGTGTGAATGCAGTAAATGGTTGGCTAAAACAATTATCAAAAGAAGAAGTACAACACTTTGTATCTACAGAAAGAGCAGTTTACGAAGTAGCACCAGGAGAAGAAGTAGTTGTAACAGCTGAAGATGTATTAGTAGAGAAAGTTGCGAAATCAGGATTTTCAAATACGACTAACGGTCAATATACGGTAATGTTAGATACGAATGTAACGGAAGAATTGTTACAAGAAGGAGTAGCACGTGAATTTATTCGTGCAGTTCAAGAATATCGTAAGCAGTTGAATTTACCAGTTAATTTACGAGTGGATGTAATTCTTGATACAGAAGAAGAACTACAGCAAACGTTAACGAATCATAAAGATTTATTAGAAGAAAACTTACTCGTCAAGCAATTTACATTTGGTCACTTAACGAATGAGGACGATGAACTTTCTTTAGGTGAGACAAAGATCCGAATTAAATTAAACGCGGCTAATTAAAGAAAAAAGGAAGTTGGAATCATTCCAACTTCCTTTTTTGTATGAAGATAAATTAATCAGTTATTTTCCGCATAATCCATTCGATAGGTCCTCTAGAAAAGTTCCTTCGCCATAATACGCTAAATAAAATACTGAAAATGAAAAATGCAGTAGCAAATAATAAAACGAAAAGTAGTGTTTGATGTTCCATACGATTTAATACAATCAATGCGCCAATACCGATAAATACATGACTTACATAATGCGTTAATGTTAATTGTCCTGTTTGTATAATGGAAGTAATAAACCAATTATTTTCATATTTTTCAGCAATGTAGAGGCAGATTATTAATATAGCAATAGCAGATCCTGTAGCGGATGCGACGTATAATATATTGGGTAAAATGGGTCCTGTGTTAAACAAAAATGTAGAGGCTGCTTCACCAATGTATGGGATAAAAAGGTGTGTTAACCCTTTTGATAATAGCTCTACAATTACGGTTACTGTTAAACCCAGTAAGAACAACCAATGTCTAATTTTCCTATTATGAAGATCTAACCTGCCAATTATCATACCGATTAAGAAGAAAGAAAACCATGGGAAAATAGGGTGATAGCCATTAAAAAATAAGTTGCGAAGAAAACCTGTTAAGGTCCAAAAGTCTATATAGTTTATAAATGGGATTGTGCCTCTCCATCCTTCGAAGGCGTTGAAAGTAAGTTGGAGATATTGTGCAGCAAGTAAAATAATGATAGAAAGCCATATTAGTATAGTTCTTCGTACAGTAATTAGTAATGCAGCGATGAAAAGGTAAACGCCGTAGTAGTGTAAAATATCACCCGTCCATTCCATTACATACAATAATAATCCTAAAATAAATAAGAATAGTGATCGTTTCCAAATCAATATTCGGCTGGTATTGATTTTTATTTTCTCTTGGCTAGCAACAGATGATTTAGTCATTAAAGTTATGCCAATCCCAGCAAGTATAACAAACAAGGCAGAAGCTCTACCTTCAAAAAGTGTCATAGAGATTTTTAACAGAGGAGGTCCATTTCCTTCCGCCCCTGTTATCACCATGAAATTAACTAGTAACATTCCAAACATTGCCCACGCTTTAGCAAAATCTAAGCCGATAATGCGCTTTTTTGTATTCACTTCAATCCCTGCTTTCAAAAATGCTATTTACAGCTTCAATCCATATTTGTTTATAATCCATATCTAAATGTAACATCATAAAATTCCCAATATTATCAAGAACTAATGCTAACATATGAGCTTTTGAAACTAGATTTTTATTTTGAATGAGTTGAAGTTCATTTGCTTTTGTTAGGAGTGATTCAAATCCGTTTAAATATTCTGTTTGTACAGTTAGTAATCGATCTTTGTACATATCGTTTCTTGAAGATAGTAATACATATTCTTGTAATACACGATTAAAATAAGGATCTTTCTGTTGTTCGTCTATCATTTTAAAGCCAATTTCAACACATTTCTCAATGAAATTCTCTTTCGTAAATTCTTCAGTATGAAAGAATGAGGAGAACTGCATCGCTGCACATAATTCATTAAAAATACTTTCAATTAATGCATCTTTAGATTTAAAGTAATAATAAATAGATGGCTTGGCAATACCAACTTCTTCAGCAATCATTGTATAGGTCGTTTTGGCAATGCCGTGTCCGGCAAATAGTCGATAACTTGCTTCGACTATGGAAGAGAGTGTTTCTTCACTTTTGCTCATGATAAGTCCTCCTAATAAAAAAGGTTACATAAATCGTATCATTCATTAATATTATTTTCAACCTATCGTTAGGTAAAAAATAACTTATTTTTTTACACATTACTTTAAAAAGCATAAGGTAAAGAAATTTACAAAAGAAATATATTTCTACAGTATTTTTCTCGTTTCACACATAAATATTGAGAAAATTTCACTTACCCAAAATGTAAAGGTAATAGAATTGTTTGTATAGAATTACTCGTAGATTCACTTTATTTCGTTACTTGTGGACAGGAATAGCCTTATAGGAATGGGGTAAAGTTTTCAATTTATTAGGGGGAGTGGTTCTATGTTAAACAAAAAAATGGTGGCAATGGCAATGACTGTGCCATTAGTAATGGGGACAATTTCTACTGTTTCAGCACTGGAAAAACAACAGCAAGTAAAGTTAGAAGCTTATTCACCACAGAAAAAAGCAATTGAATATTTAAAGGGACATGCTACGGAATATGGATTGAAGGCAGACCTTTCAGACTTGCAATATATTTCTACAACAGAAACGTCAGTAGCTTCATATGTTAGATTCCAACAAGTGGTCAATGGTGCGCCTGTATTTTCAAAACAAATTACAGTTACTCTTAACGGAGAGGGAAAAGGATTACTTGCGATTTCAGATTATCAGCCTGTTACAGGTGTGAAGGAAGTTACGAAAAAAATTAGTGAAAAAGATGCAGAACAAAAATCGATGGCGTATGTTGGAGGAGAAAGTGAGCAAAACTTATGGGCTCCTACAGAAAAAGAATTCGGATATATTGTTGAAGAGGGAGTCGCTATTCCTGTATATAAAGTGGTAGTCCATTCTAATAATCCATTCGGTGCATGGGAAACATTCATTGATGCGGAAAATGGAAAGTTAATTAAAAAAGTTGATATAAACCGAAAAGCAGAAGGAACAGGAAAAGTATTTTTACCTAACCCTGTCGTATCTAGTGGAAGTTTAGCAGGGTTAAAAGATAATAATGATGCAGATTCAACAGCATTAACGAATCAATTGAAAACTGTTACGTTAAAAGGTTTAGATGGTACAGGATTTTTAATTGGTGAGTATGTTACGATTTCTTCAAAAGCGAAGACGAAATCTACAAACTTACAATTTAACTATACACGTGCAAATGATAGTTTTGAAGATGTTATGTCATATTATCATATTGATACATTACAGCGTTACATTCAAGGATTAGGTTTTCAAAATATTAATAAACGTTCGATTAAAGTGAATGTAAATGGTACAACTGACGATAATTCATTCTATTCTCCATCAACGAAAGCTTTAACTTTCGGTACTGGCGGAGTAGATGATGCAGAAGATGCTGGCATTATTGCGCATGAATATGGTCATTCTATTCAAGATAATCAAGTGCCAGGATTCGGAAGTTCACCAGAAGGTGGAGCGATGGGAGAAGGATTTGGAGACTTCTTAGGTGCTACTTATGAAGATGCAGTATCGACAACAGGATACGGGAAAGCATGTATTGGAGAATGGGATGCGACTGCTTATTCTAGTTCAGATCCGACGTGCTTACGCCGATTAGATACGAATAAAGTATACCCGAAAGATATAACGAATGAAGTGCATAATGATGGCGAAATTTGGGCTCAAGGTCAATACGAAATGGCGCAATCTTTTGGACGTGATGTAGCAACAAAAATTATTTTACAATCACATTGGTCATTAACGCCAAATGCGAAATTCCGTGATGGAGCGAAAGCGATTAAGCAAGCAGATGCTCTTTTATACGGCGGGCAACATGCTGCTGAAATCGATCGTATTTGGGCAGCGAGAGGAATTAGTACGAATTAATTAAAAACGTCGTGGCATTTATAAGCCACGACGTTTTTAATTTGCTTAAGAACTGGTACTAGAAAATTTATTGGTAGCGGTAATAATGTACATATACCGATAAGTTCACTTTACTGCTTCTTTAAAAACAAAATGCTCTTTAAATTTTCTAGATTCAACTTTTTGACCGTTTCTCATAGAGCGGAAAGGATGTTCTTGCCACGTAATGATCACGTCAACTTTATCCGATTTTGTAGAAACTGGAAAATTAGCGTGTTCAAATCCAGTTTTTCCGCCCGCTAGACGACTTTCTTTTAGGGAAAAGAGTTCATATTTTGTTTTCGTATTTGGTTCATTCCGAAAAACTTCAACTTGTACATTATACACTTCACTTTTTCCAAGATTTTTTACAGAGAAATGATATGTTTGAAATACACCTTTTTTGGGTTGTAACAATTTTTCACTCGTTCTTTTTACTTCATCAATATTTACTTGCCATTGATCAGAATTTTGAGAGATTGGTAAAGATTTTGGTGAATAGGCATATGCTTCATTAACTACAACTAAGCATAATAGTAGGAGAAAGAAACTAATTGTTTTTTTCATATGTACACCTCCGATAAAACTTTAATAATAATATGCGTGGGAAACTCGTGTTTTATGTAATAAAATGGAAAAAAGTTCGATTGAAAGAATTTGATAAGGATAAAATATTTCTAAGCTGTCAAATGATAATTGTATAGAGTTCAATGTTCATGTTACATATCTTTAGAAGGGCTCTGTTTAGTGAAAAATCGCAATATTTTTCTAAAAGGGCTTGCGTTTTATAAAATAAAGAGATAGAATACTCTGTAAATATAAAAAGTGATGATTAGGAAAAGTACATGATGCAAGGGTCTACAGAGAGCAATCGGTTGCTGGGAAGATTGCGATACCGCATGATGGAAAGACACCTGTGAGTGTTGCTTTGAACGTGATAATTAGTAAAAGCAAACGGTACCTACCGTTATCAGGGCTAAGATGGTCATTATGACAATTTGGGTGGTACCGCGGAAAAATCCGTCCCTATTTATAGGGGCGGATTTTTGTATTCTTTGAAAGGAGGTGAGTGACCGTGGATGATGACGATGACAACAATAACGTAAATAAAAATAAAATTAATGGAGGGAAATATAATGGATCAAATAATGAAGCGTTCACTCACACGAGAATGTACGGAACATGGCGGGAAGGTTGTATTACTACAAGGATGGGTAAAAAAGATTCGTCATCTAGGGAATGTTAGTTTTTTATTATTAAGGGACCGAACGGGAGTTATTCAATGTGTATTAGAAAACGAGTTAGCCGGATACAAAGTTGATGTTGAAAGTGTGGTCCAAATAATTGGAGAAATAGTAGAGACACCGAAAACAGAATTAGGTGTTGAAGTACTTGCACATGAAGTGGAAGTACTAAATGGAGCAGAATCACTCCCATTTGAAATAAATAAAAAAAAGTTACAAGTTGGCCTAGATCAATTATTGAATGAGCGAGTATTATCGTTAAGGCATGAGCGAATCGCGGCGGTATTTAAAGTGAAATCTATACTCGTTCAGAGCTTTAGTGAATTCCTAATAGAGAACGATTTCACACGTATATTTACTCCGAAAATTGTCTCGCAAGGGGCAGAAGGAGGAGCGAATGTTTTTAAGCTTCCATATTTCCAAAAAGAAGCGTATTTAGCTCAATCACCACAGTTTTATAAACAAATGATGGTAGCGGGAGGACTCGAACGTGTTTTTGAAATTGCTCCTGTGTACCGGGCTGAACATCATAACTCTTCAAGACATTTAAATGAATATATATCGTTAGATGTAGAACTTGGATTTATTCATGATTTTCATGAAGTAATGCAATTAGAAACAGATATTTTACGATACATGTTTCAACAAGTAGGAGAAAAATGTGAAAAAGAACTACAACTATTACAAATAACAGTACCTGTCATTACAGAAATTCCTAAAATCACATTGGCAGAAGCGCAAGAAATTTTGAAAATGAAGTATCGGAAAGAATCTCCTGAAGGGGATTTAGATACAGAAGGTGAAAAGTTACTAGGGAAATATGTGAAGGAAACATATAAAAGTGAATTTGTCTTTATTACACATTATCCGAAAGAATCGCGACCGATGTATACAATACCGAATAAGGAGAATGAAGCCGTAACGGATTCATTTGACCTATTATATAAAGGATTAGAAATAACGTCAGGTGCACAGCGTATTCACAATCATGAAATGTTACTCGCATCTTTTAAAGAAAAAGGATTACATCCAGAGAAATTTCAATCGTATGTAGATACATTCCGCTACGGATGTCCACCGCATGGTGGCTTTGGAATTGGATTAGAACGAGTTGTGTATAAGCTTTTAGAATTATCAAATGTTAGAGAAGCGAGTGCTTTTCCGAGAGATTGTACACGTCTTATACCATAAAAAAGCATCTTCGCGATTATCGCGAAGATGCTTTTTTACTGTTCTTTCATTTTTACATTGAAAGTTTATAAAAATCATTTTCGACAAAAAATTAACATAGCCCTTGACAGTTATAAATATAACCGATATACTTCATATTAATTTCAAAAGAAAATATATTCTAAATATTAAAATGCATTGAATAGGAGTAGTAAGGTCATGTATTTGTACAGAGAGCTATGGGTTGGTGCGACATAGTCAAATGACATCCTGAACTCGCCTAGGAGCAGTAAGGTGGAACGGAATCACATTCTTAGTAAATCTTAACGGTTAACCTTCGATATTAGGTTTGTAATCAAACGATTACTACTAAGGTGGATTCATAATGGAATCAATAAGGGTGGTACCGCGTTAAGTAAATGGCTTAGCGTCTCTTTATATAGAGACGCTAAGCCATTTTTTTATTTTATAGAAAAAGAAATGGAGGTTTTATTCAGATTGATCAATAATATTTATTTGTTTATTAATATAAAATGATTTTAACAGGAGGAAAATAGGATGAAACAGACGGAGCAATGGACTTCGAAATTAGGTTTTATAATGGCAGCAGCAGGATCAGCAATTGGACTTGGCGCAATATGGAAGTTTCCTTATATCGCTGGAAAGAGCGGGGGAGGGGCATTCTTTTTAATCTTTATATTATTTACTGTATTAATTGGACTACCGCTACTTATAGCTGAATTTATGATTGGACGCAGTACACAGAAACAAGCAGTTGGAGCATTTAAAAGTATCGCACCAAATACAGGATGGCACTGGATTGGCCGTCTTGGCGTTGGAACTTGTTTTATATTGCTATCATTTTATAGTGTTGTAGGTGGCTGGGTTTTAATATATTTTTTCAGGGGAGTAACAGGACAGCTTATTACTCCGGGACAAAATTATAGTGCATTATTCACAGAGACAATTGGAAATCCGACTTGGGCCATTATCGGTCATTTTGCATTTATGTTCATTACGATATGGGTTGTATCAAAAGGTGTACAAAATGGAATTGAAAAAGCAAGTAAATATATGCTACCAGCATTGTTCGTTTTATTTGTCGCTCTTATTATTCGTTCATTAACACTGGATAATGCGATGCAAGGCGTGAAGTTTTTCTTACAACCAGATTTCTCGAAGATTACTTCAGAAAGTATTTTATTCGCAATGGGCCAATCATTCTTTGCGATTAGTATAGGGATTTCGATTATGGTTACGTATAGCTCGTATTTAAATAAAAAAGAAAGTTTACCAAAATCAGCAATAACAATTGTTGGATTGAATTTATTCGTCTCTTTATTTGCAGGTCTTGCCATTTTTCCAGCAGTATTTTCGTTAGGCATGGAGCCGACAGAAGGGCCAGGCTTACTATTTATCGTATTGCCATCTGTATTTAGCCAAATTCCATTCGGAGGATTGTTCTTAACTGTATTTCTTGCGCTATTTACATTTGCCACATTAACCTCGGCATTTTCTCTACTAGAGACGGTTGTTTCAGCATTAGCAAATGGTGAACAAGAAAGAAGAGCTAAACTATCATGGATCATCGGGTTCTGCATTTTCCTAGCAGGTATACCATCTGCCTTATCATTTGGAGTATGGAGTGATATTACGATTTTTGGGAAGAATATTTTTGATGCAGTAGACTTCTTATCTAGTAATATATTAATGCCGCTGGGAGCATTATTTATTAGTATTTTCGTATCATTCAAGATGGAAAAGAAAGTGTTAGAAGCTGAATTTTTTGTAGGTGGAAATTATGGAAAGATAGTATTTACTATCTGGGCATTTTTACTTCGATTTGTAGCACCACTTGCGATAGTTATCGTATTTTTAAATGTAATAGGGATTATTTAAGTTTAAATGTTATAATATTCAGTAAAAAAAGAAGGTGATGATAATAAAAACAAATTTGATTGAAGTTGGGAAATATATGAACATTAGAGGGAAAAAGCTATACGTTGAAACACATGGAAGTCCTAAAAATAAACCAGTATTATTTTTACACGGTGGCCCAGGTGAAAGCTGTTATGATTTTTCATTTTATCAAGCAGTACGATTAAAAGATTCCTTATATGTCATTATGATAGATCAAAGAGGAGTTTGTCGATCAGAAGGAATTACTGAGGAAGAACCTTTTGGATTAAATGATTTAGTTGAAGACTGTGAGGAAATAAGAAAACTATTACAAATTGAGAAATGGTCTGTAATCGGGCACTCTTTCGGTGGATATTTAGCGTTGTTATATGCGTCGATGTATCCAAATTCAATAGAGAAAATAATATTTGAAGGTCCGACTTTCGATTTTGCATTAACAAGTAGGGCTCTATTACAAAAGACAGGAACGTTATTAAAAAAGTATGGAAAAGAAGCGGGAGCAGAAGACTGCTTTGCTTATTCATCTAATAATGCTAGTTCAGAAGAGTTGTTAGAAGCTTATATAAGATTAAGTGCTGAATTAGAAGAAAAAAGAATGGAGATTTACAATTATAAAAAAGATGAGACAGACGATAGTTTATATAGTGATGAAGAGTGGGAAGTATTTTCAAATCGCTCCAAAATTCATTTTGATAGATTAAAATTAGAGGGAGCATGTCATACGTCATTATTATCTAAAATAAAAGATATACAAAATCCAATGTTATTAATTGTAGGAAAATACGATGTAGTAACGTGTGAAAAACAAATTGAAATATTTAATAATGATGCTTCAAATGGGAAGTATATTGTATTCGGAGAAAGTGGTCATTCACCGCATTATGAAGAAGCAGAGAGATTCGCAGAAACAATCATTCATTTTTTGAAATAAAAAAAAGGTGCTTCTAATAATGAACTGTACCCCGAATCATGGACACTTAAAAAAAGCCCCATGATTCGGGGTTTTTGTGTATTTTTATCAAAAAACCTCGTTATAATGGAACCAACGATAGAAATGAGGTACGGAGAATGGGTAAAATTATTTTTAACGAAATTCAAAT
>NZ_JBFTMD010000021.1:0-79224 GCF_056396785.1 Bacillus sp. 05T21 | reverse complement strand
CCTTTTAATAATGCAGTGTTGCCTAGGCAAGCTTCTTTGTAGCCTTTGTTAGCAATTTGTACTGCATATGGTACTGTTACGTTTGTTAATGCAAGAGTTGATGTACGTGGAACCGCACCTGGCATATTTGCAACTGCATAATGAACAACACCATGTTTCTCATAAGTTGGGTTGTCGTGAGTTGTAATACGGTCAGTTGTTTCGAAAATACCACCTTGGTCAATCGCGATATCTACAACAACAGAACCTTGTTCCATTGATTTAATCATTTCTTCAGTTACAAGTTTTGGAGCCTTTGCACCTGGGATTAATACTGCACCGATTACAAGATCAGATTCTTTTACAGCTTCTGCAATATTGTAAGGATTAGACATTAAAGTTTTTACTTGGTTTCCGAAAATGTCATCTAATTGACGAAGACGTTCTGCACTTAAGTCGATGATTGTTACATCCGCACCTAGTCCAACTGCAATTTTAGCAGCATTTGTACCAGCTTGTCCACCACCGATAATTGTTACTTTACCACGTTTAACTCCTGGAACACCTGCAAGTAAGATACCTTTACCGCCTTTGTTTTTCTCAAGGAATTGCGCACCGATTTGTGCAGCCATACGACCAGCTACTTCACTCATAGGTGCAAGTAATGGTAATGAACGGTTTTCTAATTGTACTGTTTCATATGCGATAGCAACAACTTTCTTTTCAATTAACGCTTTTGTTAATTCTGGTTCTGGAGCTAAGTGTAAGTATGTGAATAAGATTAAACCTTCGCTGAAGTGTTTGTATTCGCTTTCAACTGGTTCCTTAACTTTCATAACCATTTCCATGTTCCAAGCTTCTTCAGCCGTATCAACAATTTTCGCTCCCGCTTCAACATACTGAGCATCTGTGAAACCAGATCCTACACCTGCGTCCTTTTGAATGAATACTTCGTGATTGTTACGAACTAAATGTACAACACCTGCTGGTGTCATTGCCACACGGTTTTCGTTGTTTTTAATTTCTGCCGGTACCCCAATACGCATAATGAAATGCCCCCTTATAATTAACAGAAAAAAGGAATTCTTTTTTCTTTTTTAAATAATTAATAACTTATGTCCTTATTCTAGCATAACTTAAAAGTTATGAAAACGCTAACATACTATTTTTTTAAAGTTTATATATTTAGAATAGTGTAAATATATAAAACATTGATTTTATTGGGTTCTCCGTACCACTCCATCATCTATTACTCTATTTCTATTATATCCATTCAAAATGCATAGTAATTATTTATTATTTGACAATAATGTAACAATGTAAAAAAACTAAGCAATGACGTATACATATACACTTATTACTTTGTTCAATACTTTAGAAATATATTCTTTTCACAAAAAAACAGCTACTGGCATTTAGCCAGCAGCTGGATAACTTATAAATAACTTTGAAAATAGATCTTCTGTCGTCTCACTAATTTTATCAAACATATCACTTTCACGATCTTCTTGCTCTTTTAACATCTTAATTGTTTCACGTGCATCTTCAGGATAATCGGTAATGATACCATCTACGTTTAACTTATAATATCCCTTTAACCTTTCCATATCATTTACCGTCCATACGTAAATTGGCTTGTTTAGCTTCCTTGCTTCTTTTACTAATTTCTTATTTAACATGTATTCTTCTGCTACATAAAAATCAGCCTTCACATTCTTTAAGTTAGCTCTACTCGCATACAGTATATATCCTACTTTTATATTTGGATTTGCACGTTTAAACTCTTTAATAAGCGGATAGTGTAACGTTTGAATGACACATTGCTTCTCAAATTCATTATCTTTAATCGCTTTTAATACTTTGTTTACGAAATCTTTTTCGCCACCATGAAGCTTCACTTCAATATTAAGTTTGATTTTTCCTTTTGCCAGCTTAATGATCTCATCAAGTGTACTTATTTGTCCTGAAAAACCATCTTGACTAAGGGTAAGCTGTCTTAACTCCTCCATCGTTAAATCTGACACATGAACATTAGCATTAGCAAGACGTTTTAGCTTCAAATCATGTATAACTGCTAGTTCACCGTCTTTTGTTTGCAGTACATCAATTTCAGCGTAGTCTGCTTTGGCATCAATAGCCCCCTGCACAGCTTCTTTCGTATTCTCTACACCTTTTGAAATATAACCACGATGAGCCATAATAATTGGTTCTTTATATGAATTTGAAATAAACGTTACAATGAAGGCAACGACCATTCCGGCGGTAATAATTCCTACAATATATACACCAATAAATTTCCAACGATGTTTTTGGAAGAAACATTTATCTGCTTTTGTTTTCGAATAATCTAATCCTTCTTCTAATAAAACATCTTCAACCGGAACCTTTTGTAAATACAATCGTGTTATTCCCATAATATAAAATGGCGTCACGATAAAACTAAATAAATACAATGTACTCGTTAAAAATACAGACATTGTTGATTCCGCTAATAATGCAAATGTTCCCTGTGGATTTGTAAATTCATACATGCCCCATAGACACAATAAATACATTCCCAAAAATACACCGTACACAATCCCTATTGAAATAAAAAATCCTACTAAAAAGAATAGTACTTTAAAAAAACTTTCTTTTACTAACGTTGCACTTTTACGTGCTGCTGTGCGAAACGGCTTTTGCTCTAAAACAACAATAGGTAGAACAAAAATCCAGCGAAGGTTCAAATACGCAACTACAGCAAAGAACGTGTAATAACCAACTTGTCCCATCGTTGTCTTAAACAGTTCTCCTGTAATAAAGTTAGGAATTTGAATTTGTGGAATTAATGCCGTTTCATATCCAATATTTAAAAGAGGTAACAATACGACCGCATATAAAATAAATCCTGGTAAGCAATATGTGAAAAGAGTAGGTAAATACGTTACGGTTTTATATAAAATCGGACGTAATTTCACCTTTTGTCTTTTATGAGCGAAGTACGAAATGATAATAAGCACCGCAAATTCCGTAAAGATAAGAAACAGTGCTAACAATGATAAAATGACGATTGCCAAAATGCCATATGATGTCTTTAAAAACGTTAATAATTCATCATTCGTCGCATTTGCATAACCACCAAAATACAATAACTTATTAAAAATGATCCCAAATAGCGGGACAAATACAATCGCTGCTAATAATTTATAAGCAAGTTGAAAGGTTAATACATTCCAAAAAGCAAATCTAACTGTTTGAAAGGAATGTCCCATTACTCCTGGTATAGATAGTCTTTTACGGTGTTGCATATATTCCTCCACATTCTAAAACGATATTTGAGATGGATTCCACATTTCCAATTTCAATCCATCTTTTTAATAATAATATATTCCGCTTAACATGAACACTCTTATACATATAATGAAAAAAGTGATGGCTAATCCCATCACTTTTTTCACTCACTCTATTTTTTCTCTAATCCTTGTCCAAATGCTTTTAAGAAACTAAAACCGAATGTAATCGCCCTGTTGATATCTGGATCTTTTAATACTTTAAAGAAATCCATCACTTTTGTTTTCTTTCCGTTTTTCAGCTCATCCGTTGCAAATTGTAATCCAGTGACTAAACTAGATGTTATTTGTTTCGTTATTTCTGGGTCCACTGAAGATAATGCCTCTCCTGCCCCCATCATATTGTTTAATGCGTTTTTTACTGGTTCACGATTCAATTGTTCAACAGCTATTTTGGAAACATCTTCTTTTGCAGCAAGTAAACTAATTGCTGCATCTAAAATTCCAGCTTTTTGCAACTGCGCTAATAGCTGCATCGTCTCTTCTACTGCTTCTCTATTTTCAGCTAGATCATTTAACAACTCATCTGTTACTTGCTGTTTTTTTTCTTCTTCTGTTACAATCTTCTTTTTAATTAAAGTAATCTCTTTTGCCATTATCTCCGCCCCCTAATTCTGGTCCACAAGTGATACGTATTGTTTTCTTTGCCACTTTCGCTCGATTTCAACACCATTTTGCGGATGACGTTTTTTATCTCTCGGGTTTGAAGATGGTAACGGACGATTTCCTTTTTCACGTAATACGCGCAGTTTCACCATTGTTTGTTTATAAGCTGGTGTACACGTATAAATGTCTGTTGCTGTTCCTGTTAAAATATTGATTGCCTCTTCATTTACTGTCGCATGCATCGGCAAATATAACTCATTTCCAGTTACACGATCTGTAACAAGCGCTTGTACTTTGATTTTTCCAAATGGTGATGCTAACTCTACAAGACCACCATCTTTCACATTGCGTTCTTTAGCAAGTTCAGGTGAAATTTCAACAAATACTTCAGACACTTTAGATAAAATACCAGCCGACTTATTCGTCATATTCCCTTCATGGAAATGCTCTAGCATACGGCCATTATTTAATAGTAAATCATACTCATCTGGTGCTATAACTGGCGGAACCCATTCATCTAGTGATAAACGTGCTAGTTTGTCTGGGAAGTTAAATCCATCTACATATAATAATGGTGTATCACTACCATCATGGCTACCCCAACATAAACTATTCCAGCCTTCTAGACGGTCGTACGTCGCTTGAGAGTATAACGGTGCAAGCGATGCAATTTCGTCCATAATTTCACTTGGACTTCCATAATTCCAGTCTCCGCCCAGTGCACGAGCTACTTTTTGTAAAATCCACCAATCTGGTTTTGAATCACCAAGCGGTTTCAATACTTCGTATAATCTTTGAATACGGCGCTCTGTATTCGTAAACGTTCCTTCTTTTTCTAAGCTTGGTGCTGCTGGTAAAATAACATCGGCGAAACGAGCTGTTTTCGATAAGAACATATCTTGAACAACAAGGAAGTCTAAATTCGCTAAAATATGTTGTACATGGTTGGCATTTGAATCTACTAAAGCCATTTCTTCTCCCATAACATACATACCACGCAGTTTTCCTTCTTCGGCCGCAAGTAACATTGCGATATTATTTAATCCCGGTTCTTTCGGAATGGTAGTACCGTATGCTTTTTCAAATTTCGCACGATGCACATCATCTGAAACTGCTTGGTAACCCGGAAGCCAGTTCGGTAATGTCGCCATATCACAAGCACCTTGTACGTTATTATGCCCGCGTAACGGATACGCACCGGCACCAGGACGACGGTAGTTACCTGTAACGAGAAGTAAATTTGAAATTGCTGCTGACGTTGTACTTCCTCCTGTATTTTGAGTTACACCCATTCCCCAAAGTACACAAGTACCATCTGCTTCATATACCATACGAGCCATTTCTTTTAACTGATCTTTAGAAATCCCTGTAATTCCCTCAGTATAATCAAGCGTATATTTTTCTAGCATTTTGCTATATTCATCAAAATTCTTTACATTTTCAGCTATGAACTTTTTATCGTGCCAATCTTGATCGATAATGTATTTCGTTATCCCAGCAAGCCATACATAATCCGTCCCTTGACTCGGGTGAACAAATATATCAGCACGCTCCGCCATTTCATGTTTACGAAGGTCTGCGACAATTAGTTTTTGTTCATGTAATTTATGAGCACGCTTCACTCTAGTTGCAAGTACAGGATGTCCTTCTGTTGGATTTGCCCCAACAATAATAACAAGACCTGCCTCAGCAATATCTTTCACTGTTCCAGCATCTCCGCCCATACCGACAGTTTTAAATAAACCATCTGTTGCTGGAGATTGGCAATAACGGGAACAGTTATCTACATTATTTGTTCCATATATTTGACGAGCTAGTTTTTGCATAAGATAGTTTTCTTCATTTGTTACTTTCGAAGAAGAAATAAACCCAAACGCATCGCTACCATACTCTGATTTAATATGTTGCATATTAGATGCAACAACTTCAAGAGCCTCTTCCCATGAAGCCTCAACAAACATATCCCCTTGGCGAATTAACGGCTTTGTAATACGCTCTTCACTGTTCACAAAGTCCCATCCGAATTTTCCTTTTACACATGTGGAAATACCATTAACCGGTGCATCTGAAACAGGTTGCACTTTTAAAATTTGACGATCTTTCGTCCATACTTCAAATGAACAACCTACACCACAAAATGTACAAACTGTTTTTGTCTTATTAATTTTCGTCTTACGCATCGCGGACTCTACTTCTGAAACTGCTAAAATACTGCTATATCCAGGCTCTACATCTTTTACAAAATCAATCATTGGATTTAGCACATCTGGTTTTAAACCAGTCATAAATCCAGCTTCTCCTAGCATCGTTTTTTCCATTAATGCATTACAAGGACACACTGTTACACATTGCCCACAGCTAACACAAGACGAGTCATTTATACTCACACCATTGTCCCAAATAACACGTGGACGGTCTAAACTCCAATCAATCGATAAAGTTTCATTTACTTGTAAATTTTGGCATACTTCTACACACTGCCCACAAGCAATACATTGATTTGGATCGTATCGATAGAATGGATGCGACGTATCCACTTCGCATGCACTTACTTTCGGTTCATATGGATATTTCTGTTCTTCAATCTCCATCATATGTACTGTATTATGGACTTTACAGTTACCATTATTGTTATCACATACTGTACAATACAATAAATGATTTTCTAATATTCGATCCATCGCTTCAGTTTGTGCTTCCTTTGCACGTTCCGATTGCCTCTCAATATGCATGCCATCTTCCAACTTCGTCGAACAGGCACGTAGTAAACTTCCATTCACTTCTACAATACATGTATCACAAGTTTGAATAGGATCTACCTCTGGTACATGACAAATTTGAGGATGTTCTAAATTACTTTCGTTAAACAATTGGAGTATCGTCTTTTCACCTGATACGAAAAATTCTTTACCATCAACGGTTACACGGACTGTCTGTTCTGTCATAGTTTCCCCTCTCCTTACAACTAACTGTACAACACAATTATGAATCCGTTTTCATAATTGTGTTGTACATATTTTTGAAGCGCCCTGTTGAAATACTTTTCTTTGGAAGTCGATTCTAGATGTTATAAGGTATAACTACGAAAGCTTGAAAATGTCGCTATTCTACAAATCTATTATATCGTACATATACAATAATAACCAAAATAATCTGCCATCTTCTTGTTAGTAGATGCTTTTGTTTTTTCGATGTTTTATGATAAATATGGAGAAAAATACATATAAAGGGGAATTTAATATGGGGCCTATTCAAGAAACATATACAATTGTACGTTATCAATCTGGTACATTTTCAAAACAAACCGATGAGGTTGTTACGGAATCTCCTATTACAATTAAATTAAATAGCGAAGAATACGTAACAGTTGTATGCACTCCTAATTACATTGAAGATATGGTAACCGGTTTTTTAATTTCTGAAGGAATTATTTCTTCTTATAAAGATATTGAAGAATTATGGATCCAAAAAGAAAACGGAATTGTCCATGTAAAATCATCAAAAATTAATCCGCTCTATCAAACTTTATATAATAAACGGTACGTAACTTCTTGTTGCGGGAAAAGTAGACAAGGTTTTGTTTTCGTCAACGATGCAGCAAAAGCAAAAAAGTTACATGATATACATATAACTATTACTCCGGAAGAATGTTTTCACCTAATGACTTCCTTACAACAATCTTCAACTACATTTCGCCAAACGGGTGGTGTGCATAATACCGCTTTATGTGATCGAAATAACATTCTTTTATCAAGAATGGATATCGGAAGACATAATGCGCTAGATAAAATATACGGTCATTGTTTACGAAACAATATCTCTGTTCAAGGGAAAATCATTGCGTTTAGCGGACGCATCTCATCTGAAATTTTGTTAAAGGTTTCAAAAATAGGTTGCGAAATTGTTCTATCTAAATCAGCTCCAACTAAACTAGCTCTGCAACTCGCCCACGATTTAGGTATTACCGTAGTAGGATTTATTCGAAATGGATCTTGCAATATTTATACACATCCGGAACGAATCGATGGCTACAAAATAAACGATTGAATACGTAAAAGAAAGTGAAAATTTAATCAGTGGAGGGTTTTCCCTCCCCACTGATTATTAGCCCAACCAATCGGGCTTTTACGGGCAATCCGAATCCCACGAATAATTGGATAAAAATGACTCCTTTACAAAGCGGGAATTTTAGTTATAAAAATGTAACATATTAAAACCTTGAATAGTTAATAAAGTTAATATATAATTTCATTACATAAAGTGAAACTATAATCAGTGGGGGGGTGTTCATCCCCCACTGATTATTAGCCTTCACCAATCGGGCTTTTACGGGCAGCAGGGCTCCCACCTAACTTCTTTGCTCCAGCCGAATTTTGAGGTGAGAGTTTTACTGCCCGCAAATAGCGGGATAAATAAAATGAAAACATAGTAGCATAATCTTTTCATTCTTTTACAAATTAAGAAAGAATAGTCACAGAATACATTTAACTAAACTTAATCTTACAAAGTTAATGAATTAAATTTGAATCAATCTAGGAGGTTACAACTATGGAAATTCGCTTATTAACAACAGAGGATGCAGAAATTTATTTGAAAGTGTGTATGGAAGGTTTAATGAAAAACCCTGAGGCTTTTAGCTCTTCTTATGAAGATGTTCTTAAACAGGAAAACCCTGTCGCTGCTATGGCAAAGCGATTAAGCAATCCGGATAAGTATACTCTAGGTGTCTTCAAAGATAATGATTTAATCGGTATTGCTACTCTAGAAACAAAGCCATTTATTAAGCAAGAGCATAAGGCAAAAATCGGCTCAGTTTTTGTTTCTCCAAAAGCGCGTGGCCTCGGTGCAGGACGAGCTTTAATTAAAGCGATTATTGAAAATGCCGATAAATTACATGTAGAACAGCTTATGCTTGATGTTGTCGCTGATAACACTGCTGCAAAAAAATTATATGAGTCCCTCGGCTTCCAAACTTACGGTGTGCAAGAACGGTCCTTAAAACATAATGGCCAATATTGGGACGAAGAGCATATGGTTTTATTCTTAAATAATTAACATTTTAATATAATTTTTCAAAAGCATCTTCTTATTAATTAAGATGCTTTTTTCATTACAACAATGTAATCTTCATGTCACCTTTATCGATCGTTCCAATCCTTTCCATTCGTTATACTAAAAATATAAAGTGAAACTTTACTCAGTCGAAGTCTTTACCTCCACTGAGTATTAGCCCTCACCAATCGGGCGTTTATGGGCAGCCCGACTCCCATCTAACTTCTTCGCATCCACTGAATTTTGAGATGGGAGTCTTACTGCCCGCAAATAGCTTGATAAAGTGAAACTTCACTCAGCGAGGAGGATCCGTCTCCCGCTAATTATTAAATGAACGTATAGCATGCAATTGATATGTAGAGGAGAATGGAACATGAAACAAAACAAACAAGCTATCTTTTTAATATTTGCTACAGCAATTGTAACTTCTGGACTGGCAATTCTACCTTGGTTTATTATATAGAACACATTAAAAAAGCTTATTGCTTCTTAAGAAGCAATAAGCTTTTTTTCTATTATAAAATCCCGAAAAATTTATTTACACAACTTATCATAATAAGCATAGATACCGCAACACACATTACAATCGCATTACGATCTTGCTTTTCTTTTTGTAAAAGTTCTACTTTTTTACTCATGTGTACAATCCCCTTTATATTAAAAAAAGTGTGAGATAGGAAATTTTTCTTATCCGATGCGAGGTGAATACGAAAACCCTCTCTATCTCACATACACAATAGAATGGAATTGTCATTTTATAAATAAAATGACATGACGTTATGTCGCAACATAGGATATTTGTGTCGCTACGTTTTCTATTATAAAAAATAGTTGTGCAAAACTAGTGCATTTTTTATGTCAATTGCCCTGATTGAAAAAATCAGCCATCCATTCAATCACATAAAAAGAGTTTTTTATTATTTTCATGTAAACTATACAAGTAGAATGAATAGTTTGGGGTGCACAAGATTATGGTGAAAATTTTATTAGTAGACGATGAAGAACGTATGTTACGATTGTTAGATTTGTTCTTAAGCCCTCGTGGCTATTTTTGTATGAAAGCTAATTCTGGCCTTGAAGCGCTAGAATTAATCGAACAAAAGGACTTCGATATTATTTTATTAGATGTTATGATGCCGAATATGGATGGGTGGGATACTTGCTATCAAATCCGTCAAATTTCCAACGTTCCAATTATTATGCTAACAGCTCGCAACCAAAATTATGATATGGTCAAAGGCCTGACCATGGGAGCAGATGACTATATTACAAAACCATTTGATGAGCATGTATTAGTCGCACGAATTGAGACCATATTACGCCGTACGAAGAAAGACGGATTTGTTGGCTTCAATGGTATTGAGTGGGATAAAACGAAACATACTGTTACAGTTTATGGTGAAAGAATCTCACTAACTCCTATTGAATTCTCGTTACTTGGACTCTTTTTACAAAATACAAACCGTGCTTACAGCCGTGATGATTTAATTGAAAAAATTTGGGGATATCAAACAGACATCGAATACAGAACTATCGATTCACATATTCGTAATATCCGTGATAAATTACGCAAAAAAGAATTTCCAGTTGAAGATTACTTAGAAACCGTCTATAAAGTCGGATATAAATGGAAAAGTGAATAATTACTTCGGTCAGTGGGGATGGATAAAACCCCACTGATTAAAGTTTCACTTTATATGAAATAAGGTATGGTGAGAAAATGAGCAAACTTTCCCTTAAAGTTGGGACATACTTTTTAATATTAGCTTTATGTATTGAGACAATTGCTTTCGTATCTTTTTATAAAAGTCTTTCAAAAATGCGGGTTGAAGAGGAAACCGTTGCTCTATTAGAGAAAGGCAATCGGTATCGTGACAAAATTGTAAACCGAGCAAAATGGAATGAACATTCTAAACAAACTCCAAACACCGAACGTCCTAAACGCCCTTGGTATCAAGAGTTCACTATCGAGCATGCAGCTGAAGAATTAATTGGATCAGAATTAATTGCTAATACCGATATCACTATCATTATAACTGACAATAACGGCAAAATCATTTCCACCTCAGAACCCGTAACGAAAGAAATGCAAAAACAACTTACTTGTAAAACGGAAACTATTCCTAAAAGCGGGTTGATTGTAGAAAAAAACTGGAAAAAATCGAAATTCATCTCAACAGTAAGCCCACTTGAAATAAATGGATTTCAAGGTAACTTACATATGTTATTAAAAACATCCTTCTTAGAAAATATGCTACTTAAACTCATGGATCAATTCATTATCGTGAGTATTTTAACACTTATTTTAACAACTATTTCTGTCTTTGTTTTTTCTCGTGTTATTACAGAACCGCTTATAAAAATGAAGCGGGCGACAGAAAAAATGTCGAAATTAAATAAGCCGATTCAATTAGGAATTAAACGAAATGATGAACTTGGAAGCTTAGCAAAAACGATTGAAGATTTATCTAGTGAACTTACGTATATGAAAAAAGAACGAAACGAATTTCTCGCTAGTGTAGCGCATGAATTACTAACTCCATTAACCTATATGAAAGGTTATGCAAAGGTAGCAAAAAGAGATTCTCTAACGAAAGAAGAACGTGAAGAATACTTACAAATCATTGAAGACGAAACGGATAGTGTAACTGATCTCGTACAAGATTTATTTATGCTCGTACAATTAGAGCAACATCAATTCGTTATTAAAAAACAAAAAATGCTCCTGAGGCCATTTTTAGAACGCATGGTTGAAAAAACAAAAACAACATTAACGAACAAACAAATGCAAATTCATGTATACTGTAAAAATGATTTAGAAGTTTGTATAGATGAAAGGCGTATGGAACAAGTGATGTTAAATTTATTGCATAATGCTTATCAACATTCGCTAGAAAACACTTCTATAACAATACGTGTACTAGTAGCCAGTGCGAATACTTTTACAATAAGTATACAAGATGAAGGTGAAGGTATTCCTGAAGAAGATATCCCACACATTTTCGATCGCTTTTATCGTGTCGATAAATCTAGAACACGAGCTACAGGTGGAAAAGGTATCGGACTGGCTGTTGCAAAAGAAATTGTAGAACTTCATAATGGTTCTATTGAAGTTAAAAGTGAAGTAGAAGTCGGAACAGAATTTATAATTGAATTACCATTTGAATAATATATGCGTGAAATCACCAGTAGTAGTCAACACTACTGGTGCTATTTTATTTATAAAACCAGCTCATATAAGCTAAGCTTTTGAAATTATTCTTATTTCAATATAAAATATAGGTATAACTGTCAAAGATTTGGAGGGTGATACAATTGGATATCCATGTATTAACAAAAGACGAAGCAGAAATTTACTTAGAACTTCGAGTAGAAGGATTAAAACAAAATCCGGAAGCTTTCAGCTCTTCTTATGAAGATATTATTAATAAAGAGTGTGCTATTGAATATAAAGCCCAAAAATTAGCACAAGATGAGAACTATACGCTAGGTGCATTTAAAGATGGCACTTTAATCGGAGTTGCAACACTGGAAACGAAACCATATGTAAAACAAGAACATAAAGCAAAAATCGGTTCAGTATACGTGTCTCCAAAAGCACGCGGACTTGGAGCGGGAAAAGCACTTATTAAAGAATGTCTTGAGCTTGCTAAATCTTTAGAAGTAGAGCAAGTTATGCTTGATGTTGTTGTCGGAAACGATGGTGCAAAAAAACTTTATGAGTCATTAGGCTTTAAGACATTTGGTGTGCAAGAACGTTCATTAAAATATAACGGACAATATTGGGATGAAGAGCATATGGTTCTTTTCCTAGATGAAGAAAAATAATAAAAAAACATCCTCCATTTATGAGGATGTTTTTTTACTTTCTTGTAAACCATGCTGTATATAATAATTGAATGGCCTCTTCAATTTCTTCCTCTAATAAAGTCGCAAATCCAAGCAATACTGTACTTTTGGGAGAAGTCCCTTCCTTATAATATATCGAAGCAGGATACACTTTAATACTCCTTTCAGCTGCAGCTTCCATTAATTCTTTCTCTTCCATCCCATTATGCACTTTTAATAAAATATGTAGGCCGGAATCTTCCCCTATTACTTCAATGCGATTAGAAAAATATTTTTCTAATACCGAAACAAGACGGTCTCTCTTCTTTCGGTACACAACACGCATTTTATGAATATGTTTTTCCCAATGCCCGTCATTTAAAAATTTCCTAATGATCTCTTGATCCATTCTTGAAACGCTTTGTGTGTAAAATAAATATTGCTCTTGATACTGCTTAATGAGGGATTTTGGCAACACCATGTAACTCATCCGTAATGATGGCAATAGCGCTTTAGACAGCGTCCCCATATAAATAACTTTCCCATCTCTATCTAAACCTTGCAGCGCTGGAATCGGCTTTCCTGAATAGCGAAATTCACTATCATAATCATCCTCAATAATATATCTTCCTTCTTCTTTTTCCGCCCATTGTAACAGCTGCAGTCTTCTCGTAATTGGCATAATCATCCCGCAAGGAAACTGATGCGAAGGTGTAACAAACACAATATTAGCTGAACTATTTTCTAACTCTGAAATACAAATACCATCTTTATCTAAAGATAACATTTGAACATTTTGTTCACCCTGCTCGAAAACAACCATCTTTCGGTGGTAGCCTGGATTTTCAACTGCATAACCACTTCCTTTTAACAATTGAAATAACAACTTCACTAATATTTGCGTACCAGCTCCGATTACAATTTGACTAGCCGAACATCGCACACCTCTTGATTCATATATATAGCTCGCTATTTCTTCACGCAAGCTCACTTCACCTTGTGGATTTCCAAGAAAAAGTAATTCTTTATTCTCTAATTGCCATACCTCGTTTGTAATTTTTCGATATACATGAAACGGAAAATTACTAGTATCCACACCCGTTTGAGTGAAGTCAAATTTATACACCTGCTCTTGAAAAGGTACTTCCCCTATTACCTCTTCGCTACCTTCCACATAAATCATTTGCTCGATTTCACATACAAAATAACCTTTTCTAGAAATCGACTCAATATATCCTTCAGCAAGAAGTTGTTCATAAGCTGCCTCTACTGTATTTTTACTTACTTGCAAATGTGTTGCTAGTTTTCGCTTAGCTGGTAACTTCGTAAAAGGTAAAATCGCTCCATCTTTAATTTCTTTTTTTATATACTCATACAATTGTACATACAATGCCTTTTTACTATTCATATTTAAATTAGGCGTTAATTCTAACATAATATCTGACCCCTTAATAAAACTAAAATCTGATACTTTTTACAGTATCAGAAGTTCTATATAATTCCTTTTATCATGTAACGCATTAATAATCAAATACTAGAGAGGGGATGCATGATAATGAACAAAAGTAGACGTATTGGACTCATTATGATTATTACAGGAGCCACATTATGGGGATTATCTGGACCGATGATTCAGTGGCTATTTCAACATACGAACGTATCATCAATTGATTTTTTAACAATTCGCTTGTTGCTTGCAGGAATATTTATTTTGTCTTTCTTACTAATAAAGAAACAAAACATATTTCAAATTTGGAAACACCCTAGACATTCTATACAGCTTATTATTTTCTCTATTCTTGGCATGCTTGGTGCGCAGTACGCTTTTATCGAAACAGTTCATATTAGTAATGCCGTAACGGCAACACTATTTCAATTTCTAGGTCCTGTTCTTATTACCATTTACGTTGCGTTTGAGCAAAAGAAATTCCCTGCTTCTATGCAAATACTCGCAATTATAACTGCTCTAACAGGGACATACTTTATTATTACAAACGGTTCAATTGAAAATATTGTTTTATCTAAAGCAGCTATTACTTTCGGCCTGTTAACAGCGATTGGTTTTGCGTTTTATACCCTTCATCCGGCTTCTCTCATTAAAGAATGCGGAACAACTATAGTAATTGGCTGGGGGATGTTAATTGGAGGGATTGCACTGCTTATTTATAATCGCTCTTTTGGATGGAATCAGATTTCGCAAACTTTCACACTTCAAACTTTTTCTATGCTTATTCTTATCATTATAAGTGGCACTCTTTCTTTCCTTCTTTATATCGGGAGTCTTAAATATTTAGCAGCAACAGAAACAAGTATTTTATCTAGCATTGAACCACTTGTAGCTGCCATCGTTTCAATCGCTTGGCTTAATGAGTCTTTTGGAGCATATCAATTATTAGGCGGAGTATGTATCGTTCTTTCTGTTATTTTCTTAACAATGCCTCAAAAAGAGAGAGAACCAACCTTTTCAACTGAGCAAATATAAAGTGAAACTTTAATCAGTGGAGGTTTTGTTCATCCCCACTGATTATTAGTTGAACCAATCAGGCGTTTACGGGCAGTTAATGCGGGATAGAAAATGTCAAAAGAGGTCGTACAAAACTTACGACCTCTTTTTATGATTTAAAGGAATTGTCCCGCCTGCTAGCAAATACAATTACACTAACAATAAAAATTAGGAGTGTGGCACTATGAAAAAAATCGGAACTATGCTACTTTTCTCCTTCCTCATTACTGGCTGCGCGCAAATGCAACCCGATTCAAATGTACCTAAAAAAGAAGTACTAGAAACGTCATCCTCTCAAATTAACGCACCTTCCTTTTTTCATCTTAGTGTCTTAAAAGGTGTAAATTGGGAAGAAGCGCCATCATTCGTAGAAGGAAAAATACCGTTAAAAGGCATTGAAGGAAAAATTGCAATGGCTGATAGCTCTATTATCGCAAATGAGCAAAATGAAATAATGTGGTTCTTCCTAGATCCTAAAATACCAACTGGAAAACTATCTATTATCGCGTTAAAACAAGGATCTACAACTCCAACACCAGTACTCTTTCAAAAAGAAACTTCCAAACAAACTTGGACTACTTCAAATACAGTCGATACAACCATAAAGGAACTCCCTCTCGTAATGTCTCTACCTTCATCTGGATTATGGGTATTAAATATATATGTGAATGAAAAATATTATGATCAGTTTGTAATCAACGCCGAATAAAGTGACAAAACTGAAACACTTCCTTACAACAATGTAATTTCTACGTCACGTACTTCGATAGTTGGATTATCTCTCTTCTCTTATACTTAAAATAAGAAATGAAGCGAGGAGAGATGAGAGATGAAAAAAATGATAGAAGTGATCGTAGCAGTAACTGAGGTTTTAGTAAATGGTAAACAAGTTGCAATGGAATTAAATAAATAATGAAAGGGGCTTGAATAAATTTACACTTCTTCATTTTTTTGATTTCTTATCTCAAAAAAAGCAGTGCCTTTTTAAGGCGCTGCTTTTGACTATTTATAACTTGGCATTTTCGTAATTTGCGCCACTCCTGAATCAATGGCTGCTTTTGCTACCGCTTTTGCAACACTTGGAACAACTCTTTTATCTAATGGATTTGGAATTACATAATTCGCATTACGTTCTTCGTCCGTAATTATGTTAGCGATCCCATATGCTGCCGCTAATTTCATCTCTTCTGTAATATCAGTCGCACGAACATCTAACGCACCACGGAATATTCCAGGGAACGCCAATACATTATTTACTTGATTCGAATAATCAGAACGTCCAGTTCCTACTACAGCTGCCCCAGCTGCTAATGCGTCCTCTGGGAATATTTCTGGGATTGGATTCGCCATTGCAAACACAATTTGTTTCTCGTTCATCGTCTGTATAAGTTCTTTCGTTAATACGTTTGGAGCAGATACACCGATGAAAATATCAGCTTGATGAATCGCTTCCTTTAATGTTCCACGTACATATTCTCGGTTTGTCTTCTTTGAAACTTCGATTTGCGCTTCGTTCATCCATGTTTCACCTTCACAAACAATACCTTCTAAACTAACTAACGTAATGTGTTTTGCGCCAGCTTTTAATAATAATTTTCCAATTGCAATTCCTGCCGAACCCGCACCGTTAATAACAATTTTCACATCGTCCATTTGTTTACTTACAACTTTTAATGCATTAATAACAGCTGCTAAAACAACAATAGCCGTCCCATGTTGATCATCATGAAATACAGGAATATTCGTTTCTTCTTTTAATCGTTTTTCAATTTCAAAACAGCGTGGTGCTGCAATATCCTCTAAATTAATACCTGCAAATGTAGGCTCTAGATTTTTCACAAGGGTAACGATTTCATCCACATCCGTCGTCCCTAAACATAACGGGAAAGCATCTACATTCGCAAACTTTTTAAATAAAATACTTTTCCCTTCCATAACAGGCATAGCCGCTTTCGGTCCAATATTCCCTAAACCAAGTACTGCTGTTCCATCTGAAACAACTGCAACCATATTTCCTCTTGCTGTATAGTCATACGCTGTTTCTTCATCTGCCGCAATTGCTTTGCAAGACTCCGCTACACCTGGTGTATAAGTCAGGCTTAAATCATCCGCTGTATTTACTTCTACCTTACTTGTAATCTCAATTTTCCCTACTAACTCTTTATGCAATAACAATGATCTTTCATTAATTTGATTTTCTAACATACTTATAATCTCCCCTTAATTTGACAAGCTAGCTATATGAATATAGCTAGCTTGTTTGATCATGAAAACATTGTTAATAAGATTGTCGCTGTTACAACCATTGCTGCCCCGCCTAAACGCGTCGAAATTTGCGCGAATGGCATTAATTCCATACGATTTGAAGCTGATAAAATAGCAACATCTCCAGTTCCACCTAAACCGCTATGACATCCAGTTACAATCGCTGATTCAACTGGATACATTTTCATCACTTTTCCTATAAGAAAACCTGACGCTACCATTGTAAGAACAACCGATGCACAAACAACAACATATCCTACAGAAAGAACTGCCGCTACGTCTTTTAACGGAATATATAGCAATCCTAAACCGACCATTAGCGGCCAAGTTAAATTCTTTGAAATAAATTTATATAAATGGAATGCTCCTTGTTCCATTTTTGCTGGCATTAATTTAAAGTATTTCACAAGTGCCGCTGAGAAAATCATAATGATTGCTCCTGGAATACCGATGAACTTAGAAGCAAATCCTCCAAAGATGAAGAACGTACACGCAATTAATAAACCTGCGCCCATTAATGAGAAGTCAATTGGCTTCTCTGTATTTTGTTCTTTTAATAACTCTGCTTGATTATCTGTTTTCACTAATACACCGTTACCACTAAGCTCAGGTCTCTTCTCACCTAAACGCTTCATATACCCTGCACTCACGATTGCAAACATATTCCCAATAATAGCTGCCGGAATAAGCTGTGATACAAACGTTGCTGATGATTCATTTAAAATATCACTATAAGCTAGCGACAATGGTAAAATCCCTTCCCCGATACCACCACTCACAATTGGTACGATGATAAAGAAAAATGTCTGCTTCATTTCAAATCCAAATAGTGAACCGACTAATAAGCCCACTGCTACAGAAGCTAACGTCCCTACTACTAAAGGAATAAACATACGAACGAAACCCTGCACTAACACTTTACGGTTCATTCCTAAAATACTTCCAACTACTAAACAAGAAATATATAAATATAAAAAGTTTGATTTTTTCATTAACATAGTCGCAGCTTCCATTGAAGCTGGATTCATCCAGTTAAAAAATACAAGTAACGATGGAATAAATAATGAGAGAATTGCTGGACCACCGATATTTTTTAAAATTGGAATTCTCATCCCAATGTCACCTAAGAAAATCCCCATAATCATAATAACTGCAAATCCACCAATCATATCTGCTGGTAATTTATTGTATACAGATGCTCCATAAATAATAGCAGCCAATACTACATATAACGGTAAAGGTATAACACCGATTTTAACGTTCATAATTTTAGAAGCGAAAGATTCACTTTTCAATTCATTGCCTTCAGAAAATGATACCGCTTCCACATTCTTTTGAATTCCCATATGGCACCCCCTTGTTTTCTTAATAACAATATTAAAACGCTTTCAATAGTAAAAATAGTTTTTGTAAGTTTTGTAATTGGTTTTGTAATTAAAAAAAGTATAAGCGACTTATAATAAGCCGCTTATACGTAAAAGTCTATTTTATTCCGGTCAATACACCTTAATTTACTCACCGGTCTTCCCACATTTTGATACACCATTTCATTCTCTAATACTCCGATTTCAGTCAAAAACATTACATACTTTCGAATAGAAACTCTCGAAACCCCTACTAATTGCGCCATTTCATCAGTTGTAAATGCTTGTCCATTAAGCGATTCGATTTTCTGCCAAATTAGTTGCAACGTTTGCTTTGTTAACCCTTTTGGAAGCCCTTTATAGTCAAAGGACTCTCTTTTTTCTTTTTGTAAAATTAACGAATCTAATTCCGATTGACTAATTTTTTGTTGTTCTTTCATGAAAGTAAATTTTTCTCGATACACAGTTAATGCTTCCTTAAAGCGTTCAAATGTAAATGGTTTAATTAGATAGTCTACAACTCCATATTGTAATGCTTTTTTAATACTTCCCATATCATGCACAGCTGAAATCATCATAATATCAATTTCTTTTTCTTGATTTCGAATATACATTAAAAGCTCAAATCCAGTCTCCTCAGGCATAAAAATATCAAGTAATATGAAGTCTACTCGTGACTTCTCTAATACTTCTATCGCTTCTTTAACTGAGTTAGCTGCATGGACAAGCTCAAATCCTCCCACTTGCTCTAAATAATGCGTATTTAACATCGCAACCATCGGATCATCTTCTACAATCAAAACTTTGATCATCTTATCTCTCATCCCTACTTTTAGGTATTTCAATCGTTATTGTCGTTCCCGTTCCTAACAATGAATGAACATAAATTTCCCCATTTATTCGCTGTATGCTTTCCTTTACAAGATGCAAACCATACCCCCGATTATCACCCTTTGTGGAATAACCTTTTATAAATAATGCATCAATTTCATCTTCTTTTATGCCTTTCCCTGTATCTTGTACTGTAATAATTAATGTATCCCCATATTGTATTCCAACTTCAACCTGTTTCTTCTCACAGTTCGTCACTGCGTCTAATGCATTATTAATTAAATTTCCGACAATGGTGATCAGTTCATGAATGATACGCTCATCATATATTTCTGGTAAATAAGAATCTTTTTTTATAATTAACTTTATATTTTTCTCTCTAGCATAACTAAGTTTACCTAGTAAAAATCCAGCGAATACTGGGCTTTGAATTTTTTTCATAATCCCCCCAATTTCATATTGATGCTCTGATACCATACTACTTACATATTTCTGCAATTCTTCATACTGCTTCATATGTGTTAACCCTAATACGACATGCATTTTATTCATAAATTCATGAGATTGAGCCCGTAATGCTTCCGCATATAGCCTAATACCAGTTAATTCTTCTGCTAATTTTCTAATTTCTGTTTTATCACGAAATGTTGCAATTGCACCAACTATTTCTCCTTTTACATATAAAGGAACACGATTAGTAACAATCGTAATCCCATAAATTTTTTGTTCTTCGTTTAATTGTACCTCTCCTGTTTGCAACACTTCTTTTATACGTGAATTCGGCATATACAATTCAACATCTTTACCAATAAAGTCTTCTTCAAGTCCACTTTTCTTAAATAATCGTTTTGCCTCATTATTTATTAAAGTTACATTCGCCTCTTTATCTACAGCAATAACACCTTCTTTCACCGACAGCAACATCGTATTTCTTTCTTCAAGAATTTTTGCTATCCTATGCGGCTCAAGACCAAATAAACTTTTCTTTATATGTCTAGCTAGCAATATTGCTCCTATAATCCCAACTAATACTCCAACTCCGACACCAATATAAATAATATGCCTACTTTGCTTAACTCTTTCTTTTACATTATCTGCTGAAATACCGACAGCTACTGCTCCAAGCTGTTCACCTGTTTCAGAAAATATTGGTACAAACACTCGCATTGAAATACCTAAAGTTCCTTCTGCTAGCGATACATGTTCCTTTCCTTTCAATGCAGGCCCTTCATCTCCCCCAATAAAATGATGACCTATTTTTTGAGGATCTGGATGTGATTTTCTTATTCCATTCATGTCCATAACTACAATAAATTGAACACCTGTGTTTTTTAATATTCTATTTGTATACGTTTGAATTGCAGAAGTATCTGCTTTCCCAATCAAACCATCGATTACAATCGAATCATTCGCCACAATATGTGCAATTGTTTTCGCTTTCTCTGCCTGGCTATCCTCCGTTGTCCGCTCTACATTATGACTAATTAATATATCTGTAACAAGTAAAGAAAAAATTACAACTGTACAAACTAACAATGTAATCGTTTTCCATAAATTCCATAGTCTTTTTCTTTTTTTCATCCCGTTAATGACTCCCCTAATTACTGAATATAAAAATAAGTAAGGTGATATTATTTTCACCTTACTTATTTGCTGTTATTATACTTTAAATTTACTAGTCATTGCTTGTAGTTCTTCGGCCATCTCAGCTAAGTTTTGCGAAGCCGAACTAATTTCTTCCATCGAATTTATTTGTTCTTCTGTTGAAACTGCAACACTTTGCATACTAGCTGTATTTTCTTCTGCAGCCGCTGCAATTTCATCAATAGCGTTTGTCACTTCATTTGCATCTCCAGCGATTCTCTTCGTTGTTTCTACCATTTGATTAACTTGAGAAACAATATGAGTAGTAGAACTTAAAATTTCTGTAAAACTTACTTTCGTTTTCGTTACAACATCTAAGCCCTGCTGAACTTCCCCACTCACATTATCCATTGCCTTAACAGTATGTTCAATATCAGCCTTAATTTCTGCAATTAAATTTGCAATCTCTCCAGATGATTCTCCTGATTGCTCTGCTAACTTTCTTACTTCATCTGCTACAATAGCAAAGCCTCGGCCCTGTTCCCCTGCTCTTGCTGCCTCAATAGCCGCATTTAAAGCTAATAAGTTCGTTTGAGTAGCAATGGTTTGAATTGCTTCAGAAATAGCTCCTACCTGCTTTGATTTCTCATCAAGAAGTTTAATAATAGCATCTGACTGGGATACCGACCTAGAAATAGACTGCATTTGTTTTGCGGTTTGTTCAACCAATTCTTCTCCCTCTTCAGCTCTTTCTCTCGCATGTAATGAGGAGATGGAAATTGACTCCGCGCTTCCAGTTACATTTTGAATTGCTGTATTTACTTGTTGTAATGTAGCCGCACCTTCTTCAACACCTTGGCTTTGTGATTCAGCCCCACCTGATACTTGTTCCATTGCAATTGTAATTTGATCTGTCGCATCATTCGCTTGCTGTACGCTCGCTGTTAATTCTTCTGCCGATGCTGCAACATGTTCTGCTGAAAAGCTAATTTGGGTAATCACATCTTGTAAAGAGGTAGACATTTCATTAAATGAATCCCCTAATTTTCCTATATCATCCTTGGAGTAAATAGTAATTTTTTCTGTCAAATCCCCTTACTAATTTTATGTGCCGATTCAGCTATTTTTCGTAATGGCCTTGTAATAGAATTTGTAATGAAATAAATTAATACACTACCAAATGCAATAGCGATAGCAATGACAATCAAAGTTTTATAAAACACTAGATTCGCAGCTTGGGTAATTTCTTCGTCAAACATAACTCCAACTATCTTCCATCCTGTTTTCTCATTTGTTGCAAAGATTAAATTCTTTCTATCAGCTTGTTCTGTATAAGATACATTTCCTTGTTTGTCTTCATAAATTGGTTTAATCCAAGGCTCAGTAACCTTTGAACCTGGTTTTCTAGATGGATGACTAACAATTTGCTTATTTTGATATGAAATAACTGCATAGCCTTTTTCACCAATGTTAATCATTTTTGAAACCTTTAGGATGTTATCCAAATTCAAGTTAATCCCTATAACACCTTTACCATCTTTTACTTCCTTAACAATTGTCACTACCATATTTTTTGTAGATGCTGATTGATACGGTGCAGTAACAATTACCTTTCCTTTATTTTCATGCGCTTCTTTATACCACGATCTATCTGTTGGATTATAGCCATCAGACATTTGAATAAATGGTTCTCTTATAAACTTTCCCGTCTGCGTTCCAATATAAATACCTTCTACTTCTGGATGAAGCTTTATATATTGTGCTAACTTCGTTCTTACTATTTCTTCTTGTCCATTTGGATATGTATCCTCTGTTAAGATTTCTGCAAAGTACGTCGCATCAACAAATTTCTCTTCTATATTTTGAGAAATAACAGTATTTAAAACTGAAATATTCTCCTTTGCTTTATCTGTCATTTGATGTTCAAAATTCGTTTTGGCAGTTTGATATGAAACACCACCGATAATAAGTCCTGGTATAGTTAAAATAATAAAAAATGAAATGATTAATTTTTTCTTGATACTCATACTTTTAACCCAATTGAATATATTTTGCATAATAAGCCTCCTTTATGTAATAGAACACTTGTGTAATTTTATACAATCAACATGTATAAAACAATATATAATGATAACATGTAATTTTTTCGTCAATTATGCATTTTTACATATTCACTGCTTCTAGGTATTTTAATGATAAAAATAAAAGAACTTTAGCATTATATATGGCTAAAGTTCTCTTGTTTCTTAACAACTTTTATTCAAAAAAACACATCCTACAAAATTCCTCTTATAATTCCTTAAATCTCTATCCTTCACCTTATAGCTATATTGTTAAAACTCTCCGTCCTAATTTATTTAGAGCTCTTTATATAACTAATTGCCTGACTCCCCATCTGTACCCACGCCTTTTCAAAATCTTCTCTCGATACACTGATATTCGGGCTTTCATTAAGTGGATCTCGAATATATACAGATTCCTTATCATACCCAATAAGTACAACACAATGTTCATTATAAGTAATAGAAACATCTCCACCATTTGTTTCCCATATAGTGAATTCCTCCTCATCTAGTGGGGCATATGTTGCATTTGTAATCATGACTACCGGTTGTCCTGATTTTACACTCTTATAAATTTCTTCTATACTTTTTCCTGTTAAATCTATAGCTTCATTCGGTAAATATTTTTTTGCTAATTGAAAAAGCGGTCCATGATATACACCGTATCCCGATTCAGAAAACGTATAAATGTTCCCCACAAATCCTTCATTCGGATTTCCTCTTACACCATCGTCTAAAAAATCTACCTTTTTGATGTCACTCGCTAATTTCATCTTATCTATAGAAACACCCGCATATTGTAACATCATCGCTAAACTTGTTACTTCGCAGCCTCTATCTAACTCTGGTAATTGCTGAATTAAAGGCACATTTGATAACATGACTTTTTCATCGTTATTACTAAACTCTATTCGTTTTTGACTTTGTATACTTGATAATAGTAATCCCTTTACTTTCTCCACATACTCTGTAATCCCATTTGTATATGCACCCCATACCCCTATACATAGTACGGACATACATATATACCACTTCCATTTTCGTATCACTCTCACGCCCTTTTTAATTCGTTAAATACGAATAAAACGCATCAGCATCTGTTTGAATCATCGGTACAAATTTTAATTCATTTCCTTTTTCAGGTTGTTCTCGTTTTATTTTTTCCGCTAGCTCTTGAATGCCTATATTCGTTCTATCCATATTAAGCTCATCTGCCATTTCTACTACTTTTTGTTCATTAATTTCTCTTAATACTTGATATATATCTTTGCCGTATAAATCAATATGATATTTTTTTGCTTCTCCCTGCACTTTTTGTTCGTACACTTCTTGTGCTAAATCTTCCATCTCTTTTCCTTTTTGAGAAATACCTAACTTTCCTGCTTCTTCTCTTACTTTCGTTCCATAGATTTCTTCCGCAATGTCTTCTATTTCTTTTCCATTTGTCGAAATACCTAATTTATCCGCTTCATCATTAATTTTAATCGTATTAATTTGAGTAATCAAATTCACAATCGATGTATTATCTATAGATATGCCTAGTTTTGACGCTTCTTGCTTCACTTTTGTTTCATAGATTTCTTCTGAAAGAGTTCCGACATCTTTTCCTTCTGCCGAAATACCTAATTGTTCTGCTTCTCTTCCTACCTCAGTCTCATGAATTTCTTTTTCTAACGTAATTTGTTCTTTCCCATCCGTTTCAATGCCTAACTTTTCCGCTTTTTCTTCCGTATGCATTGCATGTATTTTCCCATCATTTAATTGTTCTTTACTACGCTGCGTGTAATCTGTCTTTCCTTTTGTCATCCCAGAAGGAGAGGCCCCCCCTAATATACTTAAACTCATTACTCCAATAATGAATACCGTCATCATTTTCTTTTTCAATACTTCTTCCTCCTTCTCACGCTTTCTGTTTCCATCTTTCCCATAATTTTTTTAATACTATACATCAACTTCATCACCGTTAAAAATAACAGTATGATTCATCTAATTCATCCAAAAATATCTACTCCAACATCTCTTTCTATTACAAGTTTCCATGATGTAATACATGATACAAGTTGTTTCTTAACTTTCCCTTAAAAAAAGACGACCTTGTAAAAACAAGATCGTCTTCTCACTTATATTCTTTGGTTTTTAGGGAAAATCACTTCAAAACAAGTTCCTTCTTCCCATTTGCTCTCCACCGATATTTTCCCATAATGCTTTTCTACAATCCAATTAGCGATTGAAAGACCTAACCCAGCTCCTTCTGACATACTTCTTGCTTTATCTCCTTGATAAAAACGATCAAATAACTTTGGAATATCCACTTCTTTAACTCCTATCCCGTTATCCTTCACTTGTATGCGAATCGAACTACTCGTTTGCATACAAGTAATTTGAATATGTCCACCTTCATTCGTATACTTCATTGCATTATCTAGCAATATGACCATCAATTGATGAATTCTCTCTCTATCGCCAATAAACGATATGTCACGTTCTACTTTTAATATCATCTCTTTTTCTTGATAAGAAGCAATCTCTTTATATGGATCTACTATTTCTTCTAACAATTTATCCACTTCAAATGTTTTCTTATCCATCTCGATTTGATTAGAATCCGAACGTGCTAACAATAATAAATTGTTAACTAGTTTTGATAGCCGTCTACATTCCTTTGAAATTGTAGAAATATCCATCGCCTTTTCTTCTATCGTCGCAGATGGTGACTGGAATAATACATCTGTTTTTGATTGAATAACCGCAAGTGGTGTTCTTAATTCATGCGATGCGTCCGAAACGAACTGCTGCTGTTTCTCCCATGAATTTTGAATCGGTATGAGTGCTCTACCCGCTAGGAAAAAGCCGATTCCTATTGCACATAGACTTCCTATGCTGCAACCTATAACGAGAATTAAAAATAAAGTATTTATCATTTCTTTTTCGGCTGTTGTATCACGTACGATTTGCACAATTTGTCCGTCATCCTGAAACGCTAATGTTCTGAAATAATGCCCCTTTACTTCTATATCCTGAAGAACTCCTAATTTCTTTGGCGCAAAAGCTGGAATATTCTCTGTAAAAATAGAGAAAAATCTAGGGTTTTTCTCATCCATTGAGATTGTATTTCCCTTCCAGAACAACTTCATGACTCTTGGATCCCCAATTTGAATATTTTTCATGCCTCCCTTTGGAGGATTCTTAGATTTAACCCCATCTTTATATTCAATTATTTTTTCAAATGATTTATCTACTGCACCATAAATTCGATTATATGTGTATAAATAAATTATACTGCCTAATACCCCAATTAATACGATAAAAACTAATGAATTTACTATAGTCAAACGAATGCGTGTTTTTTGAAACATACTTCCCTTTTTCATTGTTCTTTTAATATATATCCAATACCACGAACAGTTTGAATATCTTTCTGATAACCGAATGGTTCTAATTTTTTACGTAAATGATGAACATACACTTCTACTATGGCTACTGTTGTATCCGAATCAAATCCCCAAACACGATCGAAAATTTGTTCACGCATTAAAATCTTCCCGCTATTTTGAATGAGATACTCTAGTAGCTCGTATTGTTTTAATGTCAGCTTAATACCTTGTCCATCTACTTGAATGTCTTTATCTTTTCCGAACAATTCAATTCCTTTATAGCGAATGGTCTGCTGTGTTGTTAAACTACCACTTCTGCGTAGTAATGCACGAATTCTCGCTTTTAATTCAGGGGCCTGAAACGGTTTAACAATATAATCATCTCCACCAAAGTCCAACCCTTTCACTCGATCTTCTAAAGAATCCCTCGCTGTCAAAAACAGGACTGGTGTTTCAATCTTTTCATCACGTATTTTTTGAATCACTTCAAAACCGTCCATTTCTGGCATCATCACATCAAGCAAAATGGCATCATATATATTCTGTAAAGCTAGAAATAATCCATCTTCTCCATTCAATGCTGTATCTACTTCAAATTCATCGCGTAAAATTTGTACGATAGACTCTAATAACGAGGCATTATCTTCTACTACAAGTAAGCGCATATTCTCACCTTCCACAATCTATTTCAACTCTCTTTATTATTGCATCTCTTCTCTTCATAACGAAATAATGTAATCATATTATGTAATTTCATTTTCAACTATTTCCTTCTAAAGTTTTGCTCGATATAAAATTTTGAACCTTTATTATAAAGGCTCTTTCTTAAATTTTGCTTAATAAAAAATTGAAAGAAATAAGATTCCTCTTATCTCTTTCAATTTTTTACTACATATACCTTTTTACTTGGCAACTCCAAACAATTTAACTGACCACCATACACAGCCCCGCCATCAATTCCAATAATACGATTACTACCAAAATACACTCCGCAATTCTCACTACCATGAAGCGTTTTTGTTTCCGTATGGCCAAATACAACAACCTTTTCGCCGCTATATCCATTATGAAATTCATTACGGATCCACATTAATGTATATGGTTCAGATTCAGAAACTCGGTTCATCGGCTCAACACCAGCATGTACAAAGATATACTCTTCTGTTTCAATGTAATGATCTAATTCTTGAATAAACGTTACATGTTCCTCTAATATATGAGATTGTAAAATCGGTTTTTGGAAGTTTTCCTCATTAACCGCAATGTCTTCTTCTACAAATCCATAGCTATATAACGTTTTATCTCCACCATTCCTTTTTACCCAATGGTTCCATGAACGTTCCTCATCAGTCGTTAACGCCTTGATCATCATATCTTCATGATTGCCCTTTAGAACGAGGGCTCCCTCTTCTTTTAACTCTTTTACCTTTTCAATTACTGCACGCGCATTTGGACCACGATCTACATAATCCCCTAATAAAATCAATTGATCCTGTCTTGCATCGTATTGAGCTTCTTCCAATAACTGTTCGAACTTTTCTATTTCTCCATGAATATCACTAATAACAAGTATTCTCTTCATTTCTTCTCCTTCTTTCTAAACCATTCTCTTTCTAATTATAGATTAAAATGAAGGAAATTTCTGAATACTAATCCGAAATAGCATTTATTACAAATAAAACTATTATCCTTACAACACTGTAAGTCTCTTGTCATCCAATTCGATAGTTGCAATCACTATATTTCTTTATACTAAAAGTAAGAAATGAAACAAAAAACAAGGAGAGATGAGATATGAAAAAAGTGATGGAAGTTGTAGTAGCAGTGGCAGAGGTTTTCGTAAATGGTAAACAAGTTGCAATGGAGTTAAACAAATAATGAAAAGGACAAGATTCTTTCTAGACCCTTTACTCATATAAAATAGATAAGAATTCATCATTTCTTTGATCCCTTATCTCCTTATAAAGAAAGCCGTATCCCTCATAAGGATACGGCTTTCTCTTATTTTTGATTCGTACGAGCTGAAATACTAATTGCTCTATCTGTTGTTTTTGCAGCTTCATCTAACGCTTCTTTACTATTTTTCCCGTCATACATTGCTTCTAATGCTTTTACAACTGCATCTCTTGATTCTGGGAATACACTAATTAATGCACCTTGAGTTGCTGGAGATTGCTTCGTTGCTTGTAATTGCTCTACCGTTACTTTTAACTGCGGATACTTTTCATACTGCTCTTTTACTAACGGCTCATTATATGCATCTGGATTAATTGAGAAATATCCTGTTGCAGTATGCCATTTTGCTTGTACATCTGGCTTCGTTAAATATTTCATAAAGTCCCAAGCACCTTGCTGCGTTTCTTCTGAAACCATATTCGTCATCCATAATGATGCACCGCCAATAACAACACCATTTTGTTTCGAATCTTCTGGATACGGAATATACGAAACGCCTACATTAAACTTAGATGCATCAATTAAATCACGAACACCAGCTGAAGAATCTAAATACATAGCAACTTGTCCAGACTGAAACGCAGCACGAATATCATCCCAACTTGCTCCATACTTTCCAAGTGCACCAGCTTTATTTAGTTCATCTAACATTCCAAATACTTTCTGTCCTTCTTTACCGTTAAATACCGCTTTCTTTGCAGCATCTTTACGGCCGTTTTCGTTGTCTACATATAAAGCACCTTGTGTCGCTAACAATTCTTCAAAGAACCAACCATAATTCAGCATTGAAAATCCATACTGTTTTACATTTCCACCTTCTTTAATCGTTAACTTTTTCGCCGCTTCTTTTAATTCTGCATATGTTTTCGGAGCTTTCTCTGGATCTAATCCAGCCTTTGCGAAAGCATCTTTATTATAAATTAATACTGGTGTAGATGAATTAAACGGCATAGAATACATTTTTTCATCAACTGAATAATAGTTCGTAATTGCTTTTTCTAATTTTGATGTATCGTACTTATCTTTTTTAATCCAGCTATCGATAGGCGTAATCTTTTTGCTATCAATCATATACTTCGTTGTAATTTCACTCGATTGAACAAGAGCTGGCGCTTCTTTCGTTGCAGACATCGTTTTAAATTTCGTTAAAGACTCTTCGTATGTTCCTTGGAACTCTGCCTTTATCTCGTATTTATTCTGCGACTTATTATAGTCTGCAACAAGCCCATCTAGTACACCTTGTGTTTTTCCACCCATTGCATGCCAGAAACGGATTACAGTTTTATCACCATTCTTTTCAACAGGAGCTACTTTTGCCTGTGCTTCAGGTTTCCCCTCTGTTTTACTATTTGAACAAGCTGCGCCGGTTAATGCCATTGTGGCTGCCATTAAAAGAGCAGCACTTTTTTTCAATAAACTCATCTCAATCCCACCTTTTCCTATGTATGCTTATTTAATTGCACCTTTTGTTAATCCTTTTTGTAATTGCTTTTGCCCTAAAAATAATAAAATCAATGTTGGAATGACGATAACCGTAACACCGGCCATTACACTGCCCCAATCAGTTGCAACTTCTTGAGATTGAAGCTGCTTTACACCAATTTGAACCGTTCTTACTTTTTCATCAGTGGTTACTAAAAGCGGCCACAAATACATATTCCACGTTGTTAAAAAGCTATATACTCCAAGAGTAATAAAACTCGTTTTACAATACGGCATTACTACGCTGAATAAAAACCTTACATTTCCAATACCTTCAATAAAAGCAGCTTCTTTCAGTTCATTCGGAAGCGTCATAAAATGTTGACGTAGTAAGAAAATACCGAAAGCTGTTGCAAAAAACGGCACCGTCATCCCAGCAAAACTATTAATCCATCCGAAGTTTTGAATCGTTAAAAAGTTCGGTACCATCGTTGCTTCCCACGGAATAAGCATTGTTGAAATAAACAAGAAGAAAATTAAGTTTCTACCTTTAAACTGAAGAAAAACAAAAGCATAAGCTGCTAAACTGGATACGATAAGTTGTCCAAGCATAACAACTGTCGATACAATTAAACTGTTATATAAGTATGTAAAAAGAGGTACTTTTTGAAAAATATTAATGAAATTATCAAAAGTAAATTGAGTTGGAAATAACCTTCTCATTTGAATATCGTCTGGTGTCATAAAGCTTATTAAAAACGCATACAGTACAGGAAAAAACACCATTACTGCACTAATAATGAGCAGCATGTATAATAGGAAATTTTGTTTCCACTGTTTAACGATCATTTATAATGCACCTTTCTCTCAGCAAACTTAAATTGAAGTAATGTAGCAATGAAAATGAAAATAAATAATACCATAGCTTGTGCACTTGCTGTTCCAAATTGATGATTCACAAATGCCTCTTTATAAATTGAATACACAATTAAATTCGTTGCATCATTCGGTCCACCGTGCGTTAAAATATCAATTTGTCCAAAGCTTTGGAACGCACTAATTAACGTTACTGTCACGATAAAGAATAAAGTTGGTGATAGCATCGGTAATGTGACGCGGCGAAGCTTATATAAATAACTAGCACCATCTATAGATGCACTCTCATATAAAGACGTATCAATATTTTGTAAACCACCTAATATAACTAAAAATGCAAATCCTGTATTCACCCAAACCGTTGTAACCGATACAGAAAACAGTGCCCATTCTGGACTCGTTAACCATGCGATTGCAGGAAGATTCATAGAGGCTAATATATTATTAAATAACCCTACACTTGGATGAAATAAAAATAGCCAAATCACTGCGCTAGCAGCTACTGATATTCCCATCGTTGAAGAAAACAGTACTCGGAATAACCCGATCCCTCTTACTTTTTCATTTGCAATTAATGCAAGAAATAAGGCGAATACAATGCTAGTAGGCACTGTATATAAAAACAAATAATAAAGTTGACTTTATACTTTTGTAGAAAGCAGGATCCGAAAATAAATATTGATAATTTTCTAAGCCAACGAAAAGATTAGCTTCTCCGTGTATATCTGTTAAATAAAAGCTATAGTAGATCGTCCTAAACAATGGATAGAAAAGAAAAATTGAAAATAACAAAATAGATGGCGCCAAAAACAATAATCCTATTCTTAAATCTTTCGTTCTGCCCCATAAATGCTTCTTTTTTGACACTGTTGTTTGAACTGGTAACTTACCTACTTCAATCATTATTTCGCCACCACTTTCAACTCTTCTTCAGCTACCACTTTTAATCTTTCATTCGTATTTTGGTGAAAGAAGCATAGTTTTTCTTGCGAGAATAATAATTTTACTTTGTCACCTTTGTTCAGGAGTAACTGTCCGATGACTTTCGCACTCCAAGTTGTTCCATTTACCGCAAAGTTTAATATAGATTCATTCCCTAATACTTCTACAGATTGCAGCGTAACTTCTTGTCCTTCCTCAGACAGTGCAATATGCTCAGGACGCATGCCGATTCGAATTATTCCTTCTGGTAATTGCTTTAACTGTCCAATAGATAATGGAATTTGCAATTGCCCTATATGTAATATGCCTTTTTCTTTATCCACTTCCCCATCATTTATATTCATAGAAGGAGAACCTATAAAACTTGCAACAAATTCGTTTGCTGGTTCGTTATATATATCAAGCGGTGTTCCAACTTGTTGTATAGTTCCTTTATTTAAAACCATAATACGATCTCCCATAGTCATTGCTTCTATTTGATCGTGAGTAACGTAAATCATCGTAATTCCTAATCGTTGCTGAATTTCTCTAATTTCAATCCTCATCTGTGCACGTAATTTCGCATCTAAATTCGAAAGTGGTTCATCCATTAAACAAATCGGTGCTTGACTGACGATGGCCCTAGCAAGTGCAACACGCTGTCTTTGCCCACCTGATAGTTGCCCAGGCTTCATTTTGACATATTCCTTCAACCCTACCATCTCAACAGCTTCCATCAATCGTTTTTGTCGTTCTTCTTTCTGTACTTTTCTTACCTTAAGTCCAAATAAAATATTTTCTTCTACAGATAAATGTGGGTATAACGCATAATTTTGAAATACCATTGATAGATTACGGTCTTTCGGCTCTAAATCATTTGCAACACGTTCATTAATAATTAAATCTCCCGAAGAAATTTCTTCTAAACCAGCCAGCATTCGTAATAATGTACTTTTTCCACATCCCGAAGGTCCAACTAAAACAAAAAATTCTCCTCTTTTAATATGAACTGATACGTCTTTAACTGCTGTCTCTTCCGCATTTTTATATACCTTTGAAACATTTTTCAATTCAATCACAAGGTTGCACTCCTTTTTTCTTCTTGTATCCACACTTCATAATGACTCGTTGAAATTGCACTTGCTCCTGCACGAATTGCGATTTCTGCATCCTCTCGCGTTTGAATCAGCCCACCTGCAATAATAGGGAATTTTATTTCCTCCGCTAGCTGTTTAATAATAGAAGGCATAATGCCAGGCATAATCTCTACTGCATTCGGTTTAGTCGTTTTACAATTTTCAATTGATTTTGTAAGAGATAAAGTATCAACAATAAAAATGCGTTGAATCGTTTTCAATCCAATTTTATTGGCATTTCGAATTGTCGATCCCTTTGTCGAAATAATACCTTGTGCTCCGATAACATCTTGAATATATAAAAGTGCTTCCTCTGTGTTCGTATTTAAGCCTTGTATAAAATCACAATGAAGAATACATCGTGTCCATGTTTCTGTAGTTCATATACACGCTCTGGTAACTCCAGCATTGAACCAGTCATAAGAAAAACTGTTTTCGGTAATTTTTTGTATGTTTTGTACCCTTTCCAATCCTTTATCATCGCAATATAAGGTTCTTTAAACATTTATTCCACCTAGCTTTTCTATTTTTATCCAAACTAAAAACACCTACTTACATAGAACACCTTTCTCCTTATTTGAACTCTAGGGAATAGAGCACACTTAAGAAAGCGGCACGTTATATGTAAGCGGGTGTTCTCAAATGTTCTCTACCCTAGTTATTATGTTACCTTTACTATATTACGCATTTATTAAGTCAGTTTTGATAAATTGTTAATTAGATGTTAATCGAATGTTAATATTCACCATATTACTTTTACAATAATCTAGATATGCGAATAAACTCCAACAGCAAACAACTGTGTTTAAAATTTAAGTGATATGCAAATTCATTCCATAATTAATCAATTCTAGTTTTCTTGCCACTGCTTGCGAAGCAAAGTTATCCCAAGAAGTACTATAAAGCGGAATGCGCTTTTCCTCTTGTATTGATAGTGCCCAGGCTGTAACGACATCAGCACCATATCCATTCCCTTGAAACTCCACTAAAGTTTCCACACTTGCCTCAGCAGCTACGGGCGTACTTCTGGCACTGCAACATATAGAAACTACCTTTTCATTTTTTACAATTGCAAAATAAGGTTGCCTCCATTCCATCTGTTCTATTAGATTAGAAAAATTTTCTCGCAAAAGCTCTTTATTCTTCTCTGTTATTTGTATTGTTCTAGTTGGCTTATGTAAATTATTAGGGAACATGAAAGCAGGACCCACCCAAATATTCTCCACCGTTCTCTCTTCATTTAATACTTTAATGATCTTTGCTATCTCAATGTGATTTGAGCATTCTCGAATTAATTTCTCAATCTTACTTATCATTTCACCATGCAGTTTATAATGATACCTCGTTATATTCCCTTCACGAGTTCTGCTAAGAAAAAAACGTGGTGCTTTCAGATTTCCATTTTCATTTACACACTTTATTCTTCCTACTTGATTATGAACAAATAAAACTTCTGCCTGAATTGCTATTAACTCAAGTTCTGAAAATCGCATTTATACCCTCCTTAATTACTATTTGTAGCCTTCTCGATATAGCATCCATCCATTTTTTCAAAACAAAAATCCCATTTAAATACACATTACTGAATCCATCATACTAAAATGACTTCTTCATTCTGTCTATCTAAATGGGATTATTTCGTGCTTTTTATTTCTTCAGCTTGTTATTCCGCCAGTTGTGGTTGCGGCTGTACTACTTCATTCGCTCCAGCTATCCTCAACATATTCGCAATATCTTTAAAACCTCTTTTTTCAGCATATTGCAGCGGCGTAATATTTTCCTTATTGGCCATATTTACATCTGCCCCGTGGTCAATAAGCATTTGAATTACTTTCTTATGACTTTCACTACCATTTCCTAATACAATTGCTTCTAATAAAGCTGTTCCACCACGTTCATTCTTATAATTCACATCAATATCTGTATGCTCTAATAATTCTTTAACAACCTCTACATGGCCACGCTCAGATGCAGAAATAAGTGCTGTTCCACCTGACTTAGTCGTTTCCTTCGTATTAACTCCTGCATTAATTAATACTTTTACAATATCCGTATATCCTTCTCTACTTGCATAAAGAAATGGATTGCTTTGTTTTTCGTCTTGAATTTCAATATCAGCACCCGCATCAATTAATGCTTTAACTGTCTCTACATGATTTTGATACGTCGCTGCAAGGACAGGCGTTTCTCCGTTGTCACCTTCTACATTGATATTCGCTCCATCTTGGATCAGCTTCATAGCTGTTTCTGTGTCTCCAAGCGTCGCAGAAAGTAGCAACTGTTTGTCCATTAAATTTATACTTTTTTCTTCTTTAGATTCTTCCTGTTCTTTATGCTTCTCTTTTTTCTTTTCGTTTTTCACATGAACCGGTTTTGATTCTGGCTCTTCTTGCTTATCGCAAGCCACTACCGTCATTAAAAGTCCTAATAACATACATAATAAAATTTTTTGTTTTCTCACAACTACAGCTCCTATGAAAGATAATGTTTTCTTAACCATTCCTCCATCACATACAATAACTCTTCTTGAGTACATTTATCCATAAGCCCTTTAGATTCCTTCTTTAATCGGATTATCTTAAACTTATACTATGTTTCTCAACCTATTGGAATGATACGCCTGATGGCCTCATCATTAACATTATGAAGCAATTAGTTTAGCACGTTTTTACCGCATTTGTATACATTTCTAAAAAGTACATAAATGATTGCTTTAGGTTACTATATTCCATTGTAACCGTTCTTCTAAAATTTTTACACCTTTTCTATATTTGCACCTGAGTAATAATAGAAAAAGACAACTATATAGTTGTCTTTTTCTATTATTAATGATGCCCACCGTGATTCCCTGTTTTCGGTTTTCCCATCATCTCTTTATTCATTTCCCATTTATGCTCTGATAACTCTTTATACGAAAGAACTTTCCCCTTATAGTTAGATACAAAACTCTCTGCATCTTTTTTATTTTTAAATGAAATGACATTATAAGCCATCGGTGTCGTTATTGTTTTATCATATACGTAAGTAGCATCTTCCAACGAAACCCAATCTTTCGAATCATAATCTCGAACAAATTTTTCTTTCGTCTTTTCACCTGAATTGATCTCCATCCATTTATACATGCAACCAATATCATCAAACTTTAATGCTTTTCCATTTTCTAAAATAATTTCGGTTGCGAATTGATTATCGATTACCCCAATTTGGCAAATGTCACACTTATCATTTTTCTCATTAATCGCAACAGCTGTTAGTTCTTTTTTCCCACATCCTACTATCGTAAATATGAAACATAAACATATAGCAAGTACGACATATTTTACTTTCATCAATATTCCTCCCTAGAAACCGTATACTCCACGAAAAGAATACCAAAAGGTTGTGTGAGATTTGTGAAAAAACAATGTTCTTTTTGTAATATATGGAACAAAAAAGAGATGTGCAGTTACTTCTACACATCTCTCATCATTCACAACCAGTAATTAACAAATCATCTTCTAACTTAACTAATAATGTATCCGTATCAATTTCCTGTCCAACTTCTACATTTACTAATCTTATATTTCCACTGATCCCTACCCCGATTTTCTCAAGCTCACCATCGTACTTTCGAATCATCATTAATTTTTCCCATTCATATACGTAAGAGAATTCATTAATAAAAATCTCCTCTACTTTTCCTTTACATGAACTATAAATTTCTTCTATTCTTGTTTCCATTCAAAATCTACTCCCTACTTCACGCTTCGCTATTTCCATCTTATTCTATCATTCTTGCATACAGGCATTTATCTTTTTAAAAATTCAAAATTACCCTGTGAACAAAATGATCAAAATAAAGATTATGCTTCTAATGATGTTATTTTTCAAATTATTTACCATTCCAATTGAACCTTTTATTATAAACAAAAAACCTTTTATCTGAATTTTTATTTTATTTTGAAAGCGTAATCATTTTTTGAGGGGGAGATTACATGGTAGCATTACTCGGATTTACAATGGTATTTGTCTTTATGTTTTTGATTATGACGAAACGTATGTCTGCATTAGTAGCATTAATATTAGTTCCAATTATTTTCGCATTAATTGGTGGCTTTTATGCCAATATGGGCCCGATGATGTTAGAAGGAATTCAAAAGCTAGCACCTACTGGTATTATGCTTATGTTCGCCATTTTATATTTCGGAATTATGATTGATAGCGGTTTATTTGATCCTGTTATTAGTAAAATTTTAAAATTTGTAAAAGGTGATCCTTTAAAAATTGTTGTTGGTACAGCTATTCTTACTATTATCGTTTCATTAGATGGGGACGGAACAACAACATATATGATTACAGTTTCCGCAATGTATCCACTATATAAACGTCTTGGAATGAATCCACTTATATTAGCTGGGGTTGTTATGTTAGGAGCAGGTGTTACAAATCTTACACCTTGGGGTGGACCAACTGCCCGGGTTATGAGTGCTCTTGGACTTGATGCATCAGAGCTCTTCACACCACTTATACCAGGAATGATTGCTGGTGCAATTTGGGTAGTTTTCGTTGCCTATTATCTTGGAAAAAAAGAAAGAAAACGTTTAGGAATTATGGATGTACAATATTTAAAACAAATGCAAACAATGGATGAGCAAGCTGCGACAGTTGAAGCTGCCGTGCATAAACGCCCTAAACTTCTATGGATTAACTTTTTATTGACCGCTACATTACTTGTCTGTCTCATACTAGAAGTTATGCCGCTACCTGTTCTATTTACAGTCGCTTTTGCTATTGCTGTTATGATTAACTATCCTAACTTAGAACAGCAAAAAGAGCGTATTGCGTCTCACGCTGGAAACGTATTAGCGGTTGTTTCTCTCGTCTTTGCTGCTGGAATTTTCACAGGTATTCTATCTGGAACAAAAATGGTAGATGCAATGGCTCAAAGTGTCGTTACTCTTATACCAGATGCACTTGGCCCCCAACTTCCAATTATTACAGCTCTTCTTAGTATGCCGTTCACATTTTTCATGTCTAATGATGCCTTTTACTTCGGTGTATTACCTATTTTAACGAAAGCTGCTGCCGCTTACGGAATTAGTGCAGCAGAAATGGGACGTGCTTCGTTACTCGGTCAACCTGTTCACTTACTGAGTCCCCTCGTTGCTTCCACTTATTTATTAGTCGGAATGGCCAAGGTTGATTTTGGTGAACACCAACGATTCACTTTACTTTGGGCTGTTGGAACGACAATGGTTATGTTGATTACTGGAATTGTAATTGGAATTATTCCAATATAAGATGAAACTAGAAAAAACAGTAGAGGAAATGTAATAATCCTCTACTGTTTTTATTGTTGTAAAAATCCCCTATGAAGAAACGCGGAAATACCTTCTTTCTGGCCTTCCCACACTTCCATATATAAGCTCCGCATGCACTTTCTTTCCAGAGATCAAATACTCTAAATAGCGCCTAGCAGTTGATCGGCTTACACCTACCATTGAACTTAGTATCTCTGCAGTAATTCCCTCTTCATTAATAGTTAGCATATGCTTTTTTATTTTTGCTAACGTTAAAGGATCGATTCCTTTTGGCGCATATTCTATTGGATTTGCCTGCACCCCTCTTTGGGACCATAGATGTTCAATCTGTTCTGAAGATAATTGAGCATTTTTCTTTAACTTCGTAATCTTCTTTTGATAACCTTCTAAACTTGTTTTAAACCGATCAAATGTAAGTGGCTTTACGATATAATCTGTTACCCCGCCTCGTAAAGCATGCCACACTACATCCGTCTCTGATGCGGCTGTAATCATAATAATATCTGTATCATGCAAATTATGCCTAATATATGTGACGAGTTCTGTCCCTTGCATGTCAGGTAAATATACATCTAGTAAAACGAGTTGTGGCTTTACAAACTCTAGCCATTCTTTCGCCTGTTCCCCAGTCGTTGCTGTTCCAATTACTTTAAACCCCTCAATTTTTTCAGTAAAACGACGATGAATTTCCGCAATCCGAATATCATCTTCTACAATCAATACTTCAATCCCCTCATTCATTACAATTCGCCTCTCTCTTTCGGTAATGCAATGATAAATAAAGCACCACCTAAATCCCCTTTTTCAATCGCAATACTCCCGTTTAAATCTTCTACTAACTCTTTCACTTTTGCTAATCCATACCCACGTTTTTCGCCCACTTTCGTCGAAAAACCTTTATAGAATATACTTGTAATTATTTCATCATGAACACCTTGTCCTGAATCTTCTACTTCAATTAATATTTCTTCCCCAATGTCTGTTACAAACATTCTTACTTTCTTATCATGATCTTGATTTCTTTCAATTGCTTCAAATGCATTCGTGATCAAATTCCCTAAAATAGAAACAACGTAATTACTCTCAATATGCGGACTTAACTCTTCTAAACTACTTTCCCGATCTAACATAAAATCAATCTTCAACTCTCGCGCCCTATTATAAAATCCAATTAAAATCCCACCTAACCATGGATTTTGAATTCGTTTCATAATAAATTGAACGAACTCTTGATATACTGCCGTTTCCTTATGAATAAGCTCTAAAGCATCTTCATAAGACTCTAATTGAATAAGCCCTGAAAGCGTATACAATAAGTTGTTATATTCGTGCGTTTGCGCCCGCAATGCCTCTGTATACTGCCGTGTTTGAGATAATTCCGCTGTTAATTGATCCATCTCAGATTTCAAGCGCAAGCTGGATACTACACCAGTTACTTTATTATTAACTTTAATAGGTAGGCGATTGGCAATAACATCCTGCCCTTTTATATTTAATTGGCGATCAAATTGTTCTTCTCCGGTTTGAAGCACATCCAGTATCGATGAATTAGGAATAACATCTAAAATAAATTCTCCCATTATATTTTGTTGTTTATCTAAAGAAAGGATATCGTATGCCGCTTGATTTACTAAACTAACCATTCCATTTTTATCGATTACTACAATCCCTTCACGTACAGATTGAATAACTGTACTATGCTCCTCGTATAAAGATGAAATTTCTTCTGGCTCCATTCCAAACATCATCCGCTTAATACTTTTTGCTAAATATACAGAGCCCATTATCCCAATTAACAGACCTGTTATTGTAATCCAAAACACACGCTTTCCATACACTTCTATCGCTCCATGAATATCATCCATTGAAAAACCAACAGATACTACACCAATAATTTCATTATCCTGATTACGAATCGGGACTTTTCCGCGTAGTGAAGGCCCTAATGATCCCGTTGCTTTCGAAACATAAGATTCCCCTTCTAATAGAACCCCTTCATTATCTCCGCCAACCATTCTCTCTCCTATTTTATCTCGCTTAGGATGCGCATAACGAATACCATCTTTATTTCCAACTACAATAAAGTCAGCATCTGTTTCGATTCGAATTTTTTCTGCAATTGGCTGAATAATAGAAGCTGGATTTTCTTTTTGAAAAGCTTCCTGGATTTCCGGTATAGCAGCAACTGTTTTCGCAACATGCAACGCTCTTTTTCCGATTTGGTCTTCTACCGTTTCAGATAATATGTAGTAAAATAAATAACTCGTTAACAGAAGCACAGCAAGAATAAGTGTACTAATAGTTAATGTAATTCTCGGTTGTAGTTTCAATTTCTTCAATTTCAAAATCATTCCCCTAACATGGCTAAAGATAGAATTTAAAGAAAATACAGTCTTTTTAATTATCACCTTTTATCATAACACGGTTACTATATATTTCTTTATCTTTATCTTCATAAAGTGAAACTTTAATCAGTGGGGGTTTTGTTCATCCCCCACTGATTATTAGCCTTCACCAATCGGGCATCTACGGGCCGCCCGACTCCCACCTAACTTCTTTGCTCCAGCCGAATTATGAGGTGGGAGTTTTACTGCCCACAAATAGCGGGATAAAAAAAGAAACGAAGTAAAATTACTACCTCGTTTCTTAATGCTTGTTATTACACTTTAAATTTACCAATCATCTCTTGTAATTCTTCAGCCATTCGCGATAAGTGAACTGCTGCTGAATTTATTTCTTCTACTGAAGCTACTTGTTCTTCAGAGGAGCCAGCAATATTTTGAACGCTTGCTGCATTTTCTTCAATCGTTGCTGCAATTTCATTAATAGATGCACTTACTTGTTTTGTATCTATCGTCATTCGCTTCGCTACATCTACCATACTATCAATTTGTACAACTGTATCATTTGTAGATTTCAATATTTCTACAAAGCTTTGCTTCGCCTCATTTGCAACTACAAGCCCTGATTGTACCTCTGTCCCAACTTGATTCATAGAACTTACAGTTTCTTTTATATCAAATTGTATCTCTTTCACTAACTTTCCAATTTCCGTAGAAGACTGTCCCGATTGTTCCGCTAGTTTACGTACTTCATCTGCTACAATTGCAAAACCTCTTCCTTGCTCTCCAGCTCTTGCAGCCTCAATTGCAGCATTTAATGCTAATAAGTTTGTCTGCTGTGCAATATGTTGAATCACTTCTAGAATAGCTCCAATTTGCTTCGACTTATCATCTAATAAAGAAATGACTTTGTCTGACTGTGACACAGATTCATGAATTAATTGCATTTGATTCACAGTTTGTTCAACTAACTTTCCACCATCTTCAGCTTTTTGCTTCGTATACATAGATGCTGTGGACACTAATGAAGAGCTATCCGCAACACGCTGAATTCCTTCTGTAACTTCTTCTAACAAAGTCGCTCCTTCTTCAACTTCCCGCGTTTGTATTTCTGCCCCACTCGATACTTGTTCCATCGCCCTTGTAATTTGTTCCGTCGCTTCACTTGCTTGCTTCATACTAGCTGTTAATTCTTCCGAAGAAGCTGCTACATGACCAGCTGAAGTATTAATATTTGAAATTACATCATGTAATGATGCCGCCATCTCATTAAAGCTTTCACCTAACTGACCAATTTCATCTCTTGAACGAACAGTAATTGACTCCGTTAAGTCACCTTCGCTAATTTTCCTCGCTGATATAACAAGTTGTTTTAACGGTTTAATAATAGATGCGATTATGAAGTAAATTACAATCCCACCAATTATTAATGAGATACCAATAACAGTTAATGTTTTATAGAAAATAGGTTCAGCCGCTTCAATTATTTCTTTTGAAGGCATAATTCCTGCTATTTTCCATCCGGTTTGCTTATTTGTTTTAAAAGTGATATTGCGATCCTCGCCATCTAATGAAAATTGAAAATCACCTGTTTCTTGTTTATACAGTTCCTTTTCAAGTTTCTCTTCTACCTTTTCCCCTGGCTTCAGCATTGGATGTGCTACTACATTTTTATCCTGATCAAAAATTGCAACATACCCTTCTTTACCGATATTAACCATTTTCGAAGTATTTACAATATCATTTATAATTAAATCAATACCGAGAACACCACTTTTATCCTCATTTTGTTTTGCTATTGTAACAACAATATTTCCTGTCGTTTTTGATTTATATGGAGCCGTAATAATTACTTCTCCACTTTTTTTCACTGCCTCTTTATACCAATCTCTTTCTGCCGGATTATACCCTTCTGGCATTTGAATTGCCGGTGATTGAATAAATTGCCCATTACTAGATCCAGTATATATTGCTTCCATTTCTGGATGTAATTTATTATATTCTTCTAATTTATTTTGCACGTTTTGAAGCTGATCTGCTTGATAACTCGCTCCAGTGAATAATTTTGTAAAATATGCTGCGTCTACTTTCTTACTATCTAACTCTTTATTAATTACATTATTTAAAACCTTCACGTTATCTTTTGCTGATTGCAAAATTGTCTCATTAAAATTTTTCTTCGCCTGCTGATAAGACGTCCAACCAATTACAATACTTGGAAGAATTAAAATAATAATAAATGATACAAGTAATTTTGTTTTTAAGCTTCTACTCCTTAATTTTCCTTGAAACATATTCCTACCCCTCCATACCGTTTTAAATGCAATCATTTTACATTTAATCCCTTTATACAAATCATACGATTTAAATGCATTGATGAGACCCTCTTTCTTTTTTCCCTCATCTTTCTCTACATTTAAAGTATTGTTACATACCTTTTTCATTCTATAGAATTTAAATAATTAAAACAATATATAAAAATGTATATTATTCTAAATATTACATTTCACGAAAGAACCTCTAGTATCCCATTTACTAGAGGTTCTTTCCACCTTACTATTTTTTATCTTTTTCTATTTCTTTTTTCCCATCTTCTACTACAGATACAACAGGTTTATCGTTTGATATTTGCTGCACGGCACCTTTTCCAGCGAATCCTTCTAGTAATTCTTTTAAATCAATACCAGAAGAAGCTTTTAAAGTTTCTTGCATTGTTGCCATTAAATCGGTCGCATACCCTGCAACTTTCCCGGCGCCGCTATTCTTTCCACCACCGCCTGTATCAACGACTGTAATTTTATCAATGTTGCTAAGCGGACTCGCAATTTCTTTCGCATAACTTGGAAGCATTTTAAGAACCATATCCATAATCGCGGCTTGCCCATATAATTCAAATGCTTCTGCAATTTTTTGTTTCGCTTCTGCTTCTGCTAAACCTTTTAACCTAATAACATCTGCTTCCGCTGTACCTTGCGCCTTTTGTACTTCCGCTTTCGCTTGACCTTGCGCTTTTTCAATTTCTGCTTTTGCTAAACCTTCTACACGTACTTCTTCTGCACGTGCTCTTGCTTCTGCTTCAATTTTATATTGATCCGCATCTGCTTTTTTCATTTGTTTTACTTTTTCCGCTTCAGCTGATTGTTCAACAGCATAGCGATCTGCATCTGCCTTTTTCTTTACTTCTGCATCGTATTGCTTTTCACGACGCGCAATCTCTTTTTCTTCTAACTCAATTTGCTTTTCACGCTCAATGATTTTAACTCGCATTTGCTCTTCTGTAACACCTTGTTGTGCTTTCGCTTGTTGTAATTCATAAGAAAGATCTGCATCTGCACGAGCTTGTTCTTGGTCTCTCTTATAAGATTGTACTTTTAATTCCTTATGTTTTTCAGCTTCAGCGATTTGTGCATCACGTTGATATTCCGCTTCTTTTGCTTCTTTCTCAGCACGAGCTTTTTCAATTCGTGCCTCTTTTTCACGCTCTGCATTTGCAACTGTTGCATCACGCTTAACCATTGCAATTTGCGGCTGACCAAGTGCATCTAAGTAACCGTTTTTATCCATTATTTCTTTAATTGTAAAGGAAACGATGCGAAGTCCCATCTTCTTCAAATCAGTAGAAGCCACTTCATGCACCTTTTGTGCGAATTGCTCTCTATTACTATAAGCATCTTCTACTGTCATAGAAGATAAAATAGCACGTAGATGCCCTTCTAAAACTTCTTTTGCTTCTACTTTTAACTCTTCCGTTTCTTTTCCTAAATATTGTTCAGCTGCTGTAGAAACTTCTTCAATTGTCGATCCTACTTTAATAATAGAAACACCGTTTACTGTAATCGGTACACCTTGTTTCGTATACGTATCACGTGTTCCAACTTCTAATTTGTAGTTTAATAAGCTAAGAAGTTCTGCCCGTTGCATAATTGGAACAACGAAAGTACCACCACCGCGGATAATCTTAATCTTCTTTCCATCATCAGTGGTAACGACATTCTTTCCACCACCAAGCCAGTTCCCCGTTACAATTAATGCTTCGTCCGGGCCAACTGTACGATACTTCGTAATAAATACTAAAATGAGTAGAAGTAAAATTGCGAGTAAAACTCCACCGATAATTAATGGAATCGTCATGTAAATTCCCCCTTATAATTTTGGTTTTTTTAAAGAATAAGCAATGTTTTGTACAAGTAAAACACCATCTTGAACTCCCTCAATAATGACCTCGGTTCCTTGTGAAATATCTTTTTTCCCAATTGTTTTCGCTGGTATTGCATTACTTCCAAATTGAGATGAGATTAATACTTCACCAAACCCTTCTGTAGGAATTGTCGTAATGACTTCCCCCTTGCAACCAATGAATTCATCCATACGTTGCACAGTATTTTGTTCCGCTTCTGCAATTGGTTTTAAAATTAGTATTTTCATTATGAAAACACCGATAAAAGATATAGCAAATGAGGACCCGAAAATAACGAGACTATTATAAGAATATAAATATTCTCCTATATAACTAAATCCACATAACATTGCAAAAAAACTAAGTAATAAAGTTACAACGGATACAGATCCTCCACCAAAGCTAAATATTGATTCAAATATATCTCCAAAGAAGATATAAATGACAGTAAGTATAGTTGCAATTATGAATCCGTATAAATAAATTGTTTCAAGTGGATAACCAAACAAGACCATTTCTTATCCCCCTTTCTTAAACAATCCCTTTTTTGTTATGTGTATGCCCCACCTCTTTCAAAAAATATTAATCTTAATTTTCAGTTATTTATTTTTTAAAGAAAAACCTGTAAGATAGGTCTCTAAAAAAGAACAGGAGAAACCTATTGTGACAGGCTCCTCCTAGTAAATAACCGATATATTGTATATCTATATAATATACTATTTTCCACAAAAAGTAAAGTTAAACATACATTGGAAGAGTACTTATTTTACTGATAATGTGTATGTTCCATCACCATTATCATATTTATATACATACAAGTAATACTTACCTGGTTTTGCATTAAATTTTGCTTCTATATGATTTCCATTAGCTTGACCGTAAGCTGCGTAATTTTGCATATCTGATTCATGGTGAAGTACCCATGTCATCCCGATTCCATACTCATTTAAAACAGAAATATCGATATCTTTCGCTGATGCGACATTAAATGTATAAACATCGGTGTGATCCCCACCGATAAGGCTACCTTTTATAGTAGTGTTTAACCCAATACGATTTGCTTCTTCTGGACGATTATTTGGTTCTGATTCTGTTACACTTCCATCTTTAATTGTAACAGTTGTTTCGCTTCTACTCTCTTTTCCTTTATCATCTTTTACTACTAACGCCACTTTATAAGTTCCTTCTCTTTCATATGCATGTACTGGATTAACTTCTTTACTTGTTCTGCCGTCTCCAAAATCCCATAAATAAGAAACGATTTTTCCATCTTCGTCTTTTGATCCATCACTTTTGAATTGAATTCCTTCTTTTACAAACCCATTATAAGGTCCGTTTACATTAACCGTCGGAGCTTTATTTTCTCCGTCATCTTTTGCGATACCGTGGAAGACTACATCATATTCAAATTGATTAGAGCTATTCACACGGTAATTGACGAAATATGCTGTAACAGTTTTGTAGCCACTCCATTCTTTTTGCGCCAATTGTTCTAAAGCTTCATTTACTCTTTTACTCATTGCTTTCCAGTCTTCTGACTCACCTTTTGTTACACTACCTGTAAATGTACCTTCTAATGTAAATGTATTAAAGAATTGAGATGTATGCTTTGTCATTTTTGTATCTTTCATAGACAACGTTTCACTAATTTCTTTCTTCACTTCTGTTAGTGCTTTTGGTGCATGTTCAGCTAAATAATCATCTGCTACTTCCGGCACATTGTACTTATCTTGATTATCAATTAGCTGCTGCATATACTCTTGATACTCTTTATTTAACTTAGAATCTTTACTTAAAGTCTCACGATACGTATCATAATTTCCCACATCATTCGCACGAATTAAATCTTGAATTTTATCAAACGTTTCAAATTGATGAGTATATAAGTAAGACTGCAATGCGAACGAGTAGTTATAGAAATCCCAAGAACCATATTTAGCAAATAGTGTACGCTCTGCTGTATAACGGCTTGCAGGGTCAGATGATAATCCACTAATGATGCTCTTTCTTGGTACAACGTTATTTGTACGAGTAGATCCTGCGAAAAATTCTGCATTCCCTTCTTGGAACCAAGTTAATCTTTCATTTTGATACATATCTCCTCTTCCAAATAAACCAGGAACTTCATATCTCCCTTGAAGATAATGAGTAAACTCATGACGGAATAACTCTTCTAAACTATAAATACTTTGCTCTGGCGTACGCTCATATGTAAAGAATGTCCCTGTCTCTTCAATATAAATTCCACCGTTGTTTGTTTCATATCCATACAATTGTCTATTTAACTGGTATTCGTCTGGAGTATTATAGATTACTATCGTTAATACGTCGTCTGCATTACCTTGTTCTAAAGCTTTGTCATTTCCGATCACACGGTGATATTGCGCTTTTACTTCCTTCGCAGCCCAATATAATCTCTTAATTTTTTCTTCTGACACTTTATCCCCAGTTTTAAATACAATAGATCCATCATCGAATGTATACGTTTTTGGTAAGTATTGCTCTTTTCCTTCTTTACGTATCTTCTCTAAATCTACCGTATTCCCGCTATAATCTTTCCCGTTATAGTTTGTTGTAATTTGTTCTACTGCAACAAAATACGGTTCACTTAAACGTGGATACATATGCATTGCTTGTGTAACAACTTCTAATCCTTTATTTGGATTGCTATGAAACTTACCTAAACGACTAGCAAAATAAATTCCATTATTAACGAGCCATTTATTTTCTGGCGTTACGTCATTTAGAAGAGCAATACGATTTATTTCATTAATAAACCCATCTACTTTTCCATACCACATCGTTTCATTCGCTTCTTTACGAGCCTCATTTAAGTAAGACTGTATATCATAATCAATGCCTTGCATCATATCGTATACAGCTTGTCCTTTCATACGATCGTCTACATATGCATTAAAATTATCATTATATTGTTTTAAAATATTCGATGCGTATTGCACCGTTTCAACATCACTTGATGCATTACTAATTAATTTTCCGTATGCAGATACGACTGTATCTTGCTCATTTGTTCCAAGCTTAAAGTTGGGATTTTTCGCAATAGCTTTTAACGCTGGTAAACATTTGTCCTGGAAACTTCTTTCATTTAAGTCGCTTAATTCATTATTATAAAATGCAAGATAAAAAGCTGAACGTAACACTTCAGTAAACGTTTGAATTCCTTTTGAATCATCTTTCGTAAATGTACTACCTCTATGAGCTAATTCGTCTATAATTACTTGCATTTTTCCGTTATCTTTATAAAAGGCTTTTGCATCTTCATTAAACTGGAATAAGTCTGTAATTTGGTGCCACTTAATACTGCCTAACGTTTCAATTAATTCTTGATCATTCATTTTGTTTAAATCAGCCATTGAATAGCTTTCTTTAGCTTGCTTTACTGCCGAGTTCTTCGTAATAGATGCTGGTCGCTGTGAAAAATCTCCTACTTTTAAACGTTCTTGAAACGATAATGTTTCATCAACTTTCGAAATATGCCCAACTTCATCTACTGGTTTTTCAATTCCAACCGGCTTCGTTTTCAACACATTATACGGTACTTTTTCTTCCGCTGATGCATGAGTTTGAAGTGCCCCTAACGATAGAGCCATTGTACTAATACTAAGCATAACTTTATTAATCTTTGATTTCTTGTTCATATCCTTGTCCCCCTATTTAAATATTCCATCCAAGAATTTAACATAAAATCCAGATACAGAAATATAAAATGCAATATTTCATATTATTTCTTCCTACATTTTGTACATATCGTGAACGCCCTTGCCTTTATCTAACCTCCAATGATTATGAATCTATAGCGATTAAACTGTCCTTTTACACACGATAAAAAAACGAATTTTTTGACAATTAAACCTTTAATTGTTATGATTAATATAATTGTTAACTTTATTAAATAAAGGTGGGATTCTATGATAAAAAAAGAGAACAGTGTATTCTATATCTCCATCTTGCTAACAACATTATTCATCATATGGGGAATTACCCCGGCAAGTTGGATACAAGGCTATGATTTACAAAGCGTTACATCTTCTTTAAACTCATTCATTCTCAATAAATTTGGATGGTTTTACTCTCTACTTATGACCTCAATGCTTATTTTAGCTACTTATTTAGCATTTTCTAAGTATGGATCTATTCGTCTTAGTAAAGATGGAGAAAAACCAAAGTATAGTTATCCATCTTGGCTATCCATGTTGTTTGGGGCAGGAATGGGAATTGGACTCCTCTTTTACGGAATTACTGAACCGATTTCACATTTTACAGATCCATTAACAGGAAAAGCAGGCACAGAAGAAAGCGCCAAGCTCGCTATGCAATATTCATTTTTCCACTGGGGACTCTTTCCGTGGTCACTATACGCGATGGTTGCTTTAACAATTGCATATTTCACGTTCCGCAAACAAAAAGGTAGCACAATTGGTGCTACAGTTACTCCATTATTTAATCGATCGAAAAATTCTCCTATCGGAAAAACAGTCGATATTTTAGCTGTTTTAGCCACAGTATTCGGGATTGTGCCATCTGTTGGGATCGGTGCTCAACAAATCGCCGGAGGATTAAGCTATTTATTCCCTTCTATTCATAACACTTTACTTACACAGCTCGTACTTATCGCCATCTTCGCTGTTTTATATTTAACAAGTGCACAAACTGGCTTAGATCGTGGGATTAAATATTTGAGTAACTTAAATTTCTCTCTTGCAGGTATTTTACTCGTCTCCTTTTTACTTTTAGGACCAACTGTATTTATTATGAAATATTTCACATCTACACTCGGTTCTTATATTGGGGCTTTACCTAGTATGGGATTAAATTTAGGAGCATTTAATGAAAAATCTTCTTCTTGGATTGAAAACTGGACTATTTTTTATTGGGGATGGTGGATTTCTTGGTCTCCATTCGTTGGCACATTCATCGCCCGTATTTCTAAAGGGCGCACAATAAAAGAATTTATTTTTGGAGTTGTATTAGTTCCAACTCTTATCTGTACATTTTGGTTTGCAGTATTTGGCGGTACCGCTATCCATATGGAAATGTTCCAATCGCTTGGAATAGCTGATGAAATCGCAAAAAATGGTACAGAGATTGGATTATTTGCTGTTATTTCACACCTACCATTCTCTACATTTTTAACAATTATCGGGTTAATTTTAGTAGCCACATTTTTCGTTACTTCTGCCGACTCGGCAACATTTGTTGTTTCAATGCAAACGAGTAACGGAAGCTTATCACCGAAAAACAGTTTAAAACTTATATGGGGATTAACAATCGCGATAATTGCAGCTATTTTATTACAAGCAGGAGGACTAAATGCACTACAAATTGCAGCTATAATTGCAGCTCTACCATTTTCTATCGTAGTCGTCCTTATGGTTACTTCGCTCTTTAAAGAGCTGAGAAAGGAAGATGTTAATTCGCAAACAAAAGAAGTTCCACAAAAGATAAAAAAGGTTATGTAACAATTAGCACCTCTTCTAAATGGGGGTATTCGCTCCTCAGATTAGTCCTGAATCCGTTATTACTGAGAGCGGCAAAGTAAATTAAATAAAACCCATTCGTATGAAATATAATTTTCATACGAATGGGTTTTTACTCTATTATATAGTGCTGTAAACATGCTTTCTCCTCAAAACCTACTTTCTTGTACAACTTCATCGCACGAACATTATTCGTATTCAAACATAGTTCTATCTCTCTCATCCCTTGAAAGGAGAAAATATACTGAATTGCACCTTGTAATAACCGCTCTCCAACACCTTTTCTTCTACTATTTTCAGTGGTTGCAATAAATTCTATATTCGCTTCTTGAAACTCCGGATTTACTTCAATATATACATAACCTTCTAACTTATCATTCTTCATACTTACAAATAATTTATTCGTATCACTTAAACGTTTGATAATTTCATTTCCTTCATAATATGTATTAGGGAAAACATTATTGTGTAAAGTAATAAACTACTCAAATACTTTTGGTAAAGCTTCTTCTACATTACATATAATACGTTGTCCCGCAATATTATTTAAAATGAGAATACTATGTCGATCTTGTTCTTTAGCATGTAAATCCTTCATTAAGCGGGCACAATTATTATTTTCCACATGATAAAAACCATAAAATTTCTCAATATGAAAAGGCACCTTTTCTATAAGTTCCTTCCACATATGTAAAGTAACTTCTTCCCAATTCTCTGCAATAATAAAAGGCCCCCATATTTCTGCACATTTTTTTACTTCATCCACATCAAATCCTAATACACCTATTATTTTATTATTTTCATAAGTAATAACAAAAGATTGTTTCCAGCCTATATCAGAAAAATCATGGGTAATTGTCTGTAATAACTCCTCTTTCTCATCTCCACAATAACCAACATGATGCGTAGCATCTTTATTTACAGTTGCAATAAATGATGCCACTTCTTCGATTTTCAAAATAGAACTAACATGCATAACCTCTCCTCCTTCTCTAATACATTTACACTTTCCTCATTTATATCCTTCTAAAAAAAGACATCATCATAAGCATATTTCAAAATGAAATCGCCATGATAATGTCTTCTCAAAAACTCATATAATCACTTTACATTATAATAAGATAAAACGTTTTTATTTCTTAAATAATCTCTTTCTAAATACAAACATACTCAGTGCTGAAAGAACTAATGCTACGCCTGAAAGTAACGTTGATGTATTCGCTTGTCCACCTGTTGCTCCTAGCGACTTCTTACTTTCTTCTTGTTTATTAACAACTGGTTTATTTTCTTTCATGCTTTGATTCTCTACTACTTTTTCTGTCACAACCTGATTATTCACGTTTTGTTCTTGAACTACTGTGGCTTGATTTATTTCTTCTTTCGATTTTTCAATCTCTCGTGCTACTTCTTTTTCTTTCGCCCCTTCAACTTCTGTTGTTGGCTCTTTCACTTCTTGCGAGCCTTCAGCTTCTTTTGCTGGTTCTTTTGATTCTTCAACTTCTTTTGCAGGCTCTTTCACTTCTTCTTTTGGTCCTTCAACTTCTTTTGCAGGCTCTTTTACTTCTTCTTTTGATCCTTCAACTTCTTTTGCTGGTTCTTTTACTTCTTCTTTTGATCCTTCAACTTCTTTTGTCGGTTCTTTCACTTCTTCTTTCGTTTCTTCAACTTCTTTTGCTGGCTCTTTTACTTCTTCTTTCGTTTCTTCAACTTCTTTTTCCGGTTCTTTCACTTCTTCTTTCGCTTCCTCAACTTCTTTTTCCGGTTCTTTCACTTCTTCTTTTTCAACTATATTCTGGATTACTGTTCCGTTAAAGCTTATACTAGTTTCATCCGAATCTAAATCAAATTTATATACCTTTTCACCTGGAGTACTCCATTTCATTACTCCGTTATTAAACGTTCCACCCTCACTTGTTAGTTTAATATTCTCAATAGTTTCCCCTTCTAAATCATATACCGGAACTTGAATTTCTTCATTTACTTTCGCTTCATTTAAAATGATTTTTTGTCTTCCGGCATCAATTGAAAACCATTGACCTAATTGTATTAACGGTCTTACATCACGAATCTCATTTCCATCTAATTTTAAACTGAGTAGGTCTAACATTGAACCAAGAACTGATACATCTTTAATATGATTATCCGCAAGGTTTAACCACTGTAAATTTTCCAGTGAAGATAACGGCGTTATATCTTCAATTTTATTATGAGATACATTCACGTCTTTCAATTGTTTCAAGTTTGAAATGAACTCAATATTTTTCAACCCTACTCCTTCTAAAGTGAGGTTTTCTAAGTTCGTCATATATTCTAAACCAGTTAGATCTTTTATCTCTTTTCCTTTTTCTTTAAGTATCTCTAATGTTTTAATCTGCAATAAATCTTCTTTTGTTATAGGGGCATTTAGATTCTCTCTACCAAAATTCTTTTTATTAATATGTTGTTGTAAATTTTTATCAAGAATTACATTTTTACTTTCTGTTTGTTTTTCAACTATACTTTGTATAACCGTCCCATTAAATCTTATTTTACTTTCAGCAGAATTCGTATCTAGTTTAAATTCATATGTTTTTTCTCCAGGGCTATTCCATTTTATAAACCCGTTATTCAGAGTAGCCTCTTCACTTTTCACATTAATATTTTGAAGTGTTTCTCCTTTAAGATTGTATATTGGAATTTTTATTTCTTCATCCACGCTTGCTTCATCTAAAAAGATTTTTTGTCTTTGAATATCGATATACATTCTTTTTCCTAATTCTTGGACAGGTCTAACATCACGAATTTCATTCGAACCCAGCTTTAAATCATATAAACCTGTTAATTGACTAAGTGGTGTTATATCTGAAATATAGTTTTCCTCTAAATTAAGTGATTGTACAGTAGATAATCTTAATAAAGGTTCGATGTTTTTTAATTCATTTTTAGAAAGGTCTAACTCCACTAACTTTTTCATTGAGGTAATATGCTCGATATTAGTAAGTCCATTGTTACTTAAAGATAAATTCTTCACATTTTTCAATTGCTCAATCCCAGCAAGATTAGCATTACTAATTTGATTATTTGCTACAGTCAAAGTCCTTAAAGTCGTTACTGTAAATAATGGTTTAATATCTTTTATATAATTGCTATTTAAATCTAACATTTTAATCTTCTTCATTTGACTCAATGGGCTTAAATCTGAAATTTTATTGTTTCTCAAACTTAAAATCTCAACATGCTCTAACTCAGCCAAAGGTCCAATATCTTCGAGTTCACCATAAGTTATACTTAATGATTTTAATTGTCTCAACTTCGAGATAAACTGTATATTTTTTAACTTAACTTCTTCCAACGTTAAGTTTTCTAAGTTCGTCATATATTCTAGACCGCTTACGTCTTTTATTCCTTTACTTTTTGCCTCAACAACTATTAAAGATTTAACTTTTAATAAATCTTCCTTAGTTATTGGCGTATTTAGATTCTCTCTATTCAAGTTATATTTATTAATATGCATTTACAATTGCTTATCTACTATTACATTTCCATCTTGTTGATCCACTTTATCCTCTTTATTTTCCTTTTGATCTTTTGGAACATTGTTTTCTAGATTTAACGCATTTACTTCAAACTGCACCTGGTACTTATTATCATAGGCCATTGTCGGAATATAAATATGCATTTGCATATTATATCTTTTTCCTAATTCTCCAACTTCAAATTGAATAACCTTCGTCCCATTTTTCTTTTTATCCTCTGATATGACTTTTACATCATGGAATACACCAGGAATATCAATATCCTCTGTTTTCAAGTATTCGAAGAAATCACTATCACTTAACGTTGCCGTTACAATTTCCTTCCCATTCTCAATGGTTAATTTAGGATCTTTTATATAAACAGCTGCCATAGACTCTTCATTCGTTTTATCTTTATACGCTTTAATAACAGCATCATATGTACCATCTTCTAAAGCATGTCCAGTTTTGTTCGCCTCAATTGCTACAGCTGCTAAAGCAGGCGTTGAATACGTAGCAAATGGAAGCGATAACGCCGCAGCGATAATCATCGCATTTATATGTTTTCTTTTATTTCTTTCCAACTTTACATCTCCTCCAAAATATATAAATCAAAATGTAATCATTTCTCGAATAAATGATAATGATTTTCATTATCATTGTCAACTAAAAAAATAAAAAGTTTACAAAAAAATAATCCCTTTAAAAGGGATTATGCCATTTTTTCTCCTGATTCTTCTTTAAAAAAGCTCTTCATCGCATGAAATACATCTGCTTTTTGCTTTAAAATATAATATCTGAAATTCTCGTCTTTAATATTTTTATATGCTGACATAAGCGTACTGTGGCGGTTGTACTGGTTTAGTTAGCCGGGATGTAACCAAATTTAATATATTCTGTTCCCAAAACTCACTTGTAACTTTATTATTTTCACCTCAAGAAATCCATTCCCCTTTAAAGAGGTGTTGTATTTTAGACTCAATAATCATTAATCCCTCATGGGGGCACCATATCAAAAAAAGAAAATTGTACGTTTAGACACATTCTCAGATAATCCCCTGCACGTTAAGTGCTGGCAACCGAGATATGATAAAATGGTTAATCTAAAAAGTAGAGGGTTTACAATATGAGAAGTGTGCCATTAAAGGAGAGTGTATACGATGAATAGCGTCAATGTAAAATTGAATCCTCAACTGATGAGAAAATGATAGTTCTAACCTTCAACTCTTGCCACTTTCCTCTTTCTATTTTTTAATTACTTATTAAATAATTTGATAATAACTACATAAACTAAACACATTTGTATCTCATGGGAGTGTATTATTCGTGAAAAAAATTTGGATAGTCCTCATTCTTTTAATCATTTCTTTTTGTTTCACACAAATAACCATATATGCTTTTACGGATAGTCGTAAGGCATATGAAAAAACAGGGAAGGTAATTTGGGAAGTAAATACAACGAAAAAAATAGTTGCAATAACATTTGATGATGGGCCTCATCCTGTTTTCACCCCACAAATACTTGATATTTTAGCTAAATACAATGCGAAAGCAACCTTTTTCGTAGCAGGTAATAAAGTTAAAAGGTTTCCTGCTATTTTAAAAAGGCAAGTAAAAGAAGGACACGAAATTGCTAATCATACTTATAATCATATTTATGATAAAAATATTACCGCCGCTAAATTAACTGCAGAATTAGATCAAACGGATAAAATTATCAAGCAAATCACTGGCTATAAACCAACTCTCTATCGTCCAGTTGGAGGCCTTCACAATAATTTAATTATTAATACAGCTATACAGAATGGGAAACTTGTTATTCTATGGTCATGGCATCAGGATCCTCAGGATTGGAGAAATCCAGCAGCTAGCAAAATTTCTAAATATATAACAAAAGGTATTAAACCCGGCAATATCATTCTACTCCATGATTGGAATGGGAGCGAATTTTCTCAGACATCTGAGACAGTTGAAGCATTAGAAAGTATCATGAGATATTTATACAGAAACGATTATGAATGTGTAACAGTATCTGAAATGCTCTATCGTTCCATAAAAATAATTCCCTCCCCCTTTAATCCTTTTTATCAGTGAATCTAGGCTTATTTACGAAAATTTATGAGAATTTTCTAGAGTTTAATATTTTTAGTAACTTTACATACTAGAAATTATAATGAAAAAGGAGAGACGATGTGTCTCTCCTTTTTATCCATGCATATTTAAAGTTAGCGATTAATTCCACCACCAAGTTGTTGTTCAGCCATTGCTACTAGACGTTTTGTGATTTCACCACCAACAGAACCGTTTGAACGAGCTGTTGCGTCTGCACCAAGTTGTACACCAAATTCTTGAGCGATTTCATATTTCATTTGATCGATTGCATTCTCTGCACCGTGAACTAATAGTTCATTACGACTTCCGCTATTATTGTTTGCCATATTGTATCACCTCCTATGTTTTTAATATGCTAAAAAGCAACTAAAAATATATATTCCTTTTTTTGGTATTATTTTTCCAGCTTATTAAAGCATAAATAATACATATATTTCACAAAATAGTATTGTGTAGGAGAGCGAAATAAAAAGTGCTTGCCATAGGAGTATCATGTATGAAACAGACCTCCAGAACACGATGAAACGGGTTGTGCTTTATGAAGGCACAGCCCGTTTTTATTAAGGCGTTTTTTCTTACATACTGATTAAAGAATTGGAGGAATACAGATGAAACATATTGTTGCCTTATTAATTAAATATACCGCTATTAGTGCTGTATTATTGATGATACTAGGGATTTTTCAGGGTATTTCGATTCCTAGAATATTGTTTATTTCATTATTAATTACTGGAGTATCCTATTTAATAGGAGATTTATTTATTTTACCTAAGTATGGAAACATGGTGGCTACCATTGCTGATGTTGGTTTGAGTTTTGTAGGAGTTTGGGCATTAACATACTTTTTAACAAATATAAATTTAACTCGTAATATTGGAGCATCTGCTTTTTTTGCAGCTTTGCTAATTGGTGTGGCAGAAATATTCTTTCATATCTATATGAAGAAAGTTGTTTTACATGCGGATGAGGGTTCACGAGAATCCACTACTATTGGTCACGATAAATATGCTATGGAGATTTCTGACGAGTATGTAGATTATTCTAGAATAAAAAGAGAAAGTACATCTAGAAAAGTAGAAGATGGAACTGATAAATTGAAATAAAAAGTGGCCCTTGGCCACTTTTTTATCGTTAAGCTTGTTCAGAATTTCGAACATGTAATGGTGGAGGAACTATCCACCCCTTCTTCTTGCTTAAACGTAGTAATGTTACTCCCGCTTGTGCTTTCTTCATGTGAATTTGTCCAAAAAGCATGCCTACATCTTCTCGAAGGCATTTTCCCATAACTTGGCTACAAGTTACTAGTCCTGCTGCAAGAGCTGCTGCAACGGCTGCTGCGATTTCTGCATCGTTGATGCGTGCACCAGGAGGAATGTCTTCAATAGAAGCAACCGGCCTTTCTGGAGGTGCTGGTGGTAAAGCCACTCCATTTACCTTTAAAAGGGTTTTTAGCTCTTCTATTTCAGTGGTCATATCATTCTCAATTAAGTTTTGTAAAAACTTCTTTAAATCTTCATCACCTGTGTGATTCATAAATACTTGATGTCCGGCAACAGCTCCTTGTGTGGCAAGAAGATAACTCCAAATATCAAATACCTCTCCATAATGTAAAGGTTCATTTTGAGGGTTTCCACTTAATACACCCATTTTAAAAAGCCTCCCTTTCGAAAATATCATCATAAGTATATTTTTCAATATTGAAAATAAATTTTTAAGTATGTTTTTTCCTACAAAATATTTTTTATCATGCATGGGAAACACCTTCCCAACAATGTATGTTTGTAGTCTAGTAAAGAAATTTGCAAATAAAATACTCAAAGATTATTAAGTAAGATTATCAATAATCTTTGAGTGAGAAATCGCTTACTATAAGGGTTTATTTTTTAACGAATGAACAAAGGAAATTGATTTTAATATCAGCTATATTTTACACTCATTTATTAATTGAACTTAGCGATTAACTCCACCGCCAAGTTGTTGTTCAGCCATTGCAACTAAACGTTTTGTGATTTCGCCACCAACAGAACCGTTTGCACGAGCTGTTGTGTCTGCACCAAGTTGTACACCAAACTCTTGTGCAATCTCATACTTCATTTGATCAATTGCATTCTCAGCACCTTGAACTAATATTTCATTACGACTTCCGCTATTTGTGTTTGCCATATTGTATCACCTCCTATATTTTTAATATGCTACGAATCATGGAAAAATAGTTATTCCTTTTTATGGTAAAAAACCACTTTAATTATGTATAAATTATTGAATCTCTTCCTAAAAGACGAATAAAAAATAAAGCTGAGCAGAGTAAGAATAATTAATCTGTTCAGCTTTATCCAGTACCATCTAATTAATATATATTTTTAAAATTTGCCGCTTACTATTTCTTATATTATTGTAATGGTTGATTAACAGGCTGATAAATACTTGCTATAGCTTTTATTTCAGATTCTGGTGCTGGAGATAGAGGATAGTAACCCTTTTTCACCATGTATTGCCAAATATCATATGCATGTCTACTACTATTTAAAAAAGCTTTTTCTAAAAAAGACCTCAAATTTGGATTTGCACACTCTAATACAGCCCCAGCATAATTTAGTGCAGCCGATTTTTGATTTAAGAGATATCCCGTAGCAATTGCTCGATCGTTCGGAGGTGCTCCATTTATACTAGGTGCAACAGGAGGATATTGTTCAATAGGTGCTTTTAAATAAGAAACCAATACTGGATTTAACTTAGAGGGCTGAAAACGCTCAATATCGGGCGTACTCTGGCTTTGGACAAATTCTACTTTTAAATTATAATCTTCCACATGGAGCGGAAAATGTTGCTGTAATAATTGTTTTAATTCTAAATCTTGTGCTTGCTGAATGTATGTACTCATCGTATTAATTGTATTGTAACAACCAGCAATTAATTCACTTAAATCACGTAACTCATGTGTAGCTAATTGCATTTTGAACCCTCCTTTTCAAAGTTTTTTTAGTCTCTCCCAAAATATAAAAAATATAAGAAATGCATATGAATTTTCTTATTACTCATACTAAAATTATTCATTTTCTATTTATGAAAGGAGAAGTTTCAAATGCACACAGTATGGAAAGGCTCTCTTTCACTTGGATTATTAAACATTGGCATTAGGCTATATAGTGCTGTAGAAGAAAAAGATATTAAATTTTTAAGTCTTCATAAGGAATGCCTTACTCCCATTAAATATAAAAAGATTGCTCCTGATTGTACGGATACTGAAGTAAGCGATGAAGACGTTGTAAAAGCTTATGAATACGCGCCACATAAATATATAATTGTTGAAGATAAAGAATTAGACACACTACAAAAAAACATGAACCTCGATTAATTCGCCTTTCATCCTTTATCCAAAATGATGAAATTGATGAAATTTTTTTCGATCGTTCTTATTTTATGGGTCCTACCGTTGGTAATGAAAAGACATATTTGTTATTAAAAGAAGCTTTGGGCCGAACAAATAAACTTGGTCTTATTCATATTACTATCCGTAAGAAACAACATCTAGCTATTATTCGTAGCTTTCAAGAAGGCCTTATTTTACAGACTATTCATTATCCTGATGAGATTCGTAATATAAAAAACATGCCCGGTCTTCCAAAGAATGAAGAGTACCCGATTCACAAACAAGAATTAACTACAGCAATGAATCTAATTCATCATCTAACCAATTCATTTAAACCAGAACAATATGTAGATGAATATAAAGAAGCACTTACTGATTTTATAGAAGAAAAAATTGAACAAAAAGAAAAGAATGAAACCATATATCCTGCTACAAACATTATCAATATTATAGAAACATTAAATGCTAGCATTGAACAAGTAAAAGAGCAAAAAGACAAGAAAAAAGAAGGAATAAACGAACAGAAAGCCACATAATTGTGGCTTTTTTATCTACTCTTAAAGAGGATTACACTTTGGCATTTCTAAACCAGATGATTGTGCTAATTTTAATAAATAATAGCATTCCTCTCTTGCCATGTGGTCTGCCATTCTCGCAGATAATGAGCCTAATATTTGCTCAGATAATTCTAATTCTTCTACTTCATGAAGAAAATGCGAAAATAATTTCAGTTCTAATGAAACATCTTTCGTAAATCTCTTCAATGCTGGAAAATGGTTGAGCTCTGTACGTAAATATCCCGTCATTTCAACAGCTTTTAAATAGAACTGCTCAAAATGTTTCGCGTACATCTCACTCTTCTCTTTCAATCGTTTCTCTACAAGATCTAATTCACCTGAAATTGAACCAGCATGACCGGCCGCATCTGTTAACCAAACCAGATGATAATGTAATTCATGAAAAACAGGTGGCACCTCTCCTTTTATTAAATATTCTAATACTGTTATATACTCTTCTACTTCATTTACCATATGATTAATGAAAGTTGGGGTAAAGTGGATAACAATCTTTCCTTCCAATTGCTTTTGTATAATACTCAACTTGAATTTTCGGATCTCTTCTGCCGATTGTTTAGCATCTTTTGCGAATTCGATTAAACTAACTGTATTAATAAGACTTAAATATTTATTAAATTTTCCTACAAAATATATGGCTCTCTGAATGTCTTCAGTCTCTTTTGGGGCTAAAGCATCTAAAAGAAACTGTGCATGATCCTCAAGAACTCTCAACCAAAATTTATGTTCAAACAATGCATTTTCTTCATAAGTTTGATTCATTCTACGTCTCCTCCTTACTAACTTGGTTTTCATACTGATTAATACTAATGAAGGGTGTAAAATATGAATTTGAGCTAGTTTTTTTATTCAAGAAGGTAAATGATTTAATTGTAGTGTATGAATACTTAATGTTTACTATTAATTAGATGAAACTTGTTCAAGAGCTATGTTACGAAATTATTCCGTTGTTAGTTAATTTATCAAGATATGTGTAGCTACCTCCATACAGCTATATAATTGTATGATTGCTGTACTTATGACCTGTTGGCTAATCTATGCATATCAAGTAACTAATCCTCGTGCGTGATACCTATATTTTAAGCTAATGTATGTAACAGGAGAGTTTCTATACATGAAAACAGGACAAGCCATATTGCTTGTCCCATCAGGAGTAATTCATGAGGATTTTTAAAATGTCCAAACGACTCATATTGGTAAAATGAATCATTGTTAGTTTATGTAAAAGAAATGTAATTATACAAGGCAGTAATAGCAGATACCTTCTTTAATTCTCTGCTATTACTACTTTGTATAAAGGAGGAGAATCCTGAAATTCCATTGCTGGTAGCTTATAAAGGGAATATACAAAACTTCCTTTCGTTATATAAAAAGTTAATAATTTGGCAGACAACATTTTAAGTTGTCTGCCTGTGGGTTTCAAGAGCTTGATTGGAAAACTAATTGTTTTCCAAGAGTGAAGCCGCTAGTTAAATCAGCTTAGAAATAGTTTATGTAGAAATTATAAAAATATGTAAACAACAATAAAATTCTCATTCTACAAATAGTACAGAGCACTAAATAAAGGTGCTCTGTACTAAATAAGCGCTATTAATAAAAACATTCCATATGATAATACATCTGACTGATTACAATATGAAAACATGGGAACAAATTTTTTTCAATGTTAATAATAGCTAACAAAAAGAAATTGGAGTTTGCTTATTGTTATATAAGATACGTAAAATTGGTTGTTTTTTGGCTTGCTCGATATGCTTTTAATGAAATTGTGGTCCTTGTTGATTATCCATTTGTTGCCCTTGCTGGTTACCCATCTGTTGTCCTTGTTGGTTACCCATTTGTTGCCCTTGTTGGTTACCCATCTGTTGCCCTTGCTGGTTACCCATCTGTTGTCCTTGTTGGTTACCCATCTGTTGTCCTTGTTGGTTACCCATCTGTTGCCCTTGCTGGTTACCCATTTGTTGCCCTTGCTGGTTACCCATTTGTTGCCCTTGTTGACCCATTTGTTTAATTTGTTGCTGAGCCTGATATATAGCTTGATTGATTTGATTTAATGTTTGATTTGATTGAAGATGCTGTAAGCCTTGATTCAAAGTTTGGATAGCCTGTTGAATAGTTTGTTGTAATTGCTGATCCGCTTGTTGCATTTGTTGTTGAGACTGTTGACTAAATTGTTGAAGTTGTTGCATCAATTGATCAGCTTGTTGAAGACCTTGCTGACTTTGCAGTCCTTGTTGTTGTTGTCCTTGTTGTTGTTGTCCTTGTTGTTGTTGTCCTTGTGAAGATTGAGACATTTGAGACAAAGCTTGTTGTAAATGTTGCACTTGGTGGTGAATTGCACTTAATTCTTGTGAAATTTCTGTATCCGCTGCCTTACGTGCTACAGCTTCAATTTTCTTTTCTGTTCTCTTGTCCATTTAAAAATCCTCCTTTGGTACCCACATTCTAAGTAGGAACATTTTTATCATGTACAAAAGCTTATTTTCAATACTTAAAAATGTATTTTTAACACAGATTTTCTTCTACTCAGAATTGAATTCGAATACTATTGATTCACTTCTATCAAAATTCCCAATAGCTACTGCTTTAGTGAGGTGGATTTCAGCATTCTTACAATTGGTAACAAATTAGGATTTTCTATAAGTGAGAGGCTAATTTGCTTCTTCATATTCTTTCATTATTTTATAAAACGTGTTTTTCTTTAATTTTAACATTTCCATAAACATAACAGCTGTTATTTCTCCACTCTTCCATTTTGAATGAGTTTCTTCTATTATATTTATTTGTTGTTTACTTAGCGTCGAAAGGTTCACCTGAGGACGGACTAAGTGTTTTCCCTTAGATTTAGCTACCGCAATTCCCTCTGCCTGTCTTTGATGAATTTTTTTACGTTCTTGATCCGCAACATAAGACAACAAAGATAAAAATTGATCTTCCATCAAGCTAAGATTTTGAGAAACCTCCCATAACAAAAATTTTACCTTTTCACAGTTATTCATAAGAGTTCGGCTCATTTTTTCTTTTTTGGGGTCTTTATTTTTCTTAGGTTGATGGGTATGAATAATGCCCCCTCATGCCTCCTTACAGGAAGAATGATAAGACATTTTTTATTTACCCAATTACCGATCTCTCAAATGTTTTAAATAGTTACCTATCCCCTAATCACCGAGTATGTTTATTTCTCTAAATCACTGTCCATAATAATAAATAAAGACAAACCCTTTATCCTTAAGATACAAGCTCTTTCTCAAGAGTATCAAACTCGGTGATTAGGGTAGAGTGGTATACCACTCCCTCCTAATCACCGAGTAACAAAAGAATTTCCATCTACGGTTCAACCCAAATACCGATACATCAATAACGAAAAAACAGCCACCAATGTGATAGCTGTTTTACAAAATCAAGCTGATTTGATTTTTCACATCACGTTTTGAAAAATCAGTTCGTAACTGTAATGAAATATCATATTCATTATGCTTTTTATTTTCTTTAATGGATACAGATTGAATGAGAGGTAATAAAAATCGTCTTTTATCCATATCGCTTATTTCTTGAAGCTTGACATCATCTTGAAATACTTCATTCAAAGTATGTAACCATGTTTCTTTATTTTTTTCAATTTTTTCTTTGAGAGTAATTTGCTGTTTAAAGTCGTTCATTTGTTGTATGATTCCATCTAATTTTCGCTGTACATCCGAGCGATAAATCGCTAAAGACTTCAAAAAACGTTTATCATCGTTATTTTTCATACGCTGTTTGAGCTCTTCTGTAATATTGTGAAGTTTGATGGTGCAGTTTTCGAAGAGATGCTGATGCTTTTGAATATTGTTATTCAACTCTTGTATCTCATACTGAATTTTTTGTTCTATCGCATGATATACATTGTGAAATCCACTTATTTTCACATCAGTAAGTGTTTGATTCACTACTTTATCATGAAGGAGATCTGCATCTATTCTTAATTTGCAGTTATTACAAAAATAAATTTTCCCTCCATACTTTTTATTTGTAGAACTTACTGTTTGTTGATTCTTTGTTTTCATTAGTTCCTGGCACTTTTCACAAGAAAGCAACCCTTGTAGCAGAAAACTTGTTTTGTAATGTTTAGGAATCATGTTGCCATTACGTTTTTCGGAATAAATACGCCAACATGCTTCCCATATCGTTCGTGAAATGATTGGTTTCACATAGTGATTGGGTGCTTCAATCCAAATATCCCTTGCATTTTGCTTACCATCTGTTTGTCGTTGCCATGATAATAAGCCACAATAAAAAGGATTAAGTACAATCGCCTTTACATTCTCTTTCCCCCAGTCCTTTCCGCGGCGGGAACCGTTAGGGAGCGTATTAGCAATGTGCTGAAACCCATGACCATTTAAATATAAGTTGAATATTTCTTTTACATAGCAAAGCTCTTCAGGGTGTTCAATAAACTGCCCACTATTCTTATCATATGTGTAACCAAATGGCGGCTTACCACCAAGCCATTTCCCTTGTTTTGCTTTGTTTTCTAGGCCTGATCGTGTTCTTGCGATAATGGTGTCAACTTCATATTTAGTAAAACCATCCTCCATAAGTTGCACAATTAAATCATTATCAGTATTGTACACACTTTCGGTCGAACTAATAATAATGGGAATGGCAAGTGTCTTCATGACAATACGAATGGTTTGATGTTCAAGAGGATCCCTAGCAAGGCGATCACTTTTATAAACAATGACAAAATCAAATTCTTTTCTTTTTGCCGCTTCAAACATGTTTTCAAGTTCTTTTCTACTAGTTATTTTATTTTTTCGAGCGGAAACAGCCTTATCAAGAAAAGAATGAGTATGAATGCAATCATATCTGCGAATCACTTCCATAACTGAGTTCAATTGCATATCCATGTCCTGTTTATCAGTAGAATGTCGCCCGTAAAAAGCAGCCTTCATATTTGGCTTTAAAATATGAGAGAGCTTCATGGTGTCAGCACCTCTTGAGTTCGTAAGAATGGGTGTTTAAAAACTATTTCGCAGTTCTTTCCGTCAGTTTTGACTTGCTGTATTAAATCTTGAAAAAAGGAACCTAGCTGTAGATTCTCCTTTATCTTGTCATAGGATAACGACATAGAGGATTGATAATTACTTACCTTTTCACGTAGTTGCTTTACATCATTTAATTCCTGTATTACCTGTTCTTTTTGTTTTTTATATTTTGCAAGCTCATCATACAGCGCCATAATTTCAATTTCCTTTTGTTCCTTATAAGGTGCATCAGTATCCTGATACCACATATCTACTTTAGCAATCAATTTTTCATTAATAAGTTGGATTTTCTCTTCAATGGTTTGTATTTTCTGTTTCACTTGTTTTTTTGCATTTTGTTCATATCGATCGAATAGTTCATGAAAACGGGAAGTAAGTAAGCTATCAAAATATTCCTTACAGCGTTCGAAGACTAATGGTTCAATTGTACTCTTCAGAACATAAATCGAAGAATGATTTAAACATTTATACTTTAAATCCCCCTTTTTTCTAGCCTTTACTTTTTGTAATGATTCATTACATTTCGAACAAGTTAATAATTCTTGTAATGGAAATAGTACTTGTTCAAATACGTAATCTTGATGAGTCTTTGAAGGAGATAAAATAGTGACGATACTACAAGCCTTTTCCCATATATCCTTATCAACAATAGACAGTTTTTCATATTTACTAGTGACATCTTCACCAAAAATATTCATAGTACGTAATCCAATATATGTAGGATTGAATACGATTTTCCTAATATCAGACGAAGTCCAAGGCTTACCATTTTCCTTTAATCCCAATACACTACACAATTCTTTCAGAGATTCATACTTTTCCGCTACAAGTTCTTGAAAAATCATTTTTACTACTTGTATTTGTTCATTTATTAGTTCGACTTCTTTTGTTTCTTTATTCCATTTGTATCCATATGGGAGACGTCCAGGATTCTTTCCACTTTGGAAATTAGCTTTTAATGTTTGCTTTAAGCGTTCAATAATTTGTTCACCTTCACGTTGAGCCATACCGGCCATAATTAACTCAAGATACTCACCAATCGGTGTATAGTACATTGGTGGCTCATTCGGTGCAGTTAAAATAACATTTATCTTCTTGCTTCTTAGTATTTGATAAATTTCATAATACTCCATTACATTGCGGGCTAGTCGATCTCGTTTAAATAAAAATAAATTTGTTACATTGTTATTCTTGATATCTTTTAATAATTTCTGTAAAGCTGGACGTTTTTTCAAGCTAACTTTTCTAGCTGATACCGCTTCATCAATATACTCTTCATCGATAATCAATGCCATATCAATGGAGCGAGTAAGAACTGAATTTTGTTGCATTTCGATTGAGTTTTCTTGTGAATCAATTGAACTTCTATAATATGCAACGTTCTTCAATTCAGGACCTCCTCTCATGATGTTCTATTTACACTGTATGTATAAAAAAGAATTGCTAGTCCTTTTCGACAGCTTTTGTTAATTCTTTTTTAACAATTTCTATATAAGCTTCAAACCATTTTTGAGCTGATTCTGGATCATGAATATAACTGACAGATATAATTTTAATTTCTTTTTTCTTTTTCATTACTTCTATTCCTTTCAAAAAATCATTGGAGGTTAATGTTATGATACATGAGCTTGGAAAACACATTCGTACACTTCGTACTCAAAAAGGAATTGGATTAAACACTTTTGCAAAACAACTTGGTGTATCACCAGCTTATTTAAGTAATCTTGAAACCGGAAAGACAGATACCATTCAACTTTCACTATTACAAAAACTGCAAGATGAACTTCACCTCATTACAATGGATAATTCTTTATTAATTCAAGATGAAATAAAATATAGAATTGCCCGCGCGAGCACCCTATTACATAACTTGATACAACAAGATAAAGCATTGGGATATTACTTATTAGAAACCTTAGAAAAAGGTATTGATCTATCTCAAGTTTCACTTACTTTCCATAACAATGATCAAGATTATTATTTACAGAACTAGAAAAGCTATTCATCATTAAAAACAACTATTTATTTTAATGAATAATTTAATCAAAAAAGAAGAGCATATCTCTTAAGGAAAGAGAATGCTCTTTTTATTTTTCATCTTCTTGGCAACTTACTGCCGCTTCAAATATAGATCTTAAAATTGGATTTTTCTTTTCCCACTCTTGTTGAAACCATTCTTTTTGTTCTTCTTTTCCCATTAATGCAAGTGATGAATGAATAATGACTTTTGTATTACCAAATTGAAATTCTTTCATCATATCCCCCCTTGCATTATATGTATGCATGACAAGAAAAAAGACGAACTATCATTTTCATAGGACAAGTTAGCCATACATATCTATAACAATAATACTAGACAAGCTGGTAGGTGAAACGAATGTATCGTCCAGAAGAACTTGATGTATTCATCTATTTACGTAAAAGTCGAAAAGATCTTGAAGAAGAAAAAAAAGCGATGGAACATGGACAACATTACGATACGCTTGAACGCCATCGAACTCAATTATTAGAACTCGCTCATAAAGAGCATCATAATATAATTGATATTTTTGAAGAGGTTGTTTCGGGTGAATATATATCTGAAAGACCAATGATGCAAAAATTACTTCGTGAAGTAGAAACTGGCATGGCTGATGCTGTATTAGTAATGGATCTAGATCGCCTCGGTCGTGGTGATATGGTGGATCAGGGAACGATTTATCGTGTATTTCGCTATTCAGAAACATTCATTATTACACCAACAGAAGTCATTAACCCAAATGATGAAAATCAAGAGTTAACATTTAGTATCAAATCTTTAATTGCTCGAGAAGAATTAAAAACAATTGTGAAACGTATGCAGCGTGGTAGAAGAGCTTCTGCCAAAGAAGGAAAATCCATCTCGCGTGTTCCACCTTACGGATACTTACGAGATAATACTTTAAAACTTTATCCTGATCCTGAAAAAAGTTGGGTAGTATCTAAAATTTTTGAAAGCATGGCTGGCGGAATGGGCAGACAGGCAATCGCACAAGAATTAGACAGATTAAGTATTTCGCCTCCAGAAGGCGAATACTGGAACCCTTCAACTATCTCATCCATTATTAAAAATGAAGTATATCTCGGTCACATCATTTGGGGAAAGATACGCTATACAAAACAAAATGGTAAGTATATACGAAAAAAAGCACAAAAAGAACAATGGCAACGACACAATCACGCTCACTCTCCACTTGTATCAGAAGAATTATTTCAAAAAGCTAACATGGCTCATAGTAAACGTTGGAGACCTCCTACAATAAAAACAAAAAAACTTTCTAATCCATTGGCTGGAATCTTACTATGTGAACTATGCGGACATTCCATGCTTTATCAACCACGAAAAGATCGGCCTAATCCTCAAGTTCGTTGCGTTCAACCATCCTGTAAAGGTATTCAAAAAGGAGCATCCTTATCACTTGTTGAACAGCGCATACTTGATGGATTAAAACAAATTATTGAAAGCTTTGAGATACAAGAAAACATGGTACAAAAAAAGAAATCGAGCAATAATATTCATTTACAACAGAAAGCTCTAGAAAAGAAAGAACAACAAATAAATGATCTACAAAAACAAAAAAGCAATCTCCATGATTTTTTAGAAAAAGGTGTATATGATGTTGACACATTCTTAGAGAGACAAAAATCTATTGCTGTACGATTGAAGACTACCCAAGAGTCAATTAAAGAGCTTAAACATGAAATTAAAAAGATATTAGAAAAAGAAAAACATATACATGAATTTGTTCCGAGAACCAAAAATATTTTAGAAGCTTATTATGCAACGAATGATATAGAGAAGAAAAATCACCTTCTCAAATCGGTGCTTGAGAAAGTGACTTATTTACGGAAAAAAGAGTGGAAAAGAAAAGATGAGTTTGTAGTGGAATTATATACTAAAATATAACTCTCAAAATCAACAATATACGATGACTCCTATCCAAAATACTTATAAAAGGGGGAGCACCCCATCACCATCAAGCTAAGAAAAGCAAATACCCCAAAACGAAAAAATTGTCATCTCCAGGAGAAAATGTACAATTTTTTTGTTTTGGGGCATAATAAAATTCTTAAGTTGGTGGCTGTGTGGCACTACTCCTTCTATAAAATCAACCAATACTTAGAAATTATATTTTTTGTAGAAAATAGCTATTCTAAATAGTGAATTCATAATGATAAGGAGGAATTTAATTATGACAGTAATTACTAAGCTTAAGCAAACTATTTCTGGATTAAAAAGTGCTCAAGCATGTTTAGAAGGATTTGTTCTTGATACTGACAATCAGCAAGCAAAACAACTGTATCAAAATGCAGCTCAGCAAGCACAGACAATTATTGATTCTTTAGAACCACGTGTTCAGGAGATTCTACAAGATGAGCCTCAGTACAATCAATAAAACGCAGTAATCTTCAGATTTTTTGCAGAGGTCTTATCATAGTTAGATTTATATATCTGGGGTTCTGCCGTATGCCCATCAAGTTAAGAAATTGGTTGTTCCTCAAAACGAAAAAATCGAGCTAAATTCTCATAAATAACTGGAAAATAATAAAATTTTCGTTTTGGGGATACTTCAAAATACTAGCGTGATGGATATGTGGTGCTACTCCATAAACAAAAGAAATCCCTCTAAACTAATTAGAAGGGTTTCTTTTTTGTTCAGCTTAGATACATTCTATGTAGAATCATTGAGATACACTAATTCACTACAATTTATGTTATTTTTTAAATACTCCAAAGTAAACTTCCGAACATTAGTTTACATTCAAATCCTCATAAACATTAGGTTTACCCCAATTTTCCTAATATCCTCAAAATTAGGAAGAAAAGTATACATTTAAAATATGATAAAGTGAAACTTTAATCAGTGGAGGTTTTATTCATCCCCCACTGGTTATTAGCCTTCACCAATCGGGCTTTTACGGGCAGTTTACCTCCCACCTAACTCCTTTGTTTTTACAAATAATACTCAAACATTTTTGCAACCTTTTCTTTCATTTTTTCCTTTATAGATAATTGATTGACGTCAGAGGATGTTACTCGCTTTGAATTTTGTAAGTCTACATTAATGACTGGCTTTATTTTAGAAATATAGACAGGGTCATGGATATAACAGTTCATTTCTTCATTTAAATGAAACGAGCGCGAATCAAAATTCGCGGTCCCAACCATCAATACGTTTTCATCAATCAAGAATGCTTTACCGTGTAACACTCCCTTTTTATAACCATATACTTCCATCCCTTGTTTTAATGCTTTTCGGATATATGGGTACGCTGCTTCTTTAACTAACAGTGCATCCGAATGAGGTGAGAACAGAATTTTGACACGAACTCCCCTCTTTCTTGCATCTACTAATGCATTCCAAATAGTTTTGTCTTTTGGTATAAAATAAGGTGTTACTATAATGATGAACTCTTTTGCTTGTTGAAACAACCTTGCATAATCTTGCCCAAGTTTTTCTCCGCTGTAATATGCAGTAAATCGATGCGAGGTTGTCCCCTTTTCCTTTGTCGCACTGTGTATCGGAATCGGCTTCTCTGAGTTTTTCTTCCAGTCTAAAACAAATTGGTGTTCTAGATCTTGAACTCCTTCTCCTCGTATTTGAAGGTGATAATCTCTCCAGTGACCGAGTTTTGCTTTTTCTCCTAAGTACTTCTTGCCAATATTAAATCCGCCAATGTACCCAATCCTTCCATCAATAACTGAAATACGACGATGATTTCGATGATCCAAAGAAGCAGAAAGATAAGGAAAAGCAGGCTTATTGTAATACGTAAAATGCACTCCTTTATTAACTAATAATTCTCTTTCCTTTTTCTTTAGTAAAATTCCTCCTAGCCTATCCACTGCATAGTATACTTCTACACCTTCCTGACTTTTTTGCCTCAACAAATCTAGAAACTGATGACTTACTTTATCATCAGCAATAGAGAAGAAGCTAATATGCACGTAATGTTTTGCTTTCTTTATATCTGAGAATAATTGATTGTTTAACTGTTTCCCATCTGTATACATATTAATATCACTTTGACGAATAGGGTATTGGCTAGGCTGTTGGGTAAATCTCCCACTTTTTTCAGCTACTGTTCTGTCAATTTCATCCCAAACAAACAAAACATACGCCGATAAATACAAAGAGGATTATCAAGAAAATTTTACCTATCTTTTTCAGCATATCTAATCTCCTTTATATATCATTGTTTTTTCTGTTAGTTTTTGTTATCGGGGCAAAATTATTCCATAGCCATCCATGAAGCTAGTCTTTACCATAGAACATGTAAGTAAATTACGTTCTTACATGGTAGATTTTCTATTCAAGTCAAGTTAACATACCTCCACTTATCGGTAGTATACGAAAAAGCCAACTTTTTATCTTTTTCAGATAGGGGTCCCGCCACATGCCCATCAAGCTAAGATTATATAAGTTTATTCTCACGTGAGATTATTTCTTTTTTCTAAAGGTCCAGTGTAAGTTCTTTAAATATTTGCATACTAAATAAACCCTATCGGGTTATAATTTTTTTAGATTACGCTACTTGATTGTGGGACATAGAAAAGTTGTATACGACGCCTAAGATATCAAAGACTGTTTTCTTCTCATACCTATGGGATTTTCGCCCATTTTTCTGTAGAAGATTGAACAAACGAAGTAGTATCTTTGATATCTCTTGAGTGTCTTTTTGTAAAGCTTGATAAAGAAGTGGAAAATAATCTTTGATGATATAAATCGCTTTATATTCACTCAACTCTCGTTTCTTCTTGGTGAGGAGTAATTGGCGCATTTGAAACATAGTGGAGGAACAAAGGAGGATACTAATTAACTGTCCGTATAAATGACACTCTAATCGTTCTAATTTTACAGAATTACAGTGATGAATACGAAAAAATGATTTCCATGTTTTAAAGATAAGTTCAATTTGCCACCGTAAAGAGTAAAAATCGTATACTTGTTCTTTTGGTAGGTATTCCGAAGGGATATTTGTAATGTAAAAGTTAATCGCACTAAGCCGTTTACTGCGTTCTTTATAGGTAATTTGCTTTTTGTGTTCTTTAGATGCTAAATCCTTTTGTCTACGTTTCATTTGCGTTTCAGTTAATTTATACAAAATTAGTCTTGCAGGAAGCTTTTGATACATTCCAATATAAATCTCAGGAATTTCATATGTTTCACCTGACTGTAATTGGTCAATGAATTGCTCCATATCTAATTGGATGTACTCAGAGTGCTTTTTTATTGTTCCATTTTGAAAGTATTCAGGCTCTTTATTCTTCTGATATATACGTGTATTGAGCTTTAATCTTGAAATAAAATAAGCATTACACTCTTTTATCGTATGTAAGTCTTTTAAATCGAAGTATCCTAAATCACGTATACATACATCGTTCGGTTGAAGGGACGTTAAACAAGTAGAACCATACGTTTTATCATTGTGCTTTCCTGATCCTACATGAACATGTAGAAACTGACCACTTAGTAAATCATACTCTAGTTGAATTTTCACGCCAGCATTTTGACCACTACCACCTGAACCTTGATATGTAGAAGTGAATTTATCTGGAATCTGAAAATGTGTAGAATCCAATACACGAATACGTCGAAAATAGTTTGTATACAAAGTTGGAATCTTGCTAGAAGAACCAGCTTGTTGGTGAAGTAAATATGCTATAAAAACAGAACAGCCTGGGAATTAAAACGTTGATTGAGTCCTTCTGGACTCATAGAAATGCCTGTGTTAGCTTCTAACTGACTACATAATTGTGTCAATGAAGTATGGGCTATGTTTCGACTTAACCAAATACATAGGGCCACTAAATCTTGTGCGCGGTATTTACTTTTTCGTTTCACAAATCCTACATTTTTAGCTAATTGCTCTAAAGCATCAGGTGACATATATCGCTGCAACTCTTTAGAAAACAATTCTAGTTCATTAGAAATAGATAAGTTCATATCAAAAACGCCATCCTTTCCTATGATTCTACAGAAAGAATAACGTTTTTTTCGTTTTATGGATACAATTTCTCTTTAGCTTGATGGTGATGTGGCGAGACCCCATATCAAGCAATATTTAGCGAATTTTCACCACAAATTATCTTTGTCTTCCTATTGGGGAGACGGTACCACTTCTTTGAAAGAGAAAAAACAGAAGATCTTGAGGTCTTATGTAGGCTGATGAGGCTCTAGAACATGAAAAAGTTCATTCGATTGTGTTTGATGAGTTACCTCCTCATTCGATTGTGATGCAGTTGACTGCAATAGTGTTATCAAATGCAGCGCTGTTGATTGTTGGAGGCGAAGGTGGTCTCGAAGGTTACGTAAAAGGAGTAGGGGTTGGTTAGCGCCTTCACCTATCCTACCCGAATAAGGCGGGAAATGGTTTAGTCCTTTGTTACAGAAGGCGGCTTTTTTATGACATCCGCATCATCACCTGTAACGTAAACTTGTGCTGTTTCTTTTTTTAGCTTTTCCTTTATTTGTTTTATTTCTTCTATTTGACGTTTTGTAACCAATACTTTATTTACTTGCACGGGGTGTTTGTTTATTTCAATTTCTTCTTCTTTCAGAGGAATTCGAAGTTCCTCCTCATTTCCTGCTTCTATTACTAATACTTCACGCTTAATAGGAACAGTGAACGTTTTCTGTTCTTCGACGACTTCTTTATGAACCTTTACCTCCCCTATTTGTACTCGTTTTTTTTTTATTTCCAGTTGCTCTTCTCGTAATTGAAGCGTTTTTTCTTTAATTTCATTTGTTTTTTTAGTCGGTTTGTCGATGTTCCTTCTCGAATTCATTGTATAACTAATGCCGCCTACGAGTGCTCCTATAACGAGTCCTGTTACGATTGTAAAACCTGTTACCCAACCGATTATGCTACCGATTATCACACCAATAGTAATATACTTTCCCATAGGACCTCCTGAAGTTCTTTTTTATATATGAGGATGGAAAGAAACCTACTTAACTAGAAGTTAAGTAGGTAGGCACAATTAGTCCTCTTTGATAATATCTGTATTACCATGCGATTCAACATCTGCAACTTCTTTACGAAGTACGTCGCGTACTTGTTCTATTTCTTGAACCGAACGTTTATGAGCAGAGACTTCACCAGTGACGACCGTATGCTTTTCTACATCAATTTTTTCAGCAGTTACTGGAATGTGAATCGTTTCTTCTTCTGTAATTGGTTCATCTGTTGGTTCGTGATCAACGGCTCTTTGTTCAATAACGACTTGATCATGTAAAACAGGGACATTCACTGATTGTTCTTCCTCAACAATGTCCTTATGAAGCGTCACATCACCAGTCTCCACACGGTGTTTGTCGATCTCCAATTCTTCAGCACGAAGATCAAGATGTACGTCTTCTGCTGCAAATTCTGTATCGGCAGAGCGATCTACTTCACGTACCTTTTTTCGAGTTTCCTTTTGAGTTCCTTCTTCGTTAAATAAATCAAAAAAGCCCATGATGAAAACCTCCTAAGGGATGTGTTTGGATCTTATAAGTACTAATGTTACCTGTGTGAGTGAAAATATGCGCTTGATTTGGTGCTTGTTTCTAAAAAGGCTTTACTTAGCCATTTGGTATTTACATCCAATTTTTTTATTAGGGATATTTAAAAAAAATCAGAGTCGTTAGCCTTCATGCCTTCATCCTCGATTAACGTGCCCTATCGTACTATAAGGGGTCACCATACATGCCCATCAACTTAAGAAAAATAAACGCCCTAAAACGAAAAAAATGAGCTGACTTCTCAAAGTAACTACCTATAGGGGTACCGTCACATCGCTATCAAGCTAAGGTTTTATTACACCATCAGAACGAAATTTTTAGGCTTTCCTGTAATGAAAAAGCTTATTTATCGTTTTGGGGGTGACTTGTTTTCTTAGGTTGATGGCAATGGGGTCCCGCCACATGCCCATCAACCTAAGGTTTTGGTGTCCCCCCACAACGATAAAAATAAACTTGGTTGCCATAAAAAACATCACGTTTTCATTCTGAAAGCATTATAGAAGTTTAACCTAATGATTATATAGCAGGTACTGATTATTAAAGAAAAAATGCAATCGGATTAATCGCTACATTAATAAAGATAATTCAAATAAAAAAACACCTTTCATTAATAACTAATGAAGGGTGTTTTTTTATTTGAATTATAGTTCATCTTCTTCAACTTTTGTACTGTTATACTTACTATATCCATATATACATAAGCCGAAGAATACTCCGCCCATACTATTTATAGTAAGTTCTCTCATGGTAATTGCTTCTCCAGAAGGTAAATATGTTAATAAAGTAAATACAACAAAGAAAATAAATCCTGAGAATATCGAATTACGAACTAACATTTTATTATTTGATGTATAACGTATATATATTTTTTTGATCCGCATCATCATAACGATATAAAATGATGTTGTTAATAAAATAATTAAGGCTAGAATGCCAAGTGATGTAATTTCTTTGTTTAAAATCAAATCATATAGCATAGCTCCAAAACAGATAAAAAGAGCTAACATCCCAGCGTTTGCCATTATTTCGAAGGCTGTATTTTGTTCTCTTTCATCAACAGAAGTACCTCTACCAAAAAGATATAATTTTAGTAACTTAGACATTAATCTTCCTCCCAAAATAAATCATTTAATGTAACACCTAAACTTTTGCAAATCTCAATACATAATTTCAAAGATGGGTTGTATTCGCCTTTTTCTATTAGACCGATTGTCTGTCTACTTACATTCGTTAATTTTGCTAATTCCCCCTGTGTCATACCCTTTTCAAGTCGAATTCGCTTTACTTTGGTAAGCATATTAGAAGCCTCCAATACATTTGTTTCTTTTGTAATATATATATTACATTCGTCATGTATATATGTCAATGGTTAGAAATTTTAACACCTTATATTTCCAGGGATATCCCTATACGAATCAATTTTATAAATTTGTATCTATAAAATGAAAAAAACGCTATTCTTTTTGTAGAAATATACAGGAAGGATGGCGTTTTTGTATGAATTTATCGATTTTAGATGAACTAGAATTGTTTTCTAAAGAATTACAACGATATATGTCACCACATGTTTTAGAACAGTTAGCTAGAGAGATAGGATTTGTTCAACGAAAAAGTAAATACCGTGCTCAAGATTTAGTGGCTCTATGTGTTTGGTTAAGCCAAAATATAGCTCATACTTCATTGACACAATTATGTAGTCGCTTAGAAACGAATACAGGTATTTCTATGAGTCCAGAAGGACTCAATCAACGATTTAATTCTCAGGCTGTGCAGTTTTTACAACAAATATTAACCTATTTACTCCACCAACAACTTTGTACATCTAGTAAGATTTCAACTTTATATACAAACCATTTTCGCAGTATTCGTGTATTGGATTCTACACATTTTCAGATTCCAGATAAATTTGCTTCTACATATCAAGGTTCAGGAGGTAGTGGTCATAGTGCTGGTGTGAAAATTCAACTAGAGTACGATTTACTTAGTGGCCAGTTTTTACATGTTCATGTAGGGTCTGGAAAGCACAATGATAAAACTTATGGTTCTACTTGCTTAACGTCTCTTCAACCGCACGATGTATGTATACGTGATTTAGGATATTTTGATTTGAAAGATCTGCATACGATAGACGAGTGTGGTGCTTATTTTATTTCACGATTAAAGCTCAATACTCGTATATATCAGAAGAATAGGGAGCCTGAATACTTTCAAAATGGAACAATAAAAAAGCATTCTGAGTACATTCAACTCGATATGGAGCAATTTATTGACCAATTACAGTCTGGTGAAACATATGAGATTCCTGAGATTTATATCGGAATGTATCAAAAACTTCCTGCAAGACTTATCTTATATAAATTAACTGAAACACAAATGAAACGTAGGCAAAAAGATTTAGCATCTAAAGAACATAAGAAACAAATCACCTATAAAGAACGCAGTAAGCGGCTTAGTGCAATAAACTTTTACATTACGAATATCCCTTCGGAATATCTACCGAAGGAACAAGTATACGATTTTTACTCCTTACGATGGCAAATTGAATTGATATTTAAAACATGGAAATCATTTTTTCGTATTCATCATTGTAATTCTGTAAAATTAGAACGGTTAGAGTGTCATTTATATGGGCAATTAATTAGTATCCTTCTTTGTTCCTCCACTATGTTTCAAATGCGTCACTTACTCCTCGTCAAAAAGAAACGAGAACTAAGTGAATATAAAGCGGTCTATATCATTAAAGATTACTACCTACTTATATATCAATCTCTACAACAAAACACCCAGGAACTATCAAAGACCTTCCTTCGTTTGTTCAATCTCTTACATAAAAATGGACGAAAGTCTCATCGATATGAGAAGAAAACAGTCTTTGATATATTGGGTGTCGTGTACAATTATTTCGTTACTCACAATCATGTAGCTTAATTAAAAAAATGAAACCTGTTAGGGTTTATTTGGTATGCAGATTTTTAGAAAGCTGATATCAACTCTTTAGAAAATAGAAAAAATCTAGTTGACGGACTTTTACTTAATCTTAGCTTGATGGCGATGGGGTCCCGCCAACATAACGCGAATTTCGTACGCTTAGGAATTTTATATTTAAAAAACTTGATTTCTCCGTACGTTAAGAAGGTTCCAGAAACGATATTTATTGTTTAGTATGATACTTTGTTTTTGGTAATGAGTTTTAGAACTAGATTTCAAACATAATTCAGTCAGTTTTGATAGATGTAAATAAAGTTCCTTAAACGACGAGTTTTGGAACAAATAATAAGATGTGTGCTTTTTTAACTTTGTTCAGCAATCGGGCCAGATTGTTGAATAACAGTCTTTTAAGAAATGTTATCTAACGACGCTTGTGCAAAAATAATATTGTTGTTTAATTTACAATAAAGTCATTTGAAAAATAATATTAGTTGTTTAAAAATCCTTATTCCACGAACGGAGCAGGTTAGTGAAAGCAATAGTAATTAGGTTTGACTGGGAAAATTGTCGATGATATTAAAAAAGACACCGAAGTGTCTTATGTTTTTCAAATTAAGCATACCAATAAATTGAAATTTAATTACTTAACATTATGTTTATCTTGGGAGCTAGGTATTTTATCGGTGAGTGTATACAAACCATGTAATGCTTGCTGTTAATAATGCTGACGAAATCAAAGCTGTAAGAACACTATATGTTTGCCAAATAAGTATCGTTGACCAATCGAAAGCACAGCACAGTATACCCAGGGCAATCGTAGCGATCAGGAAAATAACTGTTACGATTATTCTCTTTTTTGTCATTGGCTGCCGCTCATTCGTTTTCCTTCTGCGTAATCCTAAGAGAAATAGGAGAACGGCCAATAGGCAAAGAATAATAGTGATAGACGACAAAATGATATCCAAAAGCTGTGTGCCGCTTATTTCATATGACTGAGTTAGATTGCCGTCTAATATATCTTTAACTTTTAGTACCAGGTTTATATTGGTATTTGCGCCGTTGCTCAGCAAGCAGACGGCTGTTCGTTCATTTAGCAGTATGACTACTTCGGTTCTGAAATTTGGATTGCCCCCAGTGTGTTCTATAATCGTTTGGTCGGCGTTTACCGACCAGCCTGCCGCATAATACATATCGTTGACAGCCGAAACAGACATATCACCCCTATGTGATTTTTCGATAACCGTGTGAAATATTTCGGGTATGTCCTGCACAATACCCATCTGTATGCCCATCCAACGCGCCATATCTTTTGTATTAGAAATGATGTAGCCTGCGGGCTTATTCCCAGCATAATCCGGAGCTTTAAATGGAGTTGTCATAAAAAAGGAAGAACGGTAGCCCTGTGCCAACTGTCCAGTTGCTTGAGCATCTTCTTTATAAACATACGTCTGGTGAAGACCTAACGGCTGAAATACCTGTTCCCTCATAAAGTCTTCATAGCTTTGTCGCGACACAATCTCAATAACCAAACCCAATACATCATAATTAACGGTTCCATAGTTATACTGTTCACCGGGAGGGAACGCCAATTCAGCATCTACGAGCATTTCCACAGTCTTTTGTAACATATCCGGTGTATTGCCTTGTGGAATACTTTGAGTATGCCTAATATTTGTTAGACCACTGGTATGGTGAAGAAAGTTATTTAGTGTAAGGCTTTGCATATCAACAGGTTTCCCTTGATACTTTAACGTAAACCAAGGTAAATATTTTTGGACAGGGTCAGTC
>NZ_JBFTMD010000020.1:0-86273 GCF_056396785.1 Bacillus sp. 05T21 | reverse complement strand
GATTTAATATGTAATTAATATCTAGTTCCTCTTTTATAATGTTTTGTGGTTTGGTTAAAGATAAATAGTTATTAATAGTAGATTGTATTTGCTGCATTTCAAGTAACATAATTTCTAAGTACTTATCTTGAGACATCTTAGCACTCTCCTCTTCATTTAGTAATTGAGTGAATCCACGTACCGTGGTCAGTGGATTATGAATTTCATGCGCGATCGATGCAGCTAGTTCGCTAGCTATATAAAATTTTTCTGCTCTTTGCATTCTTTCTTTTATTTTATATTTCTCGATCATTCCTTCTATTAAATAAACTGATAATAATACTGTGAAAATATTTATGATTATATAATTGAATAAAAATTCAATGAGAGTAGAGTCAATTTTACCACTTGTATTTATTTGCGTTACAATACCGCAGATAGAAAGGGAAATTGTACATATCAAAATAAGTAGAATACTTAATAATATCTTCTTTTCCTTGAAATAAGTAGGTGACAAGTAACGAAACATGATTGTAATAACAGAAATAATAGTAAAGATAATAAATGATGGGAAGACTCCGCTTCCACCTAAGTAAAATCTATAAGAAAGATATAAAACTCCAATACAAATAATGCTCTTTGTATTTCCATATAGAAAAACTAATATAATGGGAATAAAACGTAAATCATAAATGAACCCAGCGTGTAAATGAAAAGGAAAAGTCATACAAAAAATAATTGCAATGGAGGAAAGTACAGAAATTAATATATTATTACATGCCATTTTTTCTTTATGTTCTAGCCAAAATACTTGGTAACTAAGGATACAAATAATAATAATAAATGTATTTAATAATAGTGTAGGAATTCCCATAGTTTATACCTCTCTGAGAGTTTGTAAGTAGGATTATGTATGTGTTTAATCTAGGTGTTTGATTTTATTAGATTTTCTATCTTTAAAAAAGAAAAGGAAGGGCACTTGAAAAAGTGCTTTTTTACCATTTATATTAAAATCGATGAGGAAGATAGAATAAAAAGTTACTTTTACTTATGAACAAAAAAATTGAAAGTAGCCCTTGTATAGGTAAAAGATGAAGCAAATTACTGAAATAGTTACGTTTCTCTGGAGTGAATATTCCGAAAAAACATTGTGTATGGCGAAATCCATTTTATAACCTTCGCCATATTAACATGCAACTTATTAAATTACAAAGAAAAAATTAAAAATTATTATTTTTTTGTTATTTTAATTTATTTAAAAACGTAAAAGTATTCAAGAGGTTACCATTGAGATGCTAGGGTACTTAGACCAATATTCGAACTTTGTAATAACGTTGTTACTTTTTTACTAATATTCTTAATACTAATTTTAGTATAATTAATCGATTGAAAGTTCCGATAATTATCTGCATACCCCTTTTTTTATATCATTTTATATTAAATACAATGATATTTATTGTCACATAATAATGCAAATTTCCAGTAAACTAATAGAAAAAATCCTATAAAAACATAATTTACTATCTTTTATATAAACATTGCAGGTGTAAATGCAATAAAATTTCATTATTAATACATATATTCAATTTGAAAATATCTTTGTAGTGGTCCTTCATGCGAAGAATCGTTTCCGTACTCCAACTACCGTTATTCTAGTATTTTACCAAGTTTCTTATTTTGTTAAGGTATCCTAATATTGTTACTTTTGTGAAATGAAATGTTTTGATATTGTAATTTATAGTGAATGTTGAGAAAATAAATAATTTGTAAAAATAATATAATATTTGTAACTTTATGTCTTATAATATGAAATATCTTCGTTGTGATTATTTTAAATATTTGAATAATACATCAGATTCATTTTATCTAGGTAGGTTTTAAAATTGGGGAAAAGAGTTGTTAAAAGAGTTTTTGCATTATTATCAGTACTAGCATTATTCTTTAATGTGTTTCTACCGAAGGCAAATGCGGAGGTTATGACGCATGAAAAGTATTCAATGAACTGGAGTTATAGCAACAGTTTAGGAAAGGATATCCGAACTGAAATTATCAAAAATTCAAGCGGTCAAATTGCTTATTGTTTAACTCTAGGTTTAAAATCACCAAATGGTGAAGATCTTCCTGAAATGGGGAAAACAGATAATGTAGTATATAGGGTTCTATTAAATGGTTTCCCACAAAAAAGTATAGAACAACTGGGAGTAGCTAATAAGAATGAAGCACATTATGCAACTCAGCTTGCGGTTTGGAATGCATTAGGTCAACTTGATGTAAATGAATTAAAGCATGAAAATAAAAATGTTGAAAAAGCGGCTAAGACAATTATTAATGCTGCAAATACAAGTGAAGATACTCAAGATATTTTTATGAATGTGATTCCTGCTGAAAAGCAAAAGGCAGAATTAAAGGGTGAGTTTTTTGAAACAAACCTATACACAGTACAAACAAATGCTAAGAGTGGTTCTTATATGGAAACAATAAGCTTCCGAATGCAGAGTTTACTATTTATAATGAAGCAGGAAAAGAAGTAGTTAAAGGGAAAACAGACGATAAAGGTATCGCGAAGTTTGAAAAGTTACCATTTGGAAAATACACATATAAAGAAACTGTTGCACCAAAAGGTTATGTATTGAATGAAGAAATATTCTCTTTTGAGATCAAAGAGAATGGTCAAATAATTAAACATATTGTCAAAGATGAAAAGATTCCATCAGTAAAAACAACAGCTACTGATAAAACCGATGGTACAAAAGAAATGCACACTTCTAAGTCTGTAACAATCCAAGATAAAGTGGAATACAAAGACCTACAAGTAGGTAAAGAGTACACTTTAAAAGGTAAATTAATGGATAAAGAGACTAATAAACTATTAGTTGTAAATGGTAAAGAAGTAACTGCTGAAACTAAGTTTACACCAAAAGAAGCAAATGGTTCTATTACACTAGATTTCACTTTTGATGCAACTGGTTTAGAAGAAAAAGAAGTAGTAGTATTCGAAGAGTTACTGAAAGACGGAAAAGTTATTACTACACATGCTGATATCAATGATAAAGGTCAAACAGTTAAGTTCGTTAAGCCATCAGTAAAAACAACTGCTACAAACAAAGCTGATGATGGAAAAGAGATTCATTCAAAGGATTCTATCACTATTCAAGATAAAGTAGAGTATACTAACTTAGTTGTAGGTAAAGAGTACACTGTAAAAGGTAAATTAATGAACAAAGCTATTAACAAACCATTATTAATTGATGGTAAAGAATTAACAGCAGAGACTAAGTTCATTGCAAAAGAAAAGAATGGTTTTGTAACATTAGACTTTACTTTCGTTGGTGCTGAACAGCAAGGAAGAGAAGTAGTTGTGTTTGAAGACTTATTGCATGAAGGTCAAGTAATTGCAACTCACGCGGACATTAACGATGTAGGTCAAACAGTTCGATTTGTAGAGCCTTCCATTAAAACAACAGCTACAAACAAAGCTGATGGTTCTAAAGAGTTAGACGCTTTTAAATCTGTAACAATCCAAGATAAAGTGGAATACAAAGATTTAATCGTGGGTAAAGAGTACGTTGTAAAAGGCAAACTAATGGATAAAGCAACAAACAAACCATTATTAGTTGATGATAAAGAAGTAACAGTAGAATCTAAGTTTACTGCAAAAGAAAAAAATGGTTCTATCACATTAGATTTCACATTTAATGCTTCTGCATTACAAGGTAAAGAAGTAGTAGTATTTGAAGAACTGTATCAAGATAATATTTTAGTAGCTATTCACGCTGAATTTGAAGATAAGGGACAAACAGTGAAATTCAAAGAGGTAAAACCGGAACAACCTAAACCAGAACAGCCGAATCAAGATAAAAATACTCCAACATCAGAGCAACCTAAAGAGCAAGTAAAAGAGCAACCACAACCTAAGAAAGAAATTCAATCTAAAATTGGATGGTTACCCCAAACAGGTGCTGACCTTACAAGTTGGATCTCTATGGCTGCAGGTGCATTATTGTTAATTGTTGGTGGAGTGATTTTCCTAAAACGTAAAAATGCATAAAAATTAAAAAATAAGCACATCTGTTTTTTTACAAGATGTGCTTATTTTTATGTTAATAATTTAGTCCTAGTTACAGTATTTTAATCTATTTGCTTATTTTTGAGTTGTTGTAATAATTCCCTGTTTTCTTTTCCTTAGCTTCCAAAGTGTCAGCTTCTAAATTTACTGTGAGACAAAATCCCTTAGCTATTTCAAAAGGTCTCATAGAGAACTGGGGGATATAATGCTCTTTTTTTACAAACTGTGTTTTTTCTGCCGTGATAAAGCAACAAATCCTTTCCTGTTATCATTATAGAGATAATTTTATCAAAAAAAGAGAGCGTTATCTCTTCAATTTAGATAAATGGGACACAAAGTAGTATGGTGTGACAGAAGTGGCTTTGGCCTTACTGAAATGTTAAAGGGAATTTTCATTCATATAGATTGTTTTAAAAAAGGTGCGAAGTCAATTCTATGACTTTGCACTTTCATATTGCACTTGAACTTTGTTTAAGTGCGTTTATCTACTCATTGTTACGCGTGAATTGCGTTTAAAATAGATACTTTATTCGTAGTAAATAATACATAATTTTGTTTTACTGTTTTGATTAAAATGCGGTCCGTTGTCCCATATGCTGTTCCAATACGAATTGCACTAGGATCTTCAACGCCAGCATAGGTAGTATCTTCTGTAACCTCAATTACATCATGAAGTGGAATTGTAATCTTCGCTAATTGCCATGAAATAATTAATTCTTCCTTGTTTTTTTGCACATCAATACCTAGCATTATACCAAGACCTTTCTATAATAGAATGTTGCACTTCTTATCTTATTATACAAATTTTTAGATTGTTTTTCTACATGTATGAATAGAGCTGATATTTTAAGGGTGCCAAAAGAAAGGGAAGATATACTATCAATCTATTAAGGAATACGTTATGAAGAAAAGTTCACAAGGAATTAATATGGATTTGATATGGTTGAAGTATGATGAATGAGTAACAGTAGGAGTTGCAGGAAGGAAATGAATGATGAGACTTAAATTAGTAGGAACCTTAACTTGTATAGTAGTAATGCTAGGTATCTTTATCATTTACACCAATATATCTATTGGTAAAGAACCATATAAGACAAACCATGAAACTAGTGAAAACTCCATAAATAAAGAAAAAAATAGTAAGCAAAATGGGACTTCAAATAAGATAGCAAGTTCCTTTGCTAGTATACAGGCTGTAGTAAATAAGGAATATGGTTTACCCGAAGACTATATGCCAGAGGATTTAGTTGTACCAAATGTACCGTTCTCATTTAGTGGAACGGTAGAAAAGAGTCATCTTCGTAAAGAAGCAGCGGAAGCGTTAGAAAAACTATTCCTTTTAGCTAAGCAAGATGGGATCCAGTTGAATGCTGTTTCAGGATTTCGTTCCTATGAGTATCAAAAAGGTCTGTATGCCAACAATGTTAAAAAGAAAGGGCAAGAGCATACGGATCGCTTCTCTGCAAAGCCAGGGCATAGCGAACATCAAACAGGGTTAACGATGGATGTTTCTTCTAAAAGTGCGAACAATGAACTAGAGCTATCCTTTGCGAATACGAAGGAAGGAAAATGGCTGAAAGAAAACGCGCATCGTGCAGGGTTTATCATTCGTTATCCTAAGGGGAAGGAAAGTATTACGGGTTATGCATATGAACCTTGGCATATTCGCTATGTAGGAGATATTGCTGAAAATATATATAAGGAAAAACTGACTTTAGAAGAATATATGAATCTGTGAAAATAGAATTGAAGAGTTAAATTGTATTCATTGTTTATAAATGCTACTTTTTCTATTAAAAAGCCTAATTTCTCAATGTTTTGTAGAGAAATTAGGTTTTTTTCATCACTTCATTAGAGTTTTTTAGGCTTCGTTCGTTGGTATACTTCACACAATATTATAAAGGAAATAGAACTTACTGAAGATAACATATGAATGTTTTATAAATGTATCAAAAAAGTGAACAAAATCGTTATTTTGCACAACAAGATAGTCAGCGTAATGAAATAACTGCTTGTAAAAAAAGAAGCCCTATAGGAAATATTACAGGGCTTCACCAAGTTGAGTTATGTCGTATTCACAAGGGATTTTAACATGATATTTGTGTTGAATAAACTGGTAAATGTGTCCAAGTAATTTGGAGCTATTTTATAAAAAAAGAGAAGCGCTTAATCAGGACGCTCCTCTTAATGCCAATACACAATAACTATCCCATTATACTGTATAAGCGTAAAATATTTAACAATTACCTTCATGGTAAATATTTCATTTTGTCTTAGTACCTTTAAATCACGAAAAAAGGTTCCGCTGTTTCCAACAGAACCTTTCCTAAAATGGCAAAGAGTAACTCTTACCTTACTCCTTGTTTATATACTACAGGAGTTTTAATGAAAATCCAAGGCTCCTTATATTGAGAAATAAAGAAGAATCATTCTAAAGAATCTTATCTTTGTTATAAATATAAGAGCAGTTAGCAAAAACTAACTGCTCAATACAAGGAGATACAGAGCAAACTAAATGGATTTTGGCATACAGCCTATCAACATTATGGACATAATATTGATTTTTATTCGAAGGAATTCATGTTTTACAAATCAGATTATGATAGTCGATATTCTCCATATTGACCAGAAAAGAACCAAGAATTCTAGTGAAATTCCAAGTGTTCTTTTCCTAGTTTTTTGAAATTCTTTTACTAAATAGCCAATAGCGCTAATTGCTAGAAGAATGAAAAGAATAAGTTCTAGTGTAACTGGCATTTGATCTACTCCTAATCCGTTATTTTAATTTATTATATAACGATTATAAGATATTTTTTTGTGGTTAGTGGTGAGAAATTAAACAAAACCATCTCTTTACGAAAAAAGGTCCTGTTGTCTCCAACAGAACCTCTCCTAAAATGGCAAAGAGTAACTCTTACCTTACTCTTTGTTCATATACTACAGGAGTTTTAATGAAAATCCAAGGCTCCTTATATTGAAAAATAAAGAAGAATCATTCTAAAGAATCTTATCTTTGTTATAAATATAAGAGCAGTTAGCAAAAACTAACTGCTCATCTCCAAGGGAGAACAAGGAGAAAAATCTAATGTCATCTATATTATTGACGGAATATTGAGTTTTACTCATGAAAAACTACGTTTAACTTAATGCATAACCCACAATCAAAGTTAGTGTTAAAAACACTGATAATAACAATGTTAGTAAGACTGTTGCTACACTCCTAAGCATCGCAATCCAATTATTCATCTTAGAAAATCCTATAATGCCAGCAAAAAAAGTTCCTATTGTTAAAATAGGAAGAATCTAATTATTTGGTTCACATTTTAATCCAAGGGGTACAAATTCGATGCGACGTGAAAAGGATTTGTTGAAACAATGGAAGGCGGATTTGCAAGCTATTCAAGGAGAAAAAAGCTGGAGAAGAAGGCTAAGAATAAGAAATATAGTATTCCTGGTAATACAGCTGACTTCATGAATGGAAAGAATACTTATCGTAAAGAGAATGGGGTATGGAAGCAAAGAAATAAATAATGTGAGGATAAATGAGTTTGATTAAGTGTATAGCAATTTTCGTAGGCACTGCCGTGATCTGGGTGGCGTCTTGTTTGCTGTTAAGGAAAGATAAGGGGTAAAATAGATTTGAAACTTAAAGATTAGATAATAACATTATTACTTTAAAATGCAGAAAGTAGACTAGTAAACAAGCTGTTTTTGTTTTTTAGCATAGAATATGATGAATCCTAGAGTTAAGAGGAGGTAATTATATTTATGGGATGTAATTGTAATTTCAGACGTTCCCGAGATTGTGATAGATTTTGGGATGATTTAATGTTCTGCAGACGCAGAGATTGTGATGACCGTCGTTGTAGACGTGACCGCGACTGTGATTGTGATGAATGTCGTCGTAAACGTAATCATGATCGTGACTGTGATTGTGATAAGCGTCGAGAATGGTAAATTCCTATTGGAGAGTGCTTTGAAGAAAAGCGCTCTTTTTTGGTACATGGATTTTCTGGTCTGATTTCTTGTTAAGGAAAGACAACAAAACAAATGAACACATCGAATGAAAATAAAGAATGAAACGTCCGCTATGGGTGTACTTATTTAGAATTGCATACGTTCATAATTTAGACATATTTAAAATACTTATCTTATTTTACAACTCTCTTCATGTTCGGAAATTAAATGCTGTTATTAAGCTATAGTTAATTTACGGACAAAGGGGAGAAATAGAATGATTCTTGGATATGCTCGTGTATCGACACAAGATCAGAACTTAGCAAGGCAACTCAAACAATTGAGTGATTATGGATGTGATTATGTGTTTGAAGAAAAAGTTAGCGGGGCTACAACAGACAGACCTGAGTTATTACGTATGTTAGACAATCTGCGTGAAGGTGATGTGATTGTAGTAACTGAATTAGCACGTATTACCAGAAGTACACAAGACTTATTTAAACTTATAGAAACAATTAAAGAAAAAGGCGCTTCTATTAAGTCGTTAAAAGACAATTGGCTTGATACTACAAGCGATAATCCATACAGCACTTTCCTACTCACTGTAATGGCTGGTGTTAATCAGTTAGAACGTGACCTAATTCGAATGCGGCAACGAGAAGGTATTGAACTAGCTAAAGAGCGTGGTGTTTATAAAGGGCGCCCTAAGAAGTACGATGATGATAATCCTAATATGGAACATGCTTTAGATCTGCTTGCAAACCGAAAGGAAAACAAGTTTACAGTAAAGAAGATATGTGAAGTTACAGGTGTAAGCCGCACGGTTCTTTATGAGAGAGCAAAAGAAAAGGGAAGTATGTAGATTTTAAAGTAGCGAATGCGCTGCTTTTTTATTTTATCAAATAAATTGTTCTTGAGTAGAAATGAAAATAGGGGTTTGCCTTAAACATTTATTATTAATCAAGAATATGAGTATAGAAACAGGTCTAAATTCTGTAATGGTGGAGGGGATTGTTATGGACATAACTCAAAGTGTGGTAAGAATAGTGGTTAATGGGAAAGACCTTCCGTTCACTTCAGTTCAAACCTCTGCATGGAATCATGGACCTGTAAATGATTTAATCGTTTCGACGAATCAGAGAGTGAATGAGCTTTATCAATTCATGTGGTCACAAGTACCAGTTACGATCTCGGTGTATTTTCTTCAAGGGGCGGACTTAATGAGATTCGCTAGGATCGCTGGAATTAATGAACGTGTAACGGGAGAATATATATATCATTTCATTTGGGGATAAGAAGAATTCAAAGTAGCTTAACAGCTGCTTTTTTATTTTGCATAGAAAAAGGAACCATAATAGGCTCCTTAATTTGATTCAGAAGTTGTGTAGTTTTTCTTGATGATATCTTTTATGTTGATAATTAAGGATATAAGGAATCCAGCAGCTAGGATACCGTTTACCCAGTAATATGTATTCCCGGATGTAAATTTATTATAAAAGGAATCGATATTATAATACACTAAGCCTGCTGAAATGACGGTAGAGATTACTAACGTACCAAAACTTTTCATGACGCTGCCCTCTGATTCTGAAATTTTAGACTTTTAATACAATTATACATTTAAATAAAAAGGTTTGCAAAGGAATTACCATAAGGAGGAGTTATAACGAGTTTCTTCCAATTGATGGTTTTTATTTTTGAAAAAATAACTATTTTATAAAAAATATTTTTTTGACCCCCATAAAATTATTTATTCCTTCGAATATATATAAGTAGAAGAAAATAAATGAAAGAAAAAGCTAAAATTACCAAAAATATAGCGAAGAGTTATTCAAAGATTGCAGCTAAAATAGAAAAGAGCAAGTGGTATTGCAAAAGAAAACAAGAAAGTAATACAAAATACAGACTTCACTTTAGTACAAGTGGAAAAAATAGTCATATAAAAAAATCGGCCTCGAAAAATATGAGCAATAGCAAGTAGACAAGCCCAAAGAAAAGTACTAAGAAAATGTGGTTAAATGGTCACTTGTTTAGTGACCATTTTGCTATTTGAAGCAGAAGGAGGCAGGGAGATTACTAGTGCTGAGTTTAGTAATGAAAATCTTAAAAAAAACGAAAATAGAAGATATCGTATTTAACATACAAAACAACGGTGGAGATAAGGAAGCTTTTATCGTACAGTATCAGCCGTTTATTAGAAAATCAATATCGTCTGTCTGCCGCAGGTACATTACAGAGCAGGATGATGAATATAGCATTGGATTATTTGCATTTAACGAAGCAATTGAACAGTATTCATATAAAAAAGGAAAATCTTTTCTAGCGTTTGCTGATCTTCTTATAAAAAGAGATGTAATTGACTATATACGCAAGGAGTCTAAGCATAATCTTGTCTTTTTAAAAGAAGATAAGCAAGAGGAAATGTTAGAAATGCAAGTGTCGCTTACGGAGTATATGAAAGAGATGGAAAATAGTAACCGTAAGGAGGAAATTCTTCATTTTCAAAGTGTACTAGCTGAGTTTAAAATCACATTTTCAGAGCTTGCTAAGGAATCCCCTAAGCATCGTGATACGCGTGAGCACTTAATAGAAATTGTAAAGATTATTATAAAAGACGAGAAAATGATGGAAGAGCTGTTCCGAAAGAAAAAATTACCCCTTAAACATATTGAACCACGTGTTAGGGTAAGTCGTAAAACGTTGGAGCGACATCGAAACTACATTATTGCGATGTGTATTATCTTTGCAAACAACTATACATATATTCTGGATTATATAAGAGGGGAGAAGCATGATGAATAAAGGAATTGTGATGGATATAAAGAAACATAACGTAGTTGTTTTAACTCCAAATGGAGAGTTTATTACGTTTAAAAGAAAAGTACACTCTTACATGATTGGAGAGGAAATCTCGTTTAACGAACAAGAGCAAAGAGCACCACGTTTTTCAATGCCACCTTTCTTAAAGCCTACAACAGTAATTGTTGCTGGTTTTCTATGCGTATTGCTGTTTTTTTACAATCAACCAGAAGAAAAAGTGTTTGCTTATGTCTCAGTTGATATAAATCCAAGTTTAGAGGCGAGCGTAACGGAAGATCTTCGTGTTATAGATTTGCGGGCTTGTAATGATGACGGAAGGCGTATTTTAAAAGAAATGAAAGGGTGGGAAAATAAGCATCTGCAAGATGTGATACGCACTATTATAAAGCAGAGTCAAGAGGATAAGTACTTAACGAATGATAAGCAAGTTATGCTAACAGCTGTTGCAAAGGACAAGTCGCTAGAACCACAGTTGGAAAAGGTTATGCAGGAATTAAAGAAAGAGTATGAGATAAAACATATTACAGTTGAATATCAAAGCAGTACGATGCAAATGCGGGAGGATGCCAAGAAAGCAGGGGTTGGAACGGGCGTTTATATAAAACAAGAGAATGAGAAGCAAAAATCGCTTACTCCACCTGCACCTCCGTCTAATCAAGAACAACAAAAGTCATCTTCTGATGCATCATCGGACGCATCTCCTGTAAAAGAAGAAAGCAACGAGAAGAAAGAGCATATAGAACAAAAGCAATCTAATGAACAACAACCGAAGCAAATAAAAGAAAATAATGGGAATCAGCAAGAGAACAACGGAAGAGGATCACAAGGAAATAATGGAAATGGGCAAGGAAACAACGGAAGAGGGTCACAAGGAAATAATGGAAATGGGCAAGGAAACAACGGAAGAGAATCGCAAGGGAATAATGGGAATGGTCAAGGGAACAACGGAAGAGAATCGCAAGGGAATAATGGGAATCAGCAAGGGAACAACGGCAGAGGGTCCCAAGGAAATAATGGGAATCAGCAAGAGAACAACGGTAGAGGGTCCCAAGGGAATAATGGGAATCAGCAAGAGAACAATGGCAGAGGGTCTCAGTAAGGAAAGCTCCTACCACATAATATTTAGTGAAAGAAAAATCTATAGAATATTGAACGGAGGGGAGATTCCTTCTATCTGAAGATATTTTTTAACATTTTTTTAAAATGACGGACATAAAATCGTATATCCTTTCGAATTATATATATGGATATCATTAATGTTTATATAAAAGGGGAGAAAAAATATGAAAGAAATGTATGAAGAAATCACTGAAGTATTGAAGGTATTAGCACATCCTGTCCGTTTATCATTAGTAAAAATAATGCTTGCAAAAGGTCCTATTAACGTAACGACAATGTATGAAACATTACAAATGCCTCAAAGTACAATTAGTCAACATTTATCTAAACTAAAAGCTACAAAGGTCGTTACAGGTACTCGGAAAGGGTTAGAAATTTATTATGAAGTAACAGATAATCGTACAAAAGCGATATTATTAAGCTTGGCTTAAAGGGTAACTGTTTAGATTTCAAAATTAAGTAAGCAATTCAGCGACTATAATTTTCTTATTAACATTAGTCGTATGTGTTGTTGTTTTTAATTTGTTTAATACATTTCTTTATTAGGGTCTTGCCGTATCACTATCAAGCTAAAGTTTAAATGGATTATAAAAATGAAAGTTTTCTTATTAGGGTCTTTTTGTTAGCTTGATAGTGATGTGCCATTCCCACTAGTATGTAAAGAATTTGGTAGTTTTTTTAGTCATGTAATCTTTTGATCTGATGGTCTTTTCCCCATTCAAATAGTTCATCCATAATTTGCATTAAAGATTTTCCATGTTCGCTTATTGTGTACTCAACCTTTGGTGGTACTTCTTGATATACAGTACGATGGATAATCCCATCAGCCTCAAGTTGCCGAAGTTGCTGTGTGAGAACTTTTTGTGTAATGTTTGGAATTTCTCGTTTTATTTCATTTGTTCGCATTTTTCCATCCGCCAAAACACATAAAATATGAATTTTCCATTTTCCACCGATCACGTCGAGTGTCGTTGCGATTGGGCAATTATCATTTTGATTCATATAACACCTCCAAAGGTACCTTAAGGTTCCTATAGCACTTTAAAGTACGTACTTTTCAATTATATGTGACTCATTCATACTAATACTAAAGCGTTTGAATTATTTATAAGGGGGAAGAAAATATATGAAAACACTTGTAATTGTAGCACATCCTGATATTGAAAAGTCTCGAATTAATAAAAGATGGGTAGAAGAACTTGAGAAATATCCAGATGAAATAACGGTGCATGAATTATATAAAGTGGCACCAAATTGGGAATTTAATATTGAAGAAGAACAAAAGCTGTTAGTAGAGCACGACCGATATATATTCCAATTTCCACTCTACTGGTATAGCTCACCACCATTATTAAAAAAATGGTTCGATGATGTATTAACATATGGATTTGCCTACGGATCAAAAGGGGATAAAGTGAAGGGGAAAGAATTTGGTGTAGCTATTTCTATAGGTGGGTTAGAAAAAGACTATAAAAATAGCGGAATTACAATGGATGAATTAACCAAACCATTCCACGCTACGAGCTTATATACAGGAATGGAATTTATACCATCATTTTATTTATATGGTGCGGAATATGAAATCAGTGATGAAGAGATTGACAAAAGTGCACCTGAGTATGTGAAATATGTGATGAATAAGGAGTATTCTAATATATAAGGAGAAATAGCCATTTACTTGTTAAGTAGATGGCTATTTTTGTTTATCCCGCATTAACCGCCCGTAAGGTGTGGACTAATAATCAGTCGGGATGAACACCTCACATCGACTAAAGATTCACTTCATTTAAATTCACTAAGTTTAATCTTTAGTAAATTAATAGTTAATCTGGTAAAATAAAATCCTAACATATATAAAGGGGAGTTTTACTTGAGAACGATGCGACAATTATTACAAAAAAGAGCAATGCAGTCACCAAATTTGGAAGCGCTTATCGGTGGAGAGAAAAGGTATTCGTTTCAGCAGTATAATGAACGAGTAAATCAGCTTGCACATTATTTGTTACATACCGGTGTGAAAAGAGGGGATCGTATAGGAATTCTATGCAAAAATAATCATCCGTTTCCAAGCGTTATGATGGCAAGCTTAAAAATTGGAGCGGTATTTATTCCGATTAATCATCAGCTTACTGCTTATGAATTAGAATCGATTGTAAAAGAAGCGAGATTAAAAGTATTAGTTATTGATGATGAATTTAGTGAAGTTGTATTAAAGATTAATGGAGTTAAAGAAATTCCTTATGTAATTGAGACGACAAAAGAAGGGTTTGGCTTATTTGAATTAAAATTAAAGGAACAGCCAATAACAGAGCCGAATGTGGAAGTTCATGAAGATGATGATGCTATTTACTTATTTACTTCAGGAACGACTGGACAGGCAAAAGCATGTGTAATTGGTCATAAAAACTTACACCATTATTTTACTGAAATTGCGGGGCAAAGAGAAATTCCAGCAGGTGAACGCTTTTTATCAGTGCACCCATTGTTTCATATGAGTGGTGTGCTTTCTATTTTAAATTGTATTTATCATGGCGTTACGATGGTCTTTTTAGCTGATTCGAATCCTACTCTTATTTGGGATAAGATTGAAGAAGAGAAAATTACTACGATGCTTGCGTTCCCAGCTGTTTATAGTTACATGCTTGATGAATTAGATAAAAAAGAGCGCAACATTTCGGCATTTAAAGTAGCGCAAAGTGGTGGTACAAAAGTGCCAGAAACACTCATTCAAAAATATATGGAAAAAGGCATTTATATGGTGCAAGGTTATGGGAGTACAGAAGGTTGGGTAGTAACTTCTTGGCATCCAAATATGGGAAAAGAAAAAATGTCTTCTGTAGGGAAAACTTTGAAACATGTAGAGCTGAAAATTGTTCATCCAGAAACAGGTGATGAGCTAACAACAAATGAAGTTGGAGAAATTCATGTGAAAAGCCCGTACATGTTTAAAGGATATTGGAATAATGAAGAGGCAACAAAGAAGGTAGTAAAAGATAATTGGTTTAACATGGGTGATGCCGGTATGATAGATGATGATGGATTTCTACATATTATGGGAAGATATAAAGACGTTATCGTACGCGGTGGTGACAACGTATATCCAGATCAAGTAGAAGATGTAATTCATGAAATAAATGGTGTTTTAGAAGTTGCAGTAGTTGGGATTCCAAATGACTTTTGGGGGGAGGTTCCAACAGCTTACATTGTAAAGGACATTCAAACGTCTTTAACAGAAGAAGAGATTATTCAGCATTGTAAAGAAAAACTAGCAAGCTATAAAATACCAGAAGTTGTATTTATGGACGAATTACCGAAAAACGCTTTAGGGAAAGTGTTGAAGAGGGAATTAAGGGATGTTTTTCTTGTGAAATAAAAGGTTATTAAATAATGAAGAATCCAGTTATGTATAAACCATAACTGGATTTTTATTTATAAAAAACATAATGATTTACTAGATTTTGTATTTTGTGTAAGATAATAAAGAATATTCAATTAACAATTAAAGGAAGAGATATAAATGAAGCTGCCACTATTACAAGTAGAGACAGAGAGACTGATTATCCGTCCATTTCAAAAAGAGGATTATGAAAGTTGGTTAGATGGATTTAATAAGAGGTTACCATCTCAATATAAATACGATGATGGCTATCATGACATGTCGTCTTCAACGAAAGAATGGTTTACGGAATGGATAAGAGGATTTGATGAGGCGGCACGACGGGATGAAATGTATGTGCTAGGTATTTTTCAGAAAGAAGATGGTGCCAATATTGGAAAGCTAGAACTTATAAAAATTTTACGTATGGACTATCAATGGGCAATGATGGGTTACTCTATTCATAATCAACATTGGAAAAATGGATACGGAGTAGAAAGTGTAATAGCTGCGCTGCCGTTATTTTTTAATGGCCTTCAATTTCATAGAATCGAATTACATATACATATCGATAATGAGCCATCCGTTCGTCTTGCAGAAAGAGCTGGTTTTTCATTTGAATGTACGAGAGAGGCATTTTCTATGGGGAATGGTAAGTGGGCAGATTTTCTTATTTATTATAAAAATAAGGAGACGGATATATGAGGGTACTTATTACAGGTGGAAATCGTGGATTAGGGCTAGAGTTAGTAAAAGTATTTCATGAAAATGGACATGTTGTTTATCCGTTAGTTAGAACTGAGGTTTCGGTAATGAAATTGAAGAAAATGTTTAGTTCTAGATGTTTTCCTATATTAGCAGATTTATCGGCTGATGAGAGCACTGAGCAAATTAAGAACCAGCTGGAGGAATATACAAAGTATATTGACCTAGTTATAAATAACGCTGGAATTACTGGTAAGGAAACCGAGATTTTACGTACAAATTCTGAAGAGTTAATGGAACTATTTAATGTTCATTGCTTAGGGGTTATTCGAGCTGTAAAAGGTACATATGTGGCTTTAACTAAGTCGAATCAACCAAGAATAATAAATGTGTCCTCTCGATTAGGTTCATTGCATAAAATGGCGAACAAAGAGTTTCCACAAGGTAAGTTCTCATATTCATATCGAATTGCTAAAGCCGCACAAAATATGTTAACGCTCTGCTTACAACAAGAGTTTGAGAATAAAGGAATTCGTGTAACCGCAATTCACCCTGGAAAATTAAAGACTGACATTGGTGCCTTTGATGCGAATATGACTCCGGCTGAAGGAGCACAAAATATATATGATTGGGTAATAGATTCAAATGAGGATGTTTCGGGTAAGTTTATTGAGCCGGGTGTAGGGGAATTGAAGTGGTAAAGTACAATCTTACAAGTATTAACAATTGGAAAATTAGAAGAAGATTAGGGGACAAAGAAATGAAGACTATAAACGTATTTCATTACGACGCATTTACGAATAAACCAAATATGGGAAATCCAGCAGGTGTTGTACTAGAGGCGGATGGATTAACGGAAGAGGAAATGCAGCGTATTGCTGAAAAGGTTGGATTTAACGAAACAGCTTTCGTTCTTTCTTCAGAAGTAGCAGATATAAGAATGCGCTATTTTACACCAGGGTTTGAAATGAATTTATGTGGTCATGGGACAGTTGGCACTATATATGCCTTGCGTGAAAGAGGTTTATTAGAAGAAAAAACAAACCTTACGATTGAAACGAAGGCAGGTGTTTTACCAATACAAATAGGTGCAAATGAAAATGGAGAAACCTTTATTAAAATGAGGCAGGCAGCACCTCAGTTTAAAGATTTTGCAGGTTCAAAACAAGAATTAGCTCATAGTATCGGTTTGGAAGTAACGGATTTAGATGCAAGTGTACCGATTGTATATGGAAGTACGGGGAACTGGACTGTAATTGTACCGATTAAAAATCTAGATGCATGTGAAAGAATGAAACCTAATAATGATAAATTTCCATCGGTATTAAAAGAAATATCTAACGCTTCTATTCATCCACTTTGCTTGGAAACATATGATGCAGAAGCAAAAATGCACGGTCGTCATTTCTCATCACCTTATTCTGGAACAATAGAAGATCCTGTGACAGGAACAGCTTCAGGTGTAATGGGAGCGTATTATGCGACGTATTTGGAGAAAGATTTTGACCATGAACTGGAGTTAATCGTTGAGCAAGGACAGGAAATAAATAAAGATGGTCGTGTAACAGTTTATGTAACGAAAGATGTGGAGGATGAGAAGTTACAAATAGATATTGCGGGAACAGCGGTATATGTAAAAGAGTTTGAAATTTCAATATAAAAGAATAAAGCCCAGCACATAGCTGGGACTTCTCTTTATCTGTTCAACACTTCAATATAAGAAGCATCTCCAGCTGTTCTAATAGTAGAGCGGAAATTGTTGTGTTCTAACGTTTCAGCAACTTGTTTTAATTGCTGTGCATCATCGTGATGAATGAGTAAACTATCTGCACCACTTTCTTCTATATGAATATGCTCAACATTTCCAATCGCTTCATGTATAGCTTTTAAAAATTCAGGTTTCATATTGTCCTCCTATATGTATGTAACGTCGTTAAATAGTATTTCCTTATTTTTGAAATATAAAAGTAAATGAAAGGAGAAATGAAAATGAATATAACGCAGTTTAAAGAACATATTACATCACTTTTTGAAGAGCACCTTAATAAATACGGTGATGACGAGTATGGCTTCACTCACATTAGTAAAGAGGAATTTCACAAAATAGGTTACACGACAAATTTGATGCTAGAGACAATTGAAGAAGCATATCAAAATGGGGTAGATATGATAGTTACACATCATGCACCGTGGAGTTTTCTATTCGGTATGGAAGAGGCTTGTATTGAGAAATTAAAAGAATATGAAATGAATCATTTTTGGATTCATTTGCCGTTAGATTTTGTAAAGTTTGGCACGTGTACGTCGTTATTTAATGAAATTGGGATAGATACAATACTGGAATATTCCACGTATGAGGAAGAAGAGCTACCGGGAATAGGAGAATATAAAGAAGCGATTCCGTTTTCAAATTTAGTTGAAAAACTTGAAGAGAGAATGGAAGAGAAAGTGAAGAGCTGGAAAAATCATGACAGGCCAGTAAAACGGATTGCGATATTAACAGGTGCAGGAAACAATACAAACCTTATTGAGCGTGCACTAGAAAAAGGTTGTGATACGTACATAACGGGAGAAAAAACATTATATACAGTGCAACATGCGAAATTTAAAGGTATCAATTTGATTGTAGGAAGCCACACATTTACAGAAGTATTTGGTGTAGAAAGTTTGGCTCGTAAGTTAAAAGAAAGAGATCGTACAATAGAGATTATTAGATTAAATGAAGAGCATTTGGAGTGAGGAAAATGGTAACTATATGCGCAAATTATGGGGAATCAAAAGTGAGGTTAACGTGGAAGAAAGATTGTATATTGCCAGAATACGAAAGAATCACGAGTATTCACGGTTTTTGTTTTCATAATAATAAGGTTTTACTAATAGACCATGAGCAGCGTGGTTGGGACTTTCCTGGTGGGCATATAGAAGAAGGGGAACTACCAGAAGAATGTTTTAAAAGAGAAGCGTGGGAAGAAGGTTATGTAAAAGGAGAATGTACTTTATTTGGATATATTATCGTTGACCATAGTGATAATCCAAATTGGAATAAAAATAGTCCGTATCCAAAAGTAGGGTATCAGCCGTTCTACCGGATGGAGATTAATGAAGTGCATAAGTTTGACGGTGAGTATGAATCCGATAAAAGGATGTTTGTTAGAGTAGAAGAGAGTGCAGCGTATCATTATAAATGGAATGAATTATATGATGAAATCTTGAAGGAAGCCGTTTTGATAAAATAAAAATTAATTTCTGCAATATTAAGATGTTAGAAGGGATTCTCTTGTGATTGTAAAATAATAGTAAAGTTGTCTTTTGAATTGAAGGGATCTTCAGATGCAAGGGTGAGTGAATGAACATTTCAGTAATCGCTAAACAACTAGTTAATGAGAAGATTATTTCACATTATCCAAATAGCATGAAAGTGTTGAGCGGAGGAACGACAAGTACTGTATATTTGTTGGATGGAAGATATGTTGTGAAATCGAATGAAGCGAAAGTAATACGTGAAGAAGCTAATTTTCTTTCTTTTTATGAGGGGAATGCGTTATTTTCAAAGCTTTTGTATAAAGAACCTTTACATACATATGTTGTGTATTCTTTCCTTGAAGGTAGTACTTCGTGCGAACAAGGACATAAACGAAGTACGCTTCGTACACTTGTAAAAGAAGTTATCAATAAGTATAAAATTGTTCCAGGTGCAGATGGCTGGGGATGGAAAGAAAGTCTGGTTCAATCTTGGAATGAATTTTTAACGGCAAATGTGATGGAAGCTTATGAAAATGTAAGACGTTACATAAGTGAGGAAGAGTATAGAATTGTTCTTAAACTAGCAAATAGGGACGCCGGAGTAAATCAGCCATTTTTATTACATGGTGATCTCGGATTTCATAATTTTATATTCCAAGAGAATGAGCTGTATGGAGTAATTGATCCATTACCAGTGCTAGGAGATCCTATATATGATTTAATTTACGCGTTCTGTTCAACTCCAAAAGATGTAACAAAAGAAACGATTGATTATGTGATGAAACAATGTGTATTTCATAAAAACGAACGAGATTTATATGAGGAAATAGTCATAGGTTTATATTTACGTATAGATACGTGTATAAGACACCACCCAAAAGATTTAGAAGATTACTTAGTAGCTTGGCGTTATTGGATAGGTGAAATTGAGCTAGCTTTATAGCACAAATATTTTTGGGGAGATAGTGAAATGAACATTTCAGAAGCAAAAAGAGATTTAGCACAAAAAACGAAGAAGGGATTTCCTGTTATAATAGCTGGTCTTTTATTTTGGATTGTAGCGAGTGTAACGGGTATTCTTCTTTCAGAAAARCAAGTTGTGTGGGTATATTTAATTGGTATGGGCTGTGTGTTTCCTTTCGGCTTAATGATAGCTGCTATATTAAAAATTGACATGTTTGCGAAAGGAAACCCGCTAGGGACTTTAGCTGGAGTAATTGGTGGGATAAATGTATTGAATATCCCGTTTGTATTACTTGCATATTTTCAATTTCCGGAGTGGTTACCTTTTGTAGTAGCGATGTTAATAGGTGTTCATTTTTTACCATATGTATGGATTTATGAAAGTAAAAGTTATGGTTTTTTATCAGTAGGAACTGTATTAGTAACGTCAGTATGTGGGATTCTTTTTGCGGAAAAAGGATTTATTGTAATTCCTATGGCGGTTACAGTTGTCTACTTTATTACTCTTATAAGCGTATCACTTGAAAATAAAAAAGCAGAAAACGATCAACAAATATCAGCTTAATAAAAAATTAAAGGGATAGGGGAATAACTATGAATAATTTCGTTTGTACAACGTGTGGAGTACAGTATGCAGCGAGTGTGGAAGAACCGGTAAGTTGTGTTATTTGTGATGAGGAGAGACAATATGTTAATCCGAAAGGGCAGTCATGGACAACTTTAGAAAACTTGCAAACGAGTGATACATATAAAAATGAAATTATAGAAGAAGAAAATGGGCTTTATAGTATTACGACAAAACCAGAATTTGCGATCGGTCAGACGGCATTTGTAGTAAAAACAGAGTCATATCGTTTGCTGTGGGATTGTATTACTTATTTAGATGAAACGACGATTGAGAAGATAAAAGAGTGGGGCGGATTAGATGCGATTGCACTGTCGCATCCGCATTATTATTCAACGCAAGTAGAATGGGCAGAAACGTTCGATGTACCAATTTATATACATGAAGACGATAAAGAGTGGGTTATGCGCCCGAGTAGTCGTATTATTTATTGGACTGGTGAGTCTTTACAATTAGCAGATGGAATTACTGTGCATCGTCTCGGAGGGCATTTTAGTGGCGGTTCTGTATTACATTGGGAAGAAGGAAATGATGGGAAAGGTATATTATTAACAGGTGATATTATTCAAGTTGCAGCGGACCAACAGTGGGTGAGTTTCATGTATAGTTATCCGAACTTAATTCCACTACCAGCAAGGAAAGTGGAAGAGATGGCGAATCGAGTGAAGCCGTTACAATTTAATCGTCTATATAACGCCTTTCACCGAGTAGTAAAAGAAAATGCAAATGAGGCAGTTGAACGTTCTGCGGAAAGATATGTGAAAGCGATAGAAGGAAAGCTGTTTCATACGTAAAAGGAGTGCTAGATTAATGAAAACGTTAGTATGCTTTGGCGATAGTATTACAGCTGATGAAACATTTTTTGATGGAACGCCGAGGTTAACACCACGTTTGCAAGAGATGTTTCCAAATTGGAAAGTGGTTAATGCGGGTGTTCCGGGTGATAATACGCTCGATGCACTACAAAGGATTGAAGAGGATGTATTATCGCATGAACCAGACTTTGTAACAGTTTTTATCGGTACGAATGATTCGGTGTTATTTGATCCAGTGCCATTACAATCTTACAAAGAAAATTTAGAGGAAATTGTAAGTACGATTTCATCAGAAAAAGTATTACTTATTAGTCCTGCACCGGTTGATGAAGCAAGGCAACATAATAGAACGAATGAAGTACTCGGTCAATATGCAAATGTGGTTGAGGAAGTGGCGAAAGAAACAGGAAGTCATTTTCTAAATTTGTACGCTGAAATGATTCAAGAAAAGGATTATAAGAGATTTGTAGAAGATGATGAAAAAGACGGGTTACACTTCGGACCACAAGGTTATGAATATTTAGCGAAGTTAATTTGTGAAAAGTTAAAAGAGATTCTGTAAGAAGCAAAGCGTGAGCGCTTTGCTTTTTTTGTATTCACATAAGTAAAATATAGTATCTTTTCGCAAGGACATTGTAGCACTGTAAAAATGCAAACACCTTACTATATTTTAATTAATCAAGGAAGTAGACAATTCCTGTACTAAATGTTTAGTACCTATAGCACTTTAAAGTACATACATTTTTAAAGTGTTAAATATAATTCATAATAGCACCAGCAAGAAGAAAACAAGCGTTACGGTACTATAGAGTCTGGTAATTCTAAAAAATGCCAATGTGGTATAAGACAATTAGGGAGGTTAAAGATATGAGTACTTCAAATTTGAGTGAAATAAGTAAACAAATATTAATAGAGGAGGAAACACTTCAATTTTCCTCTTTTACAAATGAAGATGCCTTGCAATTAGGTTTATTTATCGTTGAAACAGCAAAGCGAGAGGGGAAATTGATTGCTGTTGATATAGCAAAAAATGGTGTGCAATTATTTCATTTCAAGATGACAGGGACAACTGAGGAAAATACGAAATGGATTGAGCGTAAAAAACGGGTCGTTTCCCTGCATAATCATAGCTCGTATTATATGCAGATAGAAAGTGAGATAAGCGGAGTTCCATATCATGAAAAATACCGTTTAGATGGCTCGGAATATGCTGCGTTTGGTGGATGCTTTCCTATCCAAATAAAAAACGTAGGGGTTATTGGGATGATAACAGTCTCAGGATTACCACCAGAAGTAGATCATGAATTGGTTATAAGAGCAGTTAAAAATCATTTAAATCAATAATAGAAGTAATTTTAAAGGTTAAATAAAAAGGCAAAAATGAACATATTCCTGTTCGTTTTTGCCTTTTTATTATTTATTTAAGGAAATGGACAGGGAGATGATATCCCTAAAAAGTACAAAGAGAATGTAGCGTGGATTCTAAGGGTCAACGTTTTCCTAGTAAACAACCATTTAAAGATATTATGAAATAAAAAATCTTCAATTCGAAACACTTTGCTTGACGATTATAATCTATGTAGTTAATATGATACACATAAAATAACTTAATTACTTTTAATAATTAAGTTATTTTATATAAGTTAAGGTAGGTAAGTAGAATGTGGTAAAAATGCTTTGAATTGCCACTATTAATATTGGGGACAATTAGAAAGCGACAACTATAAAAAATTAGAAGTTAAGAAATAAGATTGGATCAACAATAATAATAGCTTCTGTACAATGCATTTTTACTATAGTGACAATGACTATACATCACGAGGGGGGACTGAAATTGGAATCAATGACCTTTGTTTTATTTGGAGCAACAGGGGATTTAGCTAAAAGAAAAATTTACCCCGCGCTATATAACTTATATAGAGATCAAAAGCTTCTAAAGCGAATATCCGTTATTGGGCTTGGAAGGCGTGAAGTATCTCATTTAGATTTTCAAAAAAGAATAAAAGAATCCATAGAAACTTTTTCTCGTCGCAGAGAAGAAGGTACTCCGAAAATAGAAGATTTTTTAGAGTATTTTCGTTATTGTCCGTTAGATGTGAATAAGCCAGAAGATTATAAAAGGTTATTACAAGTAGTTCGTGAAAGGGAAGAAGAACAAAATATACAAGGGAATAGAATGTTCTACCTTTCAGTTACTCCGGACTTCTTTGAGACAATTGCTTTAAATATTAAAGAAAGTGGACTTGATAAAACGGATGGATGGAAGCGCCTGATGATTGAAAAACCGTTTGGTCATGACCTTAAATCTGCCCGAGAGCTGAATGATAAGCTTAGCCGAACGTTTGAAGAAGACGAAATATACCGTATTGATCATTATTTAGGTAAACCGATGATTCAAAATATTGAAGCACTTGAATTTGCAAATCCTGTTCTCCAATCGATTTGGAATAAAGAACATATTGCGAATGTACAAATAACAGCTAGTGAAACGGTTGGGGTAGAAGAAAGGGCAGGATATTATGATCATGCAGGAGCCATTCGCGATATGGTTCAAAATCATATGTTGCAAATATTAATGATGACTGCTATGAATTTGCCGGAAAAAATTAATGCATGTGAAATTCGTGAGGAAAAACGAAAAGTGATGGAGACTCTTCGTAAAGTGAAAAAAGAAGACGTTCAGAACCATATCGTTCGCGGGCAATATGCTTCAGGGGAGATAAAAGGACAACAAGTTGTAGCGTATAGGGAGGAGCCAGGAGTAAATCCTTCTTCTCAAACAGATACATTTGTTGCGGCTCGCCTATGGATCGATAACCCATTTTGGACTGACGTTCCCTTTTATATACGAACAGGAAAAAGAATGAGAGAAAAGTCTACTCGTATTGTAATTGAGTTTAAAAATACATTAAAACAGCAATATCAAGATAGTAATCCAAATGCAGAGCCTAATTTATTAATCATTGAAATTAGCCCAAATGAAAATGTTTCACTCCAATTAAATAGTAAAAATCCATTGAACAATGGAGAGCTTGAACCGATCCGTATTCATTTTACTTGTGAGCAAACAGGAGTGGGAATACCTGAAGCCTACGAAAGGCTTATCTATGATGCTGTATGCGGAGATTCTACATTCTTTGCACATTGGAGAGAAGTTGAGTTGTCGTGGGAGTGGGTGCAGCCAATACTTGAAGCATTCGAAGAAAATTTGTTACCTCTTCATGAATATGAGTCTGGCTCGTATGGTCCGGATGCTGCTCATGCTCTATTACAAGAAAGTGAATTTAAATGGTGGTTAGATGAAGGATTGAAAAAATAAGTACATTCTTATAAGTAAAGCAATATGAAAAAAGATATTCATCATTTTATTAACATGTATTTATGATGAAAGGTAATTCAAGGAGGAATTATATTATGAGAGTAGGATTAATTGGTTTAGGTAAAATGGGATTAAATTTAGGGAAGAATTTAATGGATCATAAACATGAAGTAGCTGCATTCGATTTAAATACGAGTGCGGTGGAAGAAATGAAAGAGTATGGTGCTACAGGTGTATCTAGTTTAAGCGAACTCGTTCAATCATTGGAATCACCAAGAATTCTTTGGGTAATGGTTCCGCACGCTGTTGTTGATTCTGTTATTAATGAGGTTACACCGTTGTTATCAAAAGGAGATATTTTAATTGAAGCTGGGAATTCACATTATAAAGAGTCTATTCGCCGATATGAGCAACTAAAGACAGATGGCATTCACTTTATGGATGCAGGAACTTCTGGCGGAATGGAAGGTGCTCGAAATGGTGCTTGTTACATGATCGGAGGAGACCAAGAAGCTTGGGACATCGTTGGACCTATCTTCCGAGATACAGCTGTAGAAAATGGATACTTATATGCTGGCAAAGCTGGTAGTGGTCACTTTTTAAAAATGATTCACAACGGAATTGAATACGGAATGATGGCTGCTATTGGTGAAGGATTTGAGGTTTTAGAGAAGAGTGAATTTGACTACGATTATGAAAAAGTATCAAAAGTATGGAACAACGGTTCAGTCATTCGCTCTTGGTTAATGGAATTAACTGAAAATGCATTTTCTAAAGATGCAAAACTGGATGAAATTAAGGGCGTTATGCATTCTTCTGGTGAAGGGAAATGGACAGTAGAAACAGCATTAGACCTTCAAACAGCAACTCCTGTTATCGCGATGTCTTTATTAATGCGCTACCGCTCATTAGACAATGATACGTTTACAGGAAAAGTTGTAGCAGCTCTGCGCAATGAATTTGGCGGACATGCAGTAGAAAAGAAATAAACATTTTAAAATTATAACTCGTTAGCGTTTAAAAAATGGAGGGAATGAATCATGAAGTTTTTTATCGATACTGCAAATCTTGAGGACATAAAAAAGGCATATAAACTAGGGGTTTTAGCTGGCGTTACAACGAATCCTTCTTTAGTAGCGAAAGAGGGCATTAAGTTTGAAGACCGTATTGCAGAAATTTGTCAGGCAGTACCTAACGTTGAATCTGTTTCGGCAGAAGTAACTCCAGATGTTGTTGCAGCTGAAGAAATGATCTCCCAAGCAGAAGAACTAATTAAAATTAACGGTGGCGATAAAAACATCACGATAAAACTTCCGATGACATTAGCGGGATTAGAAGCTTGTCGCTATCTTACAGAAAAAGGTGTGAAAACGAACGTTACACTTATTTTCACTGTGAACCAAGCTCTTTTAGCTGCCCGAGCAGGTGCAACGTACGTTTCTCCATTTTTAGGTCGCTTAGATGATATTTCTGAAGATGGCGTATTATTAGTTGCTAAAATTGCTGAATTATTCGATGTTCATCAATTAGATACACAAATTATTGCGGCTTCTGTCAGACACCCAGACCATGTCACTCGTGTAGCGATGGCAGGTGCTCACATTGCAACAATTCCTTATAAAGTCATTGAACAACTTGCTATGCATCCACTAACAGATCAAGGTATTGAAAAGTTTGCTGCGGATTGGGCGAAAGCGCCTAAGTTATAATGAAATGAAGATTTCACTTTTCAAAATAGCACTATAGTTATGAAAAGGACCTCCTTATGAGAGAGAAGCTTATTAAAACGTAGCTCTCATAAGGGAGCGTCTTTTTTGTATACATCATGGTGCTCTTTTGTTATAGGAATAATTTGAAAGGGGTTACATAGTGAGCTCGAAATATATGATTGGTGTAGATATTGGGACAACTAGTACAAAATCAGTTTTGTTTTCGATTGATGGATCAGTTATTGCAAGTCATGGGATTGAATATCCTTTATATTCTCCCGCACCAGAAACAGCAGAACAAGATCCAGAAGAGATTTTTCAAGCGGTCATACATACGATTAAAGAAACTATACAATCAAGTAATGTGCAGCCAGTTGATATTCTTTGTGTTTCTTTTAGTTCGGCAATGCATAGTGTCATTGCTGTAGACGAAGCAGGGAAGCCGTTAACGAGATGTATCACTTGGGTAGATAATAGAAGCGCCAGCTGGGCAGAAAAAATAAAGAATGATATGAATGGTCATGAAATTTACCTTCGTACTGGAACACCAATCCATCCTATGTCACCACTTTCGAAATTAGTTTGGCTTAAGAATGAACATGATGAGTTGTTTGCAAAAAGCTATAAATTCATCTCTATTAAAGAGTATGTTTTCTATAAGTTATTTAAGGAATATGTAATTGATTATTCTATTGCATCAGCAACAGGAATGTTCAATTTGAAATCTTTAAAATGGGATGAGGAAGCTGTTCGTGTTGCAGGAATTACAGATGAAAAGTTATCTACAGTTGTTCCAACGACGCACAGTTTAATAGGGATAGATGAAGAACTTGCAAGAGAGATGAATGTACTTGTTGCTACTCCTTTTATAATCGGTGCGAGTGATGGGGTACTATCGAATTTAGGTGTAAATGCAATAGAACCTGGAGTAGTTGCTATTACAATTGGTACGAGCGGTGCAGTGCGAGTTGTCACAAATCATCCTGTAACGGATCCGAAAGGTAGGACTTTTTGTTATGCGTTAACTGAGGACCTTTGGGTAATTGGTGGACCGGTTAATAATGGTGGTATGATTTTTAGGTGGGTTCGCGACCAATTATGTACGTTAGAAGTTGAGCATGGGAAGCGTTTAGGAAAAGATCCATATGAAGTGCTTACGGAAATAGCGGCAAAAGTGAATCCTGGATCTGACGGTTTATTATTTCATCCATATTTAGCAGGCGAAAGAGCTCCTTTATGGAATGCGAATGCGCGGGGATCTTTCTTTGGGCTTGGACTACATCATAAGAAAGAGCATCTTATACGTGCTGTTTTAGAGGGGATCATTTATAACTTGTATACAGTTCTTCTTGCGTTAAAAGAACTAATTGGCGAACCGAAAAAAATTCAAGCGACAGGTGGTTTTGCAAGGTCAGAACTTTGGAGACAGATGATGGCGGATATTTTTCATCAAGACGTATACGTTCCTGAAAGTTTCGAAAGTTCTTGCCTAGGAGCGGCAATCCTCGGTTTATATAGCTTAGGTGAAGTAGATACATTACATGTAGTTTCTAATATGGTAGGTGCCAATTTTTATCATGAGCCAAACATGGAAAGTGTGGAGAAATATAAAGATTTAACACCGATCTATATTCGTTTGGCCCGTCACTTGGAAGAAGAATATGAAAGTATAGCAGCTTTTCAGAAAAAGTGGGTTTAGAGGCTATTTGGCAGAAAAATATGGTAGCGTATAAAGAGGTACTCTGATTTTTTAGGATACTCTTTCAATGAATAATAGTTTTAGGTTGCTTAGTAAGAAGTGTGATGAACAAAAACTATAGGGAGAGGGTTATGAAAATGACGGATAACAAAGAGTTTATTGGATATGTTGGAACTTACACGAAAGAAAATAGTGAAGGAATATATACTTTTACTTTAAATACGGAAGCGCAAAAAGTTAGTAATGTAACACTTGCGGCTAAGCTGGATAACCCTACATATGTAACGATTAGCAAAAGTAATCAATATCTCTATTCTGTTGTAAAGGAAGGAGAAGCTGGTGGTGTAGCTGCTTATTCGATTAATAGTCATACTGGAGAGCTAGAGGAACAAAATAGACAAGTAGTAGTAGGGGCTTCTCCTTGTCATATTAGTGTGGATAGTGGAAACCATACGGTAGTTACAGCAAATTACCATAAAGGAACGATTGAGTCTTTTGAAGTAGATGAAGAAAATGGAACTGTAAATCCTACTTCATCTATTATGGCACATGAAGGTTCAGGCCCAAATAAAGAAAGACAAGAAAAACCACATGCACATTACGCGGGGTATACTCCTGATGAAAAATATGTGGTAGGTGTTGATTTAGGGATTGATAAAATAATTACGTATGGAATAAAAGATAGTACATTAAAAGAAGTGAATAGCTTGTCTGTGAACCCAGGAAGCGGTCCAAGGCATATTACTTTTCACCCGGACGGAAAGTACGCTTATGTGATGACTGAACTTAGTTCGGAAGTCATTGTGTTAACATATCATCCGGAAGAAGGGTCTTTTACAGAGTTGCAGTATATTTCTACTGTTCCAGAAGAGATTGATGGAAATAGTCAAGGAAGTGCTATTCATATTTCTTCTGATGGCCGTTTTGTATATGTAGCGAATCGTGGTCATAATAGTATTGCTGTTTTCAGTGTGGATCAAAATTCAGGTCAGCTTACATTTGTGGAACATACATCTACAGAAGGAAATTGGCCGAGGGACTTTGTGTTAGATCCTACTGGAAAATTTCTTATTGCTACAAATGAAAAGTCACATAATCTTGTGCTATTTTCAAGAAATGAAACGACAGGGAAGTTAACACTGTTACAATCTGATGTTGTTGTACCAGAGCCTGTTTGTGTTAAGTTTTTAAACGTTTAATTTATGATTGGTAGAATTTCTATATACCCCAAAAACAGAAAAAAGCAAAGCGATATCGCTTTGCTTTTTTCTATTTCTTCTTCGGCCTACGTACTAGTTCGCCGCCACAATTCGGGCAAACGTTTTGTCTTTCCTCTGTACATGGTGCACAAAATGTACATTCATACACGCATATGTATGCTTCAGAATCGGGCTGAAGGGAATGATCGCAAATTTGACAGTTTGTTTTCATTTCTAATGCCATCGTAATCCTCCTTATTATTTGAAAGTTCGTAATTTAATTATAATTACTATTGTAGTGGGTGTCCTTTTTAAATGAAAAGAAATAGATGGATTATGTTGTTGTTTGAAATGAAATAGGTCCATTTGTTTTTAAATTGATTATTTAGTGCAGTTGGAATATTATGAAATAGTCAAAAGACGACAGGGGGTATATATTTTGACTAATAATAACTACTATTTTCGTGTAGAAGAGGATGTAAATTACAATAGTTTAAAAGCGGATTGTGAAAAATGTTTTGGATTATGTTGTGTGGCATTACCGTTTGCAGCATCAGTAGATTTCGCGGTGAATAAAGATGGTGGTAAACCTTGTACAAATTTACAATCAGATTATAAATGTAGTATACATAGAGATCTTAGAGGAAAAGGCTATAAAGGTTGTACAGTATTTGAATGTTTCGGTGCTGGACAAAAGATTTCTCAAGTTACGTTTAAAGGAATTGATTGGCGGACAGATGCCGAGCATGCGAGAGAAATGTATAATGCTTTTCCGGTTATGCATCAGCTTCATGAAATGCTTTGGTATTTGAATGAGGCTATTCTATTAAAGGCGACGCAGACAATTCATAAAGAGCTGAAGGAAGCAATTGAAGAGACAGAGCGTCTTTCTAATTTAAGTTCAGATGAGTTAATGGAAGTAAATGTGCCATTACACCGTGCAGAAGTGAACATTCTCCTTTTAGAGACGAGTGAATTAGTATGGAAGGAAATGAATGCTGCACGTAAAAAACGAATCAGTCACCGAGGGGCAGATCTTATGGGAGCTAACCTTAAAAAGAGGGATTTACAAGGAGCAAATTTAAGAGGAGCTTATCTTATTGCGGCTAATTTACGAGATGCAAATTTAAGGGGGGCGGATCTCATCGGAGCAGATTTGCGAGATGCAGATATTCGCGGGACGGATTTTACAAATAGTATTTTTCTTACGCAAGTTCAAATTAACGCGGCGAAAGGGGACAAACATACGAAATTGCCGAAATTGTTGTCTCGTCCAGCGCATTGGCCTGCGTAAAGAGTATGGAGTGAAATAGTTTGGATATGTTTCAGTATTTAGAGGAAATGCAGGAAGATGTATTTTCGTTATCAGTATCTCAAATAGAATCGAAGTATTATGATATTTGTCGCACACTAGCGTCAAGTGAGGATGCGGAGCGCATTACATTGATTCCATTAGACTTATACAAGAAAAGTATGAGAATAGGTTTGAAAGAAGCATTAAAAGTCGCTGAAAGTGAAGAAGCGAAGGCAATTTATTTTGAATATGACCTTGATAATGAGTGGGATAGTCAGTTATATGTTTGTGACGATTACATGTTTCTTGAAGTAGAGGATGATGATTGGGCCAGTGATTGGACGGATGAAATAGAAGGACCATCTTTAGGAGAGTTAGCTGATATTTATGGTGAAAATGGCTTTGATTCAGATAAAAAGGCTGTAGGTATTACTTTATATTTAATTGCAAGAACAGTGTGTAGTTTTATAAGTGCATGTAGTGGATTACAAAGTAATATACCAATTTGCATCGGTTTTCACGATCAAGAGCCAATTATGCGAACAGGCAGAGACTAAGTCTCTGCCTGTTTTTTATACTATTTTTGCTTTTCAAAAGTCGTAATTATAACGCTACATATAATAAGGATACCACCAATGAAAAAGTTACTGCTTAACGTCTCATTTAATAGGAGCCAGCCAAATATTGAACCGACGATCGGTTGAAAGAAGAAAAATAATGATCCGATGCTCGCATCCATTAATTCTAACCCTTTATTCCAAAGGAAAAAGGCACCTGCTGTTGAGACAATTCCTAAATAAAGTATGCCTAATAATACATACATGTTCATATGTTCAATAGAGATTGATTGGAATTCCCATATCATAAAAGGTGTAATGAAAAAGAGTGAAAAAAATATTGCGTACGTTGTAATAATTAAAGATGAAAATCGAGCTGAAGCGATTTTTACATAAATGGACAGTAAAGCCCACGTAATAGCAGCTCCAACTAAAATGATTGTACCGATAAAATAGGAGCCGATTTCAATATCCCATCCGATAACGATAATGACACCGATTGTCGCTATTATAGTTGATAAAAGTCTACGAGTAGTTAGTTTCTCTTTTAAAATGAGCGCTGCAAATATAACCATAAATGCAGGTGTAGCTGATGTCACTAAGGAGCCTGTATGAGCATCGGATAATTTCGTTCCGATAAATTGACATGTGATTGAAATGAAATACCCGATGAATCCAATCCAAGCAAATAATAGCCAATCTTTTTTGTGGATGGGTACTTTTTTCTTTTGCTTTTTTTCAGTTATTTTCAAAATCACATATAAAACAACAAAAGCGATAATAAAACGTAGCCAAACGAGTGTAAGTGGCGGGATAAAGTCGAGTACGTATTTACTAACGACGTACATACCGCCCCATATACTTGCTGCTAGAGATAAACATATAGCTCCTAAAATTGTTTGTTTCATTTGAATTACCTCCGTCTATTTTTAGGTTATGATTTATTCCCTAAGACGAGGCATAGTGCACTTGTTATATGAATACCCGTCTTAGATTATAGACGGACTACAGGTTGATCGTTTTCGAATGAAGTGTTGTAGTACATGAGCGCATTCCTCCTTCATAATTTTATAATGATATTATAACTTAATTTTCAGTTTATTGGGATGTTAATTGTACGGAGTTGATTCTTTAGAAAATGGTGGTTGTCGAAGAAAGCATAGTATATGGTAGAAAAACATATTTTAAAAATAAAAGAAACCAATTACATAACTGATAAGTATATTAAGAGTAGGATGAAAAAGTAGATTAATAGAGAAAGAGGAGGAGATTATTATAACTACAACCGTTATTTCTCATTTTTACAATGAAGAGTATTTATTACCGTGGTGGCTTATGCATCATACGAAACTGTTTGATCATGGTATTTTAATTAATAAAGGTTCTACAGATCGTTCAGTCGAAATTTGCAAAAAATTCGCACCGCATTGGGAAGTGCGAGATTCTACAAATCCAGAGTTTGATGCATTAGCGACAGACCATGAAGTGATGAGGGTGGAACAAGAAGTAGAAGGTTGGAAAATGATTTTAAATACGACTGAGTTTCTTTGTGTGCAAGATAAAAATCAGTTTTGGAAATCACTAAATGAATTGGGAGAGAGGATGTATTGGCTGGAAGGGCTTATTATGGTCGATGATCTTAACTATAATTATCCGGAACTTAACTTTGGAATACCTTTAATGAAACAGCGATTTCACGGTTACTTACCGGAAGATTGGAGATTATGGAGAAGAGGTAGATTCATTCATAATAATGAACATGGAAGCTACACTGTTGGAAGGCATTTAACTGCACATGAATTTATGAATTACCCACCTCTTGCTTGTATTGCATGGTTTGGATTTAGTCCGTGGAACGATGCGATGAGGAAGAGGAAATTACAAATTGGTCCGACTCTTTCTGAAGGTAGTAAGCATGCAGGAATGGGGACACATCACATTATTACACCTGAAAGATTAGAAGAATGGTATAAGGAATTAGCGAGAGAGACGAAGGATTTACGTTTTAGTGCTGCGTATCGTTATGCTTTTTTATAAATGATTCCCACCATAAAATTGTTTCTTCGATTCCAGTATTTAGATTGTACGTCGGTTTCCAGTTTACTTCAGTTTTTAAACGTTCTACATTAACACCGACGAATAAAGGTTCATCTTTAGAGAAAGGAATCGCACCTAGTTTAATTAAATTTTCTTTTCCTATCTTTTTAGCAATGATAGAAGCTAATTCTTTAATTTGTACAGATTGACCAGAAGCGATATTGATTGTGCCTGTAACATTGCGTTCTAATACTGTTACGAGAGCATCAGCGACGTCACTCACATGGAGGAAATCTCTTAATTGTTTTCCATGTGTACATAGTGCTTCCTCATTTTTTAATAAGGACGTGATAATGTTAGAAACGAGTCGATTCCCTTGTTCGTGAGGGCCATACATATGAAAAATGCGGCTCCAACACATGCTGAGGCTGGTTTGCCCAGCGTATGATTGTAGCCAGGAATGTAGTGCGTTTTTACATAATGAATACGGGGTTTTATAGGAAAGAAGCGGTGAATCTTCAAATAATACGCCGTTAAACCATTCATACTCTGCGCCAGTACCGGCAACGATGACTCGCTTTCCGCCGCACGTTGTGAAGTGTTGAATTAATGAGATACTGGATGTAAGCCAATAGTAATTATTAATAGATGCATAACACGCTGGCGGCACTGCTTCCCAAGCTAAATGAATGAGATGACTAGGCTTCATGTCGTAAATGAGTTTTTTTACTTCTTCATCGCAAAGTAAGTTTACTTTATGCCAATGGCAAGAAAGGTGAGAAGGCTTATTTGTATTGTAGGTGGCGTGCACTTCATAGCCCTTTTGTATAAGGGAATTTACAACATATTTACCAATCCATCCACTACCGCCTGTTACAAGGATTTTTTTCATGGCTCAATCACCTCAACTTCTGGAATCGTTACTAAAAATTTGCCGCCCCATTCACGAATGAAAGAGCATTCTTTCATAATTTCGTCTTTCAAATTCCAAGGAAGTATGAGAATGTAATCAGGTTTTGTACGTTTTATTTCTTCAGGAGATTGTATTGGAATGCGGGTTCCTGGTAGAAGGAGATTTTGTTTGTGAGGGTTTTTATCTACTGTATAATTTAGAAACTCTTTTCCTATCCCGCAATAATTTAAAAGGGTGTTTCCTTTAGCAGGAGCGCCGTAACCGATAATTTGTTTGTTTAAAGCTTTTGCTTCGATAAAAAACTTTAAAATACTTATTTTCAATTGTTCTATGCGTTCAGAAAAAAGGAGATAGCAATCTAATGTATCTAGCCCGTGATCTACTTCTTTTTGGATTATATTTGTAACACTGGAATGGATAGTGGATGAGTCACTGTGATGGTTTACAAAAATACGCAATGAACCACCGTGCGTTGCAAGTTCTTCTACATTGACAATTTGTAAATGATGATGAGCAAAAACTTTTTGAAGACTTATAAGTGAGAAGTAGGAGAAATGCTCATGATAGATTGTGTCAAACTGTTTAAAGGATATGAGGTTTAATAAGTGCGGGAATTCAATTGTTATCGTGCCATCGTGTTTTAATAATGTTTTTAAACCGGCAACAAAATCATGCAAGTTCGGAACGTGTGCTAATACGTTATTTGCGACGATTAAATCTGCTTGCGGTAATTTTTTTGCTAAGTCATTGCTGAAAAAATTCACTTCAGTAGGAATTCCTTTTTGGATAGCGATTTCTGCTACATTTTTTGCAGGTTCAATTCCTAACGTTTTGATTTTTTCTTTTTGAAAGTATTGTAATAAGTACCCGTCGTTACTTGCGATTTCAATCACTTTCGAATGGTTTGTTAAGTTGAAACGCTTAATCGCCATTTCTACATATTGCTTAGCGTGTAGTAGCCAACTGGAGGAGTAAGAGCTAAAGTATAAATAGTCATGAAAAATATTGTGCGGAGATTCAAATTCATCTAATTGTACAAGTAAACAAGAGTTACAAACAAACGTGTGCAGCGGATAAAATGGCTCCATTTTATATGAGTGTTCTGGAGCTACAAATGAGTTAGCGAGAGGAGAAACGCCTAAATCTAAAAAAGTATTTGTGAGTAATGAGTGGCAAAAACGGCATTTTTTCTGTTCCATTTTATAGCCCCCTTATAAATTTTTGAATGCATCGATTTGTTGTCGCGTGAAAGATTCCATATTTTGACCAGATGCATATTTTTTGTACCAATCAACAGTCCAAGCGATAGAATGATCTGTTGATAATTTAGGAGTCCAACCGAGTTTATTTACTGCTTTTGTACTATCGAGTGTTAAAATAGGTGATTCATAAAGAGTATTTGTATGAGGGGAAAGGATTGTTAGTGGTTGATTCCATAATTTTATTATAGATTGAATGACATCATGAACGGTTCTGTTAAGTTCATTCATCGGGCCGAAATTCCAAGCTGCTGCATATTCGGCGTCTTTCGAAAGGTTTTCAGCTAAAAGAATATAGCCATGTAAAGGATCTAATACGTGTTGCCATGGGCGAATAGCGTTTTTGTTTCTAATATTTAATGTATTATCTTGTAAATATGCACGAATGATATCTGGGAATAATCGGTCTTCTGCCCAATCACCGCCGCCGATGACATTACCTGCTCTTACTGAGGCAAGTTTAGGAGTGTTAGTGTGGAAGAATGATTTTTGATATGATGTTGCAACTAGTTCAGCACAAGCTTTACTAGCACTATAAGGGTCGAAACCTCCTAGTCGGTCAGTTTCCACGAATGCCCGGTTACCGCTCCCGTCATTTTCATAGCATTTATCACTTGTAACATTAATGATGCCACGTATACTTTCTATATGCTTTGCCGCTTCTAATACGTGAACAGTACCTAAAACATTCGTTTTAAATGTTTCGATAGGATTTTTGTATGAAGTGGTGACGATTGGCTGAGCTGCTAAATGAAATAGTATGTCAGGGTTATGTTGTTTCAGGGCATGGGATAAAGAATCGTAATCTGTAATATCGCCTTTAATTGTTATGCACTCTTTTGATACGTTACATTGTTCAAAAAGGTTAGGGATGGATGGGGGGTGAGAAGAATAGCCAACTACTTCTGCACCTAATGAAGTTAAAAAAAGGGTAAGCCATGAGCCTTTAAAGCCAGTATGTCCTGTAATAAATACTTTTTTCTTATTCCAAAAAGATGATGAAGCCATATTACCAAACCTTCCACGGAGCGTTATTACTTTCCCATAGCTCGACTAATTTATTTTTATCGCGCACTGTATCCATTGGATGCCAAAAACCAGTATGTTGATATGCGGCCAATTCGTTTTTGTTTACTAACTGAACTAAAGTGTCTGTTTCAAAAACAGACTTATCTCCACTAATGTAATTGAAAATATCAGGATTTAAAACGAAAAATCCACCGTTAACCCATCCGCCATCACCTAATGGTTTCTCTTGAAAGGATGTTACAGACTGTTTATCTAATACGAGAGAACCAAATCTGCCTGGAGGTTGTACGGCAGTAACAGTAGCTATTTTGCTGTGTTTTTTATGAAATGCCATCAGTTCTTTTATATTTATATTACTTAATCCATCGCCATAAGTGAGGCAGAAAGGTTCGTCCCCGACGAAATTTTGTATTTTCTTAACTCGTCCACCTGTTTCGGTATTTAGACCGGTATCAATCAGTGTAATTGTCCATGGTTCTATACGATGAGAATGGTTAGTAATTGTATTGTCGCTTAAATGTATCGTGAAATCGGACATGTGTAAGTTGTAATTTAGAAAGAATTCTTTAATTGCATATCCTTTATAGCCTAAGCAAATAATAAACTCAGTAATGCCGTAATGACTATACAAACTCATAATGTGCCATAGAATAGGCTTTGTTCCAATTTCAATCATAGGTTTTGGTTTTAAATGAGTTTCTTCCCCAATCCTTGTTCCGTATCCACCTGCAAGAATAACAGCTTTCATTTTTTCCTCCTAATTATAAAAAGAATTTGATATCGATGTTATTATGATATGTACTTAAATTAGAAAGGAACGGGAAATTTCATAGTTATATTTCGTTCGTTTTGGTTTTTTGAATTTAAGTATTTTATTATATAATTAAATTAATAGATTAGATTGTATAAGATGAGACGATAAATTTTGTATAAATTATGAATGATAAACCATCACGTTTGACTGTACAGTTTATGTATTGTATGATGTTAGTAATATAAACAAGGGGGGAAGATCGTTGGGAAGGTGTATCGAATCGGACAGTTGGCTCTCATGGCTCACGTGTCGAAACGAACGATTGATTATTATACGAATCTAGGAATCTTAAAAGCGGAGCGATCTCAATCTAATTATCGCTATTACGACGAAACAGCATTTGAGACATTACAATTTATTGAGAAGTGCAAAGAAATGCATATGCCGCTTTGTGAGATTAAAGAGAAGATCGAGGAGAAGAAGCTGCTCGGTATCAATGAACACGTTTCGAAACAAGTGAATGAAGTGACAGACCATATTCATAGATTAGAAGCAGAGCTAACGGAGTTAAAGCCTCTTTTAGATGAATTGACTGATTCACAACGTGAAAAAATATCGAAATCTTTATCAGGTCAAACGACAGCTTTAATACAGACACTTGCTCTATTATTATAGAATAAGTGAAATCCGACCTCTTTAATTTTTGTATCGGGCTATGTTTTCTAACGAACAAATAAGAAAACATTATAGTATACAGGAGGTGGACACCTTAGTTTTTTAACTAAGGGGATTCATTGGAAATATTTAATTTAGTCATGGTTGCGATTTTAATCGCATTTACTGGATTTTTCGTAGCAGCAGAGTTTGCGATTGTTAAGATACGTTCAAGTCGCATTGATCAGCTTGTTGCGGAAGGGAAACGCGGTGCGTTAGCAGCGAAAAAGGTAACAACAAATTTAGATGAATATTTATCTGCTTGTCAATTAGGTATTACAGTTACAGCGATGGGATTAGGTTGGTTAGGTGAACCGACAATCGAAAAGTTATTACACCCGTTATTTGAGAAATGGAACGTAAATCCTTCTATCTCATCAGTATTAACTTTTGGTCTTGCTTTTATGCTAATGACATATTTACACGTTGTAGTAGGGGAATTAGCTCCGAAAACGCTGGCAATTCAAAAGGCTGAAAAAGTAACGTTGTTATTGGCAACTCCGTTAATGATGTTCTATAAAATCATGTATCCATTTATTTGGGTATTGAACGGTTCAGCTCGTGTTATAACTGGTTTATTCGGTTTGAAACCAGCTTCTGAACATGAAGTAGCTCATACAGAAGAAGAATTACGTCTTATTCTTTCAGATAGCTATGAAAGTGGCGAAATTAATCAAGCTGAATACAAGTATGTAAATAATATCTTTGAATTTGATAATCGCATCGCGAAAGAGATAATGGTACCGCGTACAGAAATCGTTGGTTTCTATCTTGAAGATTCAGTAGAAGAACACATGAAAGTAATCCAAAATGAACGATACACACGTTATCCGATTTTTGGAGAAGATAAAGATGATATTATCGGTATGGTCAACGTAAAAGATTTCTTTATTCGATATATGAACAACGATCAAGAAGATTTATCATCGATTCGCACGTATATGCGTCCGATTATTGAAGTTATGGAAACGACTCCAATTCATGATTTATTACTGCAAATGCAGAAGAAGCGAATTCCAATGGCTGTTTTATATGATGAGTACGGAGGAACAGCTGGAATTGTAACGCTTGAAGATATATTGGAGGAAATCGTCGGCGAAATTCGTGATGAATATGATGAAGATGAAGCACCACCAATTCAACATGTGAACGAGTATCATAAAATTGTTGATGGAAAAGTGCTTATCTCAGAAGTAAAAGATTTGTTTGGATTACACATTGAAGAAGACGATGTGGATACAATCGGTGGATGGATTATGATGCAAAATCATGAAATCGAAGAAGGACAATACGTTGAAGCAGAAGGCTATGAATTTAAAGTGTTAGAAAAAGATGCTTATCAAATTAAACGTGTTGAAATTCAAAAAATGGATCATGAACAAGAACAAGAGAAAGCAGCAACTGTGTAAGTTGCTGCTTTTCTTCTGACACATAATAAAATGTGAAATTAGGAGCGGATATTTTGATTCAAGTAGCCTTACGTGTATATCGATTACAATTGTATACGATCTTTAGTGGTTTACTACTAATGTGGGCGGTTACTCCGTTTGGGAAACAAGTGACAGGGTTCGGTATCGGTTTAGCAGTTAGCGCATATTGTCTTTGGCTATTAGCTCGCAGAGTGGAGAAATTAGGAAGAAGTATCGTGATGAAAGAAAAGGCTCCTGGATTAGGAGTTCTAAACCGATTTGCGGCCGCAATATTAGGGGCTATCATTATGTTTGAAATTGAGCATGAAATGGAAATGTGGGCATTTGGTACTGGAATATTGGGTGGACACTTTTTAATGATTGCGAATTTAGCCTATGCAAATATGCAGCTAGTAAAAGAAGAAGAGAAGCAAAAGGAAAATGCTTCGAAAAACATAGAACTCTGATGAAAGGGACCTAATGGGGTTCCTTTTTTGCGTTTAAAAATAAATGATATAATACGAATGATTTACTGGTACTTATCGAATTTATGCCAAACATAATACGCTTATTTTTGGGGCATTTCAATAGTATGAAAAAAATTAAAAAAAATTAAAAAAAATTAAAAAACCCATCGATTTCTAAAGCTTATGTATGTTATCATGACAAAAGAATTTGCGAAAGAGGTGGATACCAATGTTACAAGCTTTACTTATTTTTGTGCTTCAAATTATTTACGTTCCAACTTTAACAATCCGTACGATTTTGCTTGTAAAGAATCAAACAAGATCCGCTGCAGGTGTAGGATTGTTAGAAGGAGCAATTTATATTGTCAGTTTAGGTATTGTGTTTCAAGATTTATCAAATTGGATGAACATTGTTGCCTATGTCATCGGCTTTAGTGCGGGACTATTATTAGGCGGTTATATAGAAAATAAATTAGCAATTGGATATATTACGTATCAAGTTAGTTTACTAGACCGTTGTAATGAATTAGTAAATGAATTACGCCATTTTGGATTTGGCGTTACAGTATTTGAAGGTGAAGGAATAAATTCTATACGTTATCGCTTAGATATCGTTGCAAAGCGTTCTAGAGAAAAAGAACTGTTAGAAATTATTAATGAAATTGCACCGAAAGCGTTTATGTCTTCTTATGAAATCCGTTCGTTTAAAGGTGGATATTTAACGAAGGCGATGAAAAAGAGAGCATTGTTGAAGAAGAAGAAAGATGAACATGCATCGTAAAGAAAAGGGAGTAGTGCAGCTTTAAAAGCACGGCATAATCCCCATAGAAAAAAGAGAGGAATCTATATTGAAAAAGATTCCTCTCTTTTTTTCTGCGTTATTTTTTTCTACTTTTTCTCAGATTAACAATTAACCATACAACTTGAATAATTAGTGGTAATATAAATGCAATTAATAAAACGATAAATGCTATTAATTTCAGCTCAGGTGTTTGAGTAACGCCGGTCCCATCAACCTCTCTTAGCCAAATGATAGCTGCCAATATCCCGAAAGTTATAATCCAAAATATGTTACCAATCCACCAAAAAATCCATCGTCTTTTCATATTAGCACCTCTTATATTTACCCTCTGTTAAAAGTATATTTTCGGTTGTTATATTTAAATGAAATAACTATAAAACTACTTTTTTTCAACTGTATATCTAACTTGTTTAAAGGTTGCCATGTCTCCATCTTCGTTATCATCTTTCGTTTGCAAAAGTTGAACTCTTGGCTTGTAGTCCGTCCTATGAGCGTGCTCGATATCTTTAATGTTAAGTTTGTAGGATTCACCATTATTTATTTTTTGTTCCAATACTTTTTTATTGGCAACATAAATAAAAGTTACTTTATTTTCATCAATACCTTCAGTCTTAATTTCTAATTCATTATCTTTTGTTGTAATCGTTGGTGTTAATAATTCAATACTGCCGCTTCCGGTTTCTAAAGAATTTTCTACTATAGTTGAACATCCGGATAAAATGATTCCGATGAATAGCAGAACAATTAATTTCTTTTTCATAAGCTCCCCCCGATTTCGAAAAAATTTTGACTTGTTCATTTCTAGAAAATTAGTGTGGAACGTAGATGAATAGCTATCAATCTCTTTAAAATATACCATAATATGTAAAAAGGATGTAGGTATATATGTTTTAGAAGGTAGCATCAAAATTTTTGCTTTTACATCGTTAGGGGATAAGAAGTCTTGTATATAAATCATTCACATAATGTACTAAATGTGCATAAAATACGTGGAATAGTTATGTCTTTATTAGCAAGGTATCAATAAGAATTAGGACAGCTTTTTATAATACATTTGGCCTAATGAAATATTTTTTGATTGAGATATATAAGATGGTAAGTGAGACGGGAGTGATAATGTTTGGCAGCAACAATATCGGGAATTGTATTTAATGATTTAAATCACAATGGTCAATTTGATCCTGGAGAGCCAGGAATACCTAATGTTTTTGTTGTTTTATTTAGCAGTACGGCAGCAACATGTATAACTACCCAAACAGATATAAATGGAAATTATAGTTTTACTGTCACTGCGGCAGGAACTTATACTGTATATGAACCTGTCGCTAATCCAGGTGATACTTGCCCACCTACAAATTTCACTCAACCTGATGGATTTACTATGTCAAATGGACCGAGAAAACTAACAATTACAGTTACCGCAGCTCAAATTAATAATGGTGCAACAATTGCGAATCAAAATTTTAGCCACGATACTGTTAATAATCCTTTAGATTGTACGACAACTATGATTCAGTTTGCAGGTACCCCATCTATTTGGTATAACATCAATGTTGTCACTGGTATAACATCAATGTTGTCACTGGTGCAACATTGATTCAAGGAACGGTAAATCCCCCTGTAAATATAAATGCTATTGCATATAATACTTTGGATAATTATATTTATGGATATGATCAATTAAATAATAACATTGTACGTGTAGATAACAATGGAAATGTAACAGCTCTATTTCCTCTACCGACAGGATTACCTGTGGATAATTATAACGTTGGAGCTTTTGATCTTAATGGATTTCTATATATTTCTGTAAATGATATTGCAAGATTCTATGTAATTGATTTGCGTCCAAATTCTGCAACATTTATGAAACTAGTTAATCCAGCGACTGGATATACAGAACAAACTAGTAATTTTGGCGTTGGTTTAAGTACAACACTAAACGTAAGTGATTGGGTATATAATCCGTCAGATAATTTTTTATACGGCATAGCACCTACCGGTATCGCTATAAGGGTAAGCCCCACGACAGGACAAATTACAAATTTAACGACAACACCTCATAATACGGGACCTTTTGGGGCAATTGCGTTGGACTCGAATGGTATAATCTATGCGATTGCTAATCCAACCGGTAATATATACCGATATATTATCGCTGGTAATACCGCAACCGCCGCATTATTTTCTAGCACCGTTACAACCTCATTTAATGATGCAACTATGTGTCTACTAGCTGAAATTAACGTAGATTTTGGTGACGCTCCAAATACTGCTCCGGGTAACGGACCAGATAATTATTCTACGTTACTAGCTAATAATGGACCACGTCACGGAATTGTAAATGAACTAGTATTAGGGACAAAAGTTACAGCGGAAACAGATGCTTATCAAAATCCCACAGCAACAGGTGACGATATTTCAAAAGGTATTCAAGATGACGGCTTAACGGTTCCTCTTGCTACACTTTCTGTTAGTGCTACTAGTTATTCGCTAAATGTAACCGTAACGAATGAAACAGGAAGTGATGCTAATTTATATGGATGGATTGATTTTAATGAGGATGGAATATTTCAAGGGAATGAGGGAGCGATTGTTCAAGTAGTGCCTTCAGTTGCAGGGACTCAAACCGTTATCTTGAACTTCACGGTACCACCGGGTGTAACATTAACTCCTGGTCACACTTTTGTAAGGCTTAGATTAACAACAGATAATCTTATTAATCAGAATGCTGGAACTCCAACATCAGTGGATACAAGGAGTGTAGGTCCTGCCTCTGACGGAGAAGTAGAAGATTATATTTTACAAGTGAATAATGTTGCTGATTTAATGGTGTTGAAAACGAATAGCCCAGTACCAGTACAGCCGGGACAGGAACTCACCTACACGATACAAGTAACGAATAATGGTCCTGATGCTGCTCAAGATGTTACGTTAACGGATGATATTCCATCTGAGATTTTAAATCCTGAGTATAGTTTAGATGGAGGAATTACTTTTCAGAGCTGGACAGGAAGTTTAAGTCTAGGAACTTTACCGACAGGTAGTTCCGTACAAATTATAATTCGAGGAACAGTTAGTCCTTCTGCTACGGGAATTATAGCGAATACTGCAACTGTTAGTAGTACAACATTCGATCCAGATTTGAGCAATAACACTGATACCTCTTTTGCTCCTATTAGTTTCTCGGCGGATATTTCTGTTGTTAAAACAGCAAGTCCGACACCTGTTGTAGCTGGTGAGCTACTCACTTATACAATAGTAGTTTCGAATGCAGGACCAAATGCAGCACAGAATGTAACGTTAACGGACGTTATACCAAGTGAAATTTTGAGTCCGGAATATTCAATAGACGGAGGGGTAACGTTTAATCCATGGCCTGGTACTCTTTCTCTAGGAACTTTGGCAAATGGTGCAACGGAAACGGTATTGATCCGAGGGACAGTAAGTACCGCTGCTACTGATTCTATCACAAACACAGCGACTGTAGATTCGACTACCCCAGACCCAGATCCAACGAATAACACCTCAACAGTTATTACTCCTGTTAATGCTTCAGCAGATGTTGCTATTATTAAAACGGCAAGTCCAAACCCAGTAAGCGGTGGAAACTTACTAACTTACACGCTTTTCATATCTAATTTGGGTCCATCAGATGCGCAGAATGTAATAGTAACAGACGCAGTGCCAAGTGTTGTTTTAAATCCGGAATATTCAACAGACGGAGGAGTAACGTTTAATCCGTGGCCTGGTACTCTTTCTTTAGGAACTTTAGTAAATGGTGCAACAGAAACGATTTTGATTCAAGGGACGGTAAGTACCTCTGCTACTGGAACTATTACAAACACAGCAACGGTAGAATCAACAACCCCTGACCCAGATCCAACGAATAACACTTCAACAGTTGTTACAACAGTAAGTGAATCGGCGGATATTTCAGTGGTGAAATTGGGGAATCCAAATCCGGTGATTGCGGGGCAGGTAATCACGTATACAATTGTAGTGTCAAATGCAGGTCCATCAGATGCGGAAAATGTAACGTTAACAGATGCTATACCAAGTGTTGTTTTAAATCCAGAATATTCGATAGATGGAGGAGTAACGTTTAATCCGTGGCCAGGTTCAATCAATTTAGGTACATTGGTAAATGGTACAGCAGAAACAGTGTTGATCCGAGGAACGGTAAGTGCTAATGTAACTGGATCGATAATAAACACAGCAACGGTAGATTCAACAACACCAGACCCGGACTTAACGAATAACACCTCAACTTTCGAAACACCAGTTGAAGCTTTAGCGGATATTTCAGTGGTGAAAACAGGAAGTCCAAATCCAGTACTTGCAGGAAATGTGCTGACCTACACAATTGTAGTATCGAATGCGGGACCATCAGATGCAGAAAATGTAATGCTCATAGATAAGGTGCCGAATAAGATTTTGAATCCGGAATATTCGACAGACGGAGGAGTAACGTTTAATCCATGGCCGGGTTCAATCAATTTAGGTACACTAGCAAATGGGGCTTCACAAACAATTATACTAAGGGGAACGGTAAATCCTTCGGCAACGGGATTAATTACGAACACAGCCGTAGTTAATAGTACGACGCCGGATCCAGATCCAACAAACAATATTTCTACGGAGTTTAGCGCGATAAATACGTCAGCAGATATTTCAGTAGTAAAGACAGCGAATCCGAGTCCAGTACTTGCAGGAGGGATATTAACTTATACTGTAGTAGTGTCAAATGCAGGGCCAAATGATGCATTGAATGTTACGGTGATGGATGCTATACCAAGTGAACTTTTAAATCCGGAATATTCAACAGACGGAGGAATAACGTTTAATCCGTGGCCCGGTTCTATTAATATAGGTACGCTAGCAAATGGGGCTTCACAAACAATTATACTAAGGGGAACGGTAAATCCTTTGGCTACGGGGTTAATTACGAACTCAGTAACTGTAGATTCAACGACCCCAGACCCAGATCCGGACAATAACACCTCAACGATCGTTACGCCGGTGAATACTGAAGCGGATATTTCTGTGACGAAGTTAGCTAATCCATCACCTGCGATTGCTGGTGAATTACTAACTTATAGTGTAGTAGTATCAAATGCAGGCCCAAATGATGCGTTGAATGTAACGTTAACGGATGCTATACCAAGTGTGGTATTAAATCCGGAATATTCAATAGACGGAGGAGTAACGTTTAATCCATGGCCGGGTTCTATTAATATAGGTACGCTAGCAAATGGGGCTTCAATTACTTTCTTAATTCGAGGAACGGTAAGTGCCTCTGCTACGGAAACAATTAGAAACACCGCAACCGTAGATTCAACGACCCCGGATCCAGATCAAACGAATAACACAACAACGATTGATACGCCTGTGAATGCATTAGCAGATATTTCAGTGGTGAAAACAGGAAACCCGAACCCAGTAAACGCAGGTGAGATACTCACTTATACTTTAGTTGTCTCGAATTTAGGGCCGTCAGATGCAGAAGCTGTTACAGTGATAGATGCTGTATCAAGAAAAATTTCAAATCCAGAATTTTCAACAGATGGAGGGGTAACGTTTAGTCCATGGCCTGGTACTACGAATATAGGTACATTGCCAAATGGCTCTTCCGTAACGATCTTAATTCGGGGAACAGTAAAATCATCAGTTACTGGTTTCATTAGGAATACGGCAGTAGTCAGCTCGCCGACACCAGATCCAAATTTAGCAAATAACAGATCAACTATTGTTACACCAGTAACTGAGTCAGCGGATATTTCAGTAGTGAAAATAGGTCGTCCGAATCCAGTGAATGCGGGAGAGATACTCACTTATAGGTTGGTTGTAGCAAATGCAGGACCATCCGATGCTCAAAATGTTACACTCACAGATACAGTACCGAGCGAGATTTTGAATCCGGAATATTCAGTAGATGGAGGGAATACGTTCAATCCATGGCTTGGTTCTATTGTATTAGGAACATTAGCTAGCGGGTCATCAGTGACTGTCTTTATTCGAGGAATGGTAAGTTCCTCTGCTAGGGGAATCATTAGAAACACCGCAACCGTAAGTTCAACAACACCAGATCCAGATCCAACGAATAACACCTCAACTACTATGACATTAGTGACTACTTCTGCTGATATTTCTGTTGTAAAAGTGGCAAGCACAGTGCCAGTGTCGGTAGGTCAGGTACTCACATATACGATATTAGTATCGAATGCTGGCCTGTCAGATGCGGCGGCTGTAACGGTAACTGATGCAGTACCGAGAGAACTTTCGAATGTAGAATTTTCAGTAGATGGAGGAATCACGTTTAATCCATGGCTTGGTACTACGAATATAGGTGACTTACCAAAAGGTGAAACATCAATCATTTTAATAAGAGGGATATTGACTTCTGCTGCTAACGGATTTATTACGAATACTGTAACCGTAAGCTCAACGACCCCAGATCCAAATCCTGACAACAATACATCTACCGTTGTTACGCCTGTAGGTGAATCAGCAGACGTTTCAATAATAAAAACAGTGAATGCAAACACAATACCTCCAGGTGGATTCCTAACTTACACATTATTTGTATCGAATGCCGGACCATCAAGTGCGCAGAATGTCGTTGTAACAGATACAATACCGAGTCAACTCAACAATGTGGAGTTCTCAGTAGATGGAGGAGTAACGTTTAGTCCGTGGACGGGGACACTAAATTTAGGAACATTGGCTAGTGGTGCCTTTGTTACTATAATTATTAGGGGGTTTGTAAGTCCGAATGCAATCGGGTTTATAATAAATACGGCTACTGTAAGTAGTGACACACCTGATCCAAACCCTTCTAATAATACGTCAACGGTTATAACACCAATAGTCCCCGAGGTTATACTAGTTCGACCGTGTTTCCCGCGGCATGATTGTATGAAGCACAAGCATAGAAAATGTAAATAATAATGTTAATGTGGATTAGTTTCACAAAATGGCACATTTGCAAAGCTCCAAAAGCGGAGTCTCTTCTGAGGCTTCGCTTTTGTTTATGTGACTTCTACTCGTTTTTTCGTCCTGGCAAACAACTTGTAATTTGATGACAATGTGATTCTACCAAACTTGAAAATTTTTAAAGAGATTTCGTATCTTTACGTAGGTATATATTTTCTTTAGAAAGCGGTGTTGATAAAATCATTACGAATTGGATATCCAAATATATGATGAAATGTAGACAGGAGAAAGAGCTTAATACGAAGCAATCTTATTTTTATAGAAATTACAATTTTTACATATTAAAATGATGATAGGGAATAGATGAATTCATTCACTTCGGAGGTAGTTACTTGAACATTAACGAGAAGGCAATTGAAATGTTTGAACAAAATGAATATGAGGAAGCGATGGAACTGTTTCAACAAGCAGTACATGAATCTAGAGGTGTACAATCTCTCAATAATCTTGCTTGGATGTACTTTTATGAGGAAGAGAATGATGGTAAAGCTCTTGAATTAATAAAAGAAGCTGTTAAGTTGAATCCTTCCTCATACTTTCCTTATAACATCTTAGGGGAAATTTACATGAAACAAGAAAAGTGCGAAGAAGCGAAAGATGCATTACAAAAATCTATTTCGATTCAACCATCCGATGAAGCATATCACAATGTAGCTGTAGCTCATTATAATCTTGGAGAGTTGGAAAAAGCTTCGGAATTTTTCTTGCGAGTTGCAGGGGATTCAGACATTATAATGTATAACTATGTAAAATGTTTAATTGATTTAGGGCGAAAAACAGAAGCGAAAGAGAAGTTGGATGCTTTTAACAGGAAATCTGATGACTTTGTAGGAGAAATTAATGTAGCAGATTTATATGTTGAGTTGAATTGCTATAAAGAAGCAATTGAATGGTTCGAAAAGGGATACAAAGAATACTGGAAAAGTCCCAATTGGATTGGTAGATTTGTTTATGCTCTATATAAAGCTAATAATTTCTCCCGTATAAATGAAGTTATACGGGAATCTATCGAAGCGAAGACAGTAGAAATAGAAGATGTTCAGAATGAAGAAGTAGAAGAAAATTGGACAGAAAACGATAAGAAAGAGTTAATTGAGGAATATATAGAAGAGAATAATTGTTATAAAAAAATGATAGAACATATCAAATCTGGATATGTTCCAGGGTTAGAATTTGAAACGGACTATATAGGGGCTTGCTATTTATTTGGTTGTAAAAGACATAATCATTTTGAATATGAAAAATAAAAAGATTCGACTGTCAAACATGATGGTCGAATTTTTTTATTATAGGCTGCTTGTCTAAAGGTACCATCACAATTGTAATGTGTTAAAGATGTTTCGTCTCATTACATAGGTATATATCCTCTTTAGAGATCCCTTTTTTAATATTTAAAATATGTAGTGAAATAAAACCAATAAGTCCTATTCCGCCGAAAATAAGCCATGGTGTATACATGCCGTTTAAGTTGGATGTAAAAGATGTACCGGTATAATTACCGATGATAAAACCAAATGCGAGTGATAGTTGATAGAATCCGAAGTAAGTAGCTGTATATGATTCGTTACTGTAATTTGCAATAGCGATATCAACGTTAGGTAATACGAGTGTTTCACCGATTGTAAATAAAATTACACAAATGAATAGCCAATATGGGTGTTGAAATAAAGGAATGAGTAAAAAGGAAATACTCATTAATAAAACACCGTATTTAATAATTGAAAGTGTGTTGTATTTGTGAAATAGTTTTCGGAATAACACCATAAATATGACGCCTGTTATTGCATTCATCGTAATAACTAGTGTAGCAAGCTGGTTGCTATTACTAATGTTTTTCATATGAAGTGGAAGTGCGACGGTAAGCTGAGTAAACATAATATAGAAGAAAATCATAATAAATGAAAACAAAAGGAAAGATTTGTTTTGTAAGATAGCCTGTAGCCCTAATGTAATAGACGTGTTTTCAGTAGTGACTTGGAAGTGATTTTTAAGTAAGTAAAAGATAAAAGCGAATAACAGCATAAGAGATCCTGTTAGAGAAAAAGCATAGATTGGATCGAGTAAGAGTAAGAACCCTCCTGCAATTGGTCCGATTATTGCTCCGCAATTAAAACTAAGGTTTAAATATGTAAATAAATTTTTTCTCATATGAGCTGGTTGTGAGCCGAATATGGCGCGAGCAGCAGGTTCGTAAAATGCAGTTCCGAAGCCAATAAGTGCAGAAGAAATAGAAATTGTATAGAAATCAGAGCATATTCCTAAAGCGATAAATCCGATTCCTCTTAAAAATAATCCGGCTATCATCATAATGATATAGCCTATTTTGTCAGCAATTAATCCTGAGAATAATGGGATAACTCGTGATGTGATTGTCATAACCGTCAACACTGTTCCTACTTGAACAGCAGAAAAATGAAGAAAGCTTAATAGATAAATAGCTAAAAATGCGTATACTGCAAAATACCCAAAAGACATAAAAAATGAAGAAATAAGCATGAAACGTATCGGCATTGAGAAACTTTTCATAGAACTCCCCTTAATATTGTAACCAGTAAAATAATTTAACGGTTAACTATTTTATATTATAATTATACATAAAGTCAGAAAAAAGTAAATTTTAAGAAGAAGGTGGATGGAATTGAATCAAAATGCACCAAATGAATTAGAATATATTCGAGAATTTTTAAATACATGGAAAATACCAAATGATACGAGAGAACCAATTGATATGCTGCAAACAGAAGAGGATATAAAGCTCTTTATGGAGGAATATTTTCATGAAGAGGTTCCATTTCATACGATAAAGGAATTAAAAAGTTTTCGAGAAGATATTCGGGTTGCAATTGAAGGCGGAGAATCATTGCAAAAGTGGTTAGAGAAATACCCATTTCATGTACATGTAAAGGAAGATATGAAAGGTATTACATATGAGCCTGTGCACGAAGAGAATGTATATACAAAAGTATTAAGCATTGTTTTAATGGCGATTCAAGAAAATTTGTGGGGAAGGTTAAAAGCATGCCCAGATTGTCGCTGGGTATTTTATGATCATTCGCGAAATGGAAGTAAAAGATGGTGCGGTATGTATGCTGGAGAAGCAGGAGGAAGAGCGTGCGGTACGATTGCGAAAGTGAAAAATTACCGAGCGAAGAGAAAAGGGAGATCGGGGTATAATGTGTAATTTATAGTAGGGAAAGAAAATGGGATGGGGGAATGTAGAATATGAAAGGTACACAAATGTTAGCTTTAAATAAAAAGTGTTGGGATACAGTTGCACCTTATTTCTTTCAAGTGGATTGTTTACCTAAATATGGCCCGTATACAGCGTCTGAAGATGAGATTCATTTGTTCGATTCAATAAGAAATAAAAAGGTTCTTGATATTGGATGTGGAAGTGGGCATTCGTTGCAATATATGGCAGAACATGGGGCAGAGGAAGTATGGGGTCTTGATCTTTCAAGTGAACAAATTAAAACAGCGAATGAAACGTTAAAGTGTTGGAATCCAAAGTTAATATGCGGAGCAATGGAAGAAGAAGGAGATATTCCGAAAGGGTATTTTGATATTGTATACTCCATTTATGCATTAGGTTGGACTTCGAATTTACGAAAAACGTTGGAACTGATTTATTCATATGTAAAGCCAGGAGGAAGTTTTATTTTTAGCTGGGAGCATCCAGTGTATTCAAATTTACAGTATGGTACAGAGGAAATTACCTTTAAGTCTTCTTATCATGAAGAAACTCCTATTACGTTTGAAACATTTAAAGGGGAAAATGTACAAGCGACATTATATAAGAGAAAAATAAGTACATACATAAATGAGTTAAATAGAGCGGGATTTACAATTGAGAGAATAGAAGAGCCGGAACCATCTTGTGTATTTGATGAAGAAATAGCTGAACCTTCTACGAAATATTATTCTTTATATAAAGCTAGAATGGTGCCGACTACCTTTATTATTAAGGCGAGAAAGTAGGTAGTGTTATTTAAAGGAGGAGGAAAATGGTCCATGTTAGTATGGTGAAGATTGGAGAAGTACAATCTTCTATAGACGAGAAAGTGTATCATAATTGGGGAAGTGTTATTTCAAACATCAAAATATATCCAGAGTATATTGGAGGATTAGCAGGTCTTGAGGATTATTCTCATGCAATTGTTATTTTTTATATGAATGATTTTCAGGAAGAAAATAAACAGTCGTGGGCTAGAAAGCCAAGGGGATTAAGTGATTTTGATGAAAAGGGATGTTTTGCTCAGCGGACAAAGCATCGTCCAAACCCTATTGGAATTACTACTGTTGAAATATTGTCGATTGAAAATAACGTTATGACTGTGCAAGGATTAGACGCTAATGATCGAACGGCTATTTTAGATATAAAACCATATATTGCTGTTTTTGATACAAGAGAAAATGCTCGTGTGCCAGATTGGATGAATAAGTTAATGGAAAATTATTTTTAATAGTAATACAAAAAGCTTTGCGATTATGAATCGCAAAGCTTTTTGTATTAAATTATATTGTACGTATGGTTTCCTTATCTTTTCGGTTGGAAAATATGCTGAAAGAAGTATTTGTGATGTAAGTTATCTATAACTTTATTTGCTTGATATGTGCGGTGTTGTTCTAGTCGAAGTCTTTGCTCCATCATTTTTATTGCGTGATCTGATAAACGTAACATTATACATTTCTCCTTTTCTATAAATATAGGTTTTTAATTGATATCGTTCCCATATTTATAACTAAGGAGGTACACTGTGTAACATAGGCAAAAAGCACCTTCCTCTCCCATTGCGCTTACGAGGTTAGCTGTCGGACTCGGGAAGTGAGAGTTTCCCTACTTAAAAAAGATTCGCCCCAAGTAGCATAGCTACAAAAATGGTTCCCCCGCTCCAAAATTTGGACTCAGCAAAAGGTTTTATAAAGTAAAAGATAACATAAAGAGATGAACAAGTCAAATTATTTTGTGTTTTCTGTCTTTTTTAATTGCGTAAGAATCATACCGTCAGGAAGTATTGTATCTGATACTGTAATGAATCCGTGTTTTTTATATAATGTAATAGCAGGGGTATTCGCTTTACCTGTGTGTACAATGTATGTCATTGAAGAAGGGAACATGCTAAAAATATAAAGTAGCAGTTTCGTTGCGATTCCTTTTTTTAAAAAATCGGGCGATACAACGAGTCGGTGAATATCAATTGAATTTTCTTCTTGTATAAAAGAAATAAAGCCGACAAGTTTATTTGCAGAAAAATATCCATAGAATGTTTCGTCACAACTTTGAATATCGTTTACAGTATCATATAAACGGGGTATTGCAGTATTGTTTAAATAGACTGCTTCAACTTTATAGGCTGGGATTTGAACTTGTAATATGGATGATGCTACCTCAAAAGAACTGGCATGTAATTTGTGAATCATAGATCAGGAAACCTCCTTTATATATGGTATATTAATATAATTCCTTTTGGCTAAGTTTGACAATGTTTTTCTTTTTTGCATATAATATATGTATCTCCATACATATATGATTCTAAGCTATATTTCTATAGTAGAATATATTTAGTGTAAATGAATTTATAATCTCATATAAGAGTTTTGTTACTCTTATGTTTGATCATACAAACTATAATAGAAATGGAGGACTAAAGATGGGATGGATTATCACATTAATAGTTGGTGCTATTATAGGTGCAATTGCTAGTTCTATAACGGGTAAAAATTTTCCAGGTGGTATGTTCGGAAATATTATCGCAGGTTTATTAGGTGCTTCGTTAGGTGGTAGATTATTTGGATCTTTTGGACCATCATTTGGTGGGATTCATGTCGTGCCAGCATTATTAGGTGCAATTGTATTAATTCTTATTGTATCATTTGTAGTGAAAGCTGCAAGGAAATAAAGATATAGATCATGATGAAAAGCCCTGAATAAGGGCTTTTCATCATTCGAAGAGGTGGTTTAGTTGGAAAAAGTAAATATAAGAAAAAGAGATAAGTTGAAAAAGTTTTTTAGAGAACAAAATTATTTAGCGGTGCTACTTGGGTTTGCATTATTGTTTATCAACATATTATTGCTAACGAAAATTTCTTTTGTTTTTACTCCGTTTATCGTCTTTTTAAAAACAATTTTCTTCCCGGTATTATTGGCGGGAGTGCTATTTTATATTTTACATCCATTCGTTTCCCTTTTAGAAAAGAAAGGTGTTTCACGAATCGTATCAATAGCTTCTATATATATAATAGTACTAGGATTATTTGTATTTTTAGTTGTAACGGTAATCCCGATCATTAAAGATCAAATCGATGCATTAATAGATAACTTACCGTATTTCGGTCATGAAATTGAACGAGCAGCACGTAGATTCGGAGAAAGTAATTTACTAGGCAAAATTCAAGAGAATTTAAATATTGATGTAGCGAGTATGGTAAAAGACTACACAGTTGATTTTACGAAGTCGTTATCATCAGTAACAGGAAATGTAACTGGATTTTTAAGTACTGTTACAGAGGTCGTTTTAACGTTTGTAATGGTTCCGTTTATATTGTTCTATCTTTTAAAAGATGGTGAGCAATTACCGAATCACTTTTTAAAGTTTATTTCAGAGCAAAGACAACCAGCAGCGATGAGAATACTAGATGATATGCATTATGCGATTAGCTCGTATATTAGAGGGCAAATTATTGTTAGCTTGTTTATCGGTATTATGCTATTAATCGGTTATCTTATTATTGGTATTAAATATGCGGTACTACTCGCTATTTTGGCAATGATTGTAAATATCGTTCCGTACGTAGGACCAATCATTGCAATTACACCAGCTTTAATTATCGCATTTATCGACTCGCCATCAATGGTGTTAAAAGTAATTATCGTTATGATGATTGTACAATTAGCAGAAGGTAAATTTATTTCTCCGCAAGTCATGGGGAAAAAGCTAGACATTCACCCGATTACTATCATTTTTATTATTTTAACTGCCGGAAATTTATTTGGAATTATGGGGATTATTTTAGCAATTCCAGGATATGCGATATTAAAAGTGTTAGTAACGCATGGGTATAGATTTGTTAAGTTGAATACGTGAAAAAAGAGCTAAAACAGATAAAACTGTTTTAGCTCTTTTTCATTAACAATTGATTTGCGTATTGGCGTGCCCATTGATCAGCTTCTAAGATAGCATCGAGTGAAGGATCTTTTACGTTATGATGAGCTTCAATTGTATTGTAAATTGTTTTTTCGATATCGAAAAATGCAATTTCATTTTTAAGAAATAGTGCATTTGCAATTTCGTTCGCTGCATTTAATACGGCTGGAGTTGTACCACCAATTTTTCCACATTCAAATGCATATTGTAGACAGGGGAACTTCTCTAAATTTGGTTTTTCAAAATGCAAACTACCAATTTCTAATAAATTTAATTTTTCATAGGATGAAGGTAGTCGAGTAGGGTAGTGAAACGCATATTGAATCGGCATTCTCATATCAGGAGCACCGAGCTGTGCCATGACTGATCCATCAATAAATTCCACTAAAGAGTGAATGATACTTTCTTTATGAATCATAACATCAATTTTTTCATAAGGAATATCGAATAGCCACTTAGCTTCCATCACTTCAAACCCTTTATTCATTAACGTGGCAGAATCTATCGTTAGTTTTGCGCCCATTAACCAGTTTGGGTGTTTTAAAGCATCCTTGGCTTGTAATGTTTTCATTTCTTCACGTGTTTTATCACGAAAAGCGCCGCCAGAAGCTGTAACAATTAATTTTTCGATTTCCTTATTATTTTCCCCATTTAAACATTGGAAAATAGCTGAATGTTCACTATCAACTGGAATTAGGCGGCATCCGTTTTGTTTCGCTAGTTCGGTGACGATATGCCCAGCCGCAACTAAAGTTTCTTTGTTAGCGATAGCGATATCTTTCTTCGCCTTTAGTGCTTCAATTGTTGGGAGTAAACCTGAAACACCGACAACTGAACTTAATACAAGATTTGTATCAGGATGGGTAGATACTTCAATTAAACCATCAGTTCCATATGTAATTTTTGTATTTGTTGAAATACGAGAACGTAATGTGTCCGCTAATTCTTTTGTCGCTACGCTTACAATACGAGGCTGAAAAGATTCGATTTGTTTTTCGAGAAGATCGATATTATAATTTGCGGTTAAACCGACGATTTTAAAATGTTCAGGATGAGCGGAAACGACATCTAATGCAGATGTGCCAATGGATCCTGTTGAACCTAAAATGGATATATATTTTACCATGAAAAAACCTCCAAAGTTGTTTCGAGTATTTCTGCAAACCTATATATTATTAGACAATTAAGGTAGAAATTCCTGCTATATAAAACAGAAAATTAGGGTTTAATTGGAAAGGGAATGTGATAAACTGTAAAAAATAACTAAAAAGCAATGAAAGAGAAGAGTACATATTCGAAACTTTTCAGAGAGCTGATGTGTGGTGGAAATCAGTAAGGGATGAATATGGAATGGGCTCTGGAGCTTCTCACTGAAATGAGTAGGTAAAGACGGTTACTTCACGTTATCGAAGTATGAAGTGAGCTAATGATAGCTAATTAAGGTGGTACCGCGGGAGTCTCTCGTCCTTTTTATAGGATGAGGGGTTCTTTTTATTTTTATGTTGAGGAAGGAGGAGTTAGTGTGAGTGAAAAAATAATGTTAACAGGAATTAAGCCGACAGGTTATCCGCATTTAGGAAATTATATTGGTGCAATTAAACCAGCATTACAAATGTCAAAAAATAATGAAGGAAAAGCATTATATTTTATAGCTGACTATCATGCGTTAAATGCTGTGCATGATCCGAGTCAGTTTAGTAGTTATACGAAAGAGGTAGCAGCTACTTGGTTATCACTTGGACTTGGTGAAGAAGTTATTTTTTACAGACAAACAGAAGTGCCGGAGATTTTAGAATTAGCTTGGATATTAGCTTGCCTAACTCCGAAAGGTCTTATGAATCGTGCTCATGCGTATAAAGCGAAGGTGGAGCAAAATAAAGAAGCGGGTTTAGAGGTAGATGCGGGAGTGAATTTGGGGTTATATACGTACCCGATTTTAATGGCAGCTGACATATTACTATTTCAAGCTACTCATGTACCAGTTGGAAAAGACCAAATTCAGCATATTGAAATTGCGCGTGATATTGCGACGTATTTTAATCATACATTTGGCATGACATTTACGCTTCCGGAGTATGTCATACAAGAAGAGGGTGCCATTTTACCTGGCCTTGATGGAAGAAAGATGAGTAAAAGTTACGGAAATGTAATCCCATTATTTGCAGAACAAGAAAAACTACGAAAATTAATTTTTAAAATCAAAACAGATTCTTCACTTCCGAATGAAACGAAAGAGCTAGAAACGTTATTTACAATTTATAAAGAATTTGCGACAGAAGATGAAATTCAGTCGATGCGTGAAAAGTATGAGATCGGCATTGGATGGGGCGATGTGAAAAAAGAATTATTCCGTGTTGTTGACCGTGAATTAGCAGGTCCTCGGGAAAAATACGAAATGTATATGAATGAGCCGCATTTATTATATGAAGCGTTAGAGAGAGGTGCTGAGAGGGCACGAGCTATCGCGAAGGTGAATTTAGCGGAAATTAAAAAACGAATTGGATTTGAGAGGGAACGTTAAGCGTTCCCTTGTTTTTTTATAAAAAAATCGAACGGAATTTCAATTTGTTACCAATATAGAGTGAGGGAGGGATAAAGATGGTTACAATTCTCGAATTAAAAATGTTGCTAGTTCAAATGGGAACAGAAATTGTGCCACCTAGTAATTTAAAAGAAAAAATTTTAATGCAAGTTAATCTGATGGAGGAAGTAACATTTAATCATGTTGAGGTGAATAAAGATGAGTGAAATTGTGTTAGCAGTTCAAGGGTTAAGTAAGACTTATGAGAGTGTAGATACAAATGTTAGAGCCTTACAAAATGTATCTTTGGAGTTAAATAAAGGGGAGCTCCTTGCCGTGATGGGAACAAGTGGGTCTGGGAAGAGTACATTACTTAACATACTTGGTGCTTTAGACAAGCCTGATGAGGGTGTTGTATATGTAAATGGTGAAGTGCCTAACAATATGTTTGTTGAACCATATGCGACGGAGTACAGACGGGATAACATAGGATTTATTTTTCAGTCATTCCATTTATTAAAGGATTTATCTGTAGAAGAAAATATTGCATTACCCCTCATATTATCAGCCGATTCAGAAGAGGAGATACGAGAAAAAACAAATAAAATATTAGATGTTCTTGGTTTAGTAAATTGGAGAAATCATCGACCAGCTCAACTTTCTGGGGGACAACAACAACGTGTTGCAATTGGTAGGGCATTAATAACATCTCCTCCAATTGTTCTTGCAGATGAGCCTACTGGAAATTTAGATTTCAATACGTCTAATGATATTTTACGAGTACTAGTTGATATGAAACAAAGATTTAATCAAAGTATGATTCTTGTTACTCATGATCCTCATATCGCTACGTATGCAGATCGGGTTCTCTTCTTTCATAATGGAGAAGTTGTTGATGATTATACGTGTTCTCATGGAGTAAATGATATGAATATTATTTTAGATAAATTTAAAAAATTAATGGAGAAATCAAAATGATAAAATCAGTACGGGGATTAAGTTTACGCTTTTTTAAGACGAATAAATTTACTGCTATTTCCTCTATAGTTAGTGTTATGTTGGCTGTTTCTCTAATTGTTACGATGATTGTATTTTCGAATCATGCGAAACAGTCTGTTATAAATGAAGTTAAAAATTTATATGGAGATATGGACTTATCTGTTGGATATAACCCTGATCAAAATAAATTGATGGATAAATCTTTACTAAAAAATATTAWGGAACAAGAAAATATTGAATACATGTCAAAAGTATTAGTAAATCATTTGCAAGTGAATAAATTGAATACAGCTATTTATTCAGTAGGTGTTCAAAATGATTCGTTATCTAAAAGTCGATATCACTTCTCTAAAAATCTATCAAATGAGGAAGTAACATTAAATGATGGATTAGCCGAAACTTTACAAGTAGAAGTTGGGGAAAGGATTGAAATAGAAAATAAATCCTATGTAGTAAAAGAAGTGTTACCTGATATAGAAGCTGGAGGTTCAGCTCCGGATATACTTGTTTTATCAGAAGGTGCAGTGAAACAGCACGTATATGAAAAAACAGGTAAACACAATGAGGCTACTTATGTGTTGATAAAAGCAAAAGAGAATGCCGATGTATTAGCATTGTCTAGTCAAATTCATAAAATAGACAAAGAATTAAGAATCGATATTGCGGAGGAAGATGAGTTTTTAAAAAGTAACTTAGCGTCATTACATATTTTTATAGTTATTGTATCTGTATTAATACTTATTATTACATCGTTATTATTAATGTCTAATTTTGAAGTGTTTTTATATAAATATAAAAACCAATTTGCTATTATGCGATCAATGGGAGCAACAACGAAACAAATGTTTAAAGTTATATTTATTCAATGTAGTGTAATTAATTTCTTTGGTGGAATATTTGGTTTGTTACTAGCTGTAATAAGTAACCGTTTTTTACAAAGTTGGCTAGAACAGTTATTTGCTTTTCAAATTAATTCGATGAGTTTTGACTATAAAATAGCGATTGTAACAATGATTTGTAGTATCTTTTTTATTGAACTGTTTATGTTATATCCTTCATACAGAAGTTCGAAAATATTACCAGTAAAGCTTATGCGCGAAAATGAAGAATCCGACTTTTCTAATGAAAAAACACGCAGTATGATGGGGAAAGTCCTTTTAATTAGTAGTATATTTTTAACTGTTTTTGGTGGCTTTGTAGCAAATACAGGAGACACGCAGGCGATAGTGATAGTAATTGGATCTATATTTCTCGTTTTAGGATTGTATGTTTTATTTCCTATTTATCTTTCTTCGATATTAGAATTATGTCTACCTATGATGAAAAAAATATTTGGAAGGAATACATTTGTTGCTATTAAAAATGTAATTCCGCAAGTAAGGAAAAATACATTTGTTATCTTAATGATAAGTACAATGATGGTGATAGTTGTCTTCGGCTCCACTATATTTAAAACGATGCAAAAAAATAATGAAAGATATTTAAAACGAGAATTTCCAACACATATTGTTGTGGAAAATCGTTTGACTAATGATTCAACCATTACCTTACCTCATATACAAAATATATTTAAAGAAATAGGTAGTGTAAAAGGAGCTAGTACAATTAGTACGAACTCACTGGCAGAATTAAAACAAGGTAAAAATTATATTACTTTTGACTATAATTTAGGTGATTTAAAGGAAATGGAAAAGCAAGGATTACTGCCAGAAGTACCTGCCAATTTGGAGAATAGTATAATTGTTACAAAAAAGTTAGCGGAGCGGTATAAACTTCATGTAGGTGATATCGTTCAATTGGGTCTATTTTCAGAACAGGAACAAAAAGTTAGACCGACTAGTAAGGTAGAAATCGGATTAATTGTTAATGAGCTACCGAATTCTCCTTCAGTACTTATGGATTGGAGTAATGTAACATATAAACAAGATTATACAGTTTTTGAGCGTGCATTTATTAGTTCAAATAATGAGAGGGAGACGTTGGAGCAATTAAAGAAATTGAAAGGGCAATATCCACAATTAAAAATAAGTAGTTATACTCAATCGTTAAAACAATCTAATTTAATGTTTCAGCAAAGGTGGTCCATCTTTATCGTTGTTATTGTAGTAATTTTGTTTACTGTAACATTAGGGGTATGTAATACACTTATAAATAATATTCAATCTAAAAGACAAGAGTTTGCTATTTTACGAGCAATAACAGTTAAGAAAAAAGGGATTGTACAAGTTATTTTGACGCAAGTTAATTTATATGTACTTATTGGGATTATACTAGGGGCTGTTATAGGCATATTATTAACCTACATGGTAAGTATAATAGATCGTACACCTTTATTTTTTGATTTCAAACTTATTGTAACGGTAATAGCGGGGATGTTCGGAATAGTCCTTATTATTTTTATACCTTTTGCTAATAGAATAGGAAAAAGGGATATTGTTCAAGAGTTAAATAGGGATAATAAATAAAAATATAGTCAAGATGAATTCCATCTTGACTATATTAATAATTCAATTCGAATTCCGAAAGTCTGTAACAATCCTCTCAATAACAGAAGGAAGATGACTAGGTAATTCATCAAGTGAAAAGAAGCGCAGTTCTTTCGATTCCGTTTGATCGCATACAAGCTCACCGTGGAATTCTCGGCAAATATAAACAACGAGTACACCATGTACTTGATCACCGTTTGGATAGATTTGAAAGAAATCAGCTCCTGAGTATGTACGGAAAAGTTCTGGATTTTTAATGATAAGTCCGGTTTCTTCATATACTTCTCGTTTTAAAGCGTCTTCTAACGTTTCGTTATATTCTAAGGCGCCTCCAATAATGCCCCAGCGATTAAAATCTGTACGGAGCTGCAGTAATATTTCATTTTTCTCATTTAATATAATGGCGTGTGAACCTATTAAAATAAGTGGATGATTTCCTACTAGATTTCTCATGTCTTCAATATAGCCCATATTTCTTCTCCTTATATTTAATAATAATTAGGCAGTTCTTTTAACATTTTTTCTGTTTTACGTGCTGTAAATGCTAAGTTATGATCATCTTTTGTTCTAAAAAATAATGTGCGTAAAAAGATTTTAATGTTTGCGCATAAAATACAATATTCATTAAGGGAAAGGCGTTTTCTAATTTGAGGAAGCCTTTTTATTTTTTTATAAATAATTGAAATTAACTCATCTTGCGGGAAATCATGATATAGCATTGATAGTAACGGCGTAACAATTCGTTCATCTTCATTATTATGAAAAAGATCCGATGGGATAAAAATTTTATTTAATAAACAATGAATTAATTCTTCGTACCACTCAAAGGTCGTATAGGAATTGTGAACAATTTCAGTAAAGGCATCAGATACGTGGGCAAGACAATGAGCCCATCCTTTATTTTCAATATAGCCTCGAAAGTCCATTTCTAAGTTTGTGTATGTAATGAGTTTGTTTTTTATTTCTTCGATATCCTCCTCTGTAAAAAAGTAGTGCGAGTTAGCGAATTGGAGTATTAACGCAATTAACGAAACAGTGTAAGAACGTGTGAAAACCCCATCTGTATGTGGGGAGTAAATGTCACAATATAAATACTCATCATTTAAACAAGCTTGTAGAAGTAATTTCAGTTGATCGTCCATAAGGAATTCATGATGAATAAAATGCACAAAACATTTATATATAAGTTGATAACGGACATAACTATCAGTCGTTCCAATATACTGAAGCATGTTCAAAGTTAACTCATTTACATCTATATGTTGCAGTTGTGTATAGTCATTTTGTTGTATAAGCTCTAACTGTTGTTGCAGCGCTGTAATATCCAATGGAGAACCTCCTCCGCACTTTAAAGATGCGATGTTTTCTAGTATTCTATATATTCAAGGACAATCCTGCTCATGCAAGGAGAACAAGTAGAAATTCGAGTATGACATAGATGAGGGAAGTATATGATGACTATAGAACAGTTAGAAAAACATTTTAAAATAAGAAGAAATGCTTCTTCTATCATGATAAAAGAAAATAATGCAGAGCCTTTTATAGAAGAGCAATTAAAGGGAATAATGCAGTATTGCGTTGCTGAGGCTGAAAAAGAGGGAATAGAAAATTTACATTTTGAGATTTCTTCAAAAAGCCCAAATTATGATGTGTATAAAAAATGCTTCGAAACGTATTCATTTGAATATATTACTGAAAACATGATTGTATGTAAGGATATATATGAAGTAGAAGATGTAGAAAGTGAAATTGATTTTAAACTTATTGAAGAGATAGGCGAAGACGTTTTTTATTCACTGTGGAATGAAGTGACGGGTGAACAAGTCACTTATGATCAATTTGCAAATATGATGTTGCAAGAAATTGGTGAGCAATGGAAAGAACATTGTTTAACAGCGAGTATCAATGAAGAGCCGATAGGAATTGTAATCCCGCATATTGAGAGAGGTACGTTAGAAGAAGGAAAACTCATGTATTTCGCAGTCGCTCCAAATATGCGAAATAAAGGGTATGAAACGGCATTCTTTACAGGAGCAATGTTTGTTTTAAAAGAAATAGGTGCATCTTATTATATTGGCGAGACAAATGTACAAAATGAGTGGATGAAGGATGTTTTTGAAAAGAACGGATGTCAGTTGTTAAGTTCTACCGAGCGATATGTGAGGAAGTTTTAGGAGGATGAATGGTGTATACTCTCGAACTCGTATAGCGGGAGGGGACTATATATGTTAAAACAATCCATGCATTCATTCGTTTTACTGTATCCAGATGTATTGTTAGAAGACTGGAAAGTTGAAAAGGTTTCAGAACGTTATGAAGGTGAAAAGTGGGAAACATTTTGGTTTCAAGTTGTTACGCCAACTAGTATATTTCGGGTGAAAGAGTTTTTCCTCGATATAATGGAGCCGGTATTTCCAGATAGTTGTATTTCTCAAGCAAAAGGAGCTTGTTTTCAATATAAAGGGCTTGTGTATTGGAAAGGTGTAAATTATAAGGCAAAAGAAAGTTACGTTACATCTAAATGGAAAACACAAATTGAAATTTCTATTGATCGTGGATATGTAAACCAAGATGAAATGGAAAGATTTCTATTTGGGTTACAACCTGTAAATATGGAGTTGGCGAAAACGATATTACATACACCATTTCATTTATTAAGCTTTCAAGCAAAAAGAGGTGAAATTGGTGAAATAGGAAGATGTCGAGAGTGGAATTTTCCACATGATGCATCATATTCGAAATTGTCAATTCATGAAAAGTTAAGTTGGAAGCTCGAATCGGTCGGATTAGGAAATGACGAAACGCAGTATGTATACTGGGATGAAAATAGTAAACTATATGCACTTTGGGTTTGTAGGCATAAAAACAAAGCGTACTATCCTGTTTCTTCATGGACAACGAATTATAGTGTTAAAAAGATGATAAACGGGTTAGAGTTTTATTCGCACCCAGATCGTGGAACAGTTGTATATGAAGATTTAGATGATGAGCAAATCGCATATGTATTTCGAGGGAATCCGTGTACAACTTATGAACAAATAAAAGAACTTTTTGCATGTTTGTAAGATAAAAAGAAAAATCGAAACGACAAAGTAAGCGTTCCTATAATACAATAGAGAAGGATTAGACTATACAAAGAAAGTGTTGGTGAGAGAATGGAGCAGCAAAGAAATTGGCTACAAGCAACTGTAGAACGAAATGAAGATAATACGTTACATATAAAGTGGGAAAATAATATAGAAGAAGTTCGCATTTATTGGAGTACTTCACCAGATCATATTGAAGAAAATGGAGAATTACTTGCAACGGTAAATGGAGAATCATCATGTACAATTCAAAACCCGAGTGAAACTGAACGTCCATATTTTAGGTTAGTAGGAAGTAATGGACAAGCAGTGACAGTAGCTGAGCGTAGATTACCATTACAAGGTGCGTTTAACTTCCGTGATATGGGAGGATATGAAACGACTGAAGGCGGTAAAGTAAAATGGGGTAAATTGTATCGTTCTGAAGAATTAGCAGGATTAACAGAATGGGATATCGAGTATTTACAGAAGTCTAGCTTAAAATTAATTTGTGATTATCGTACAGATTTTGAAGTGAAACATAAGCCGAATCCAGATATTACAGGCGCTCGCCAAGTGTGCTTACCAGTGATGCAAGACTTAGCGAAAGATTTAAATATAAATGAGTTTTTCCAAGTTGGTGATTTATCAGTATTAGGCAAACCAGGCGAATACCTTGTGAAAATGAATCAAGATTTTGTAAGTGGTAATGAGGCGTTTGTGAGCTTCTTAAGACTCGCTCAAAATCCAGAAAACTTACCGTTAGTAAACCACTGTACAGCTGGAAAAGACCGTACTGGATTTGGTTCTGCATTATTATTACTTCTATTAGGTGTATCAGAAGAAACAGTAATGAAAGACTACTTACTAAGTAACGGTTTCCGTGAGAAGTTAAATGAAAAAATGATGGCGTTTTTAGGTGCGAAATTACAAAACGATGAAAGTAGAGCAATATTAGGTGCGATGTTTGAAGCTCGTGCTGAATATTTACAAGCTGCGATTGATGAAATTAAAAAGCAATACGGATCAGTGGAAGCATACGCTGAAAAAGCTCTTGGCTTTACGAAAGAATCGTTAGAGGAAATGAAGGAATTATTGCTAGAAGATAAATAAGAAGAAGGGAGGCTGATTGGATTAGCCTCCTTTTATTATTGTTGCTATAATTAAGCTATGAGAAAATAGGAATTGAGGCGAACATCATGAAATACAAAGTAATACTATTCGACGTAGACGATACATTATTAGATTTCCCTGAAACAGAAAGAAACGCATTACATAACGCGTTTGTACAATTTGGCATGTCTACAGGGTATAATGATTATCTTGCAAGTTATAAAGAGATTAGTAATGGATTATGGAGAGATTTAGAAAATAAAATGATAACGCTAAGTGAATTAGCGGTAGATCGATTTAGACAATTATTTGCTCTTCATACTCTAGAAGTAGATGCGCAGCATTTTAGTGATGTATACCTTGAAAACTTAGGGGAAGAAGTACATCTTATAGAAGGTGCAGTGCAATTATGTGAGAATCTTCAAGATTGCAAGTTAGGTATCATTACGAATGGATATACAAAAGTGCAACAATCTAGAATTGGAAATTCGCCTTTATGTAACTTCTTTGATCATATTATTATTTCTGAAGAAGTCGGCCATCAAAAACCAGCGCGTGAGATTTTTGATTATGCGTTTGAAAAGCTTGGGATTACTGATAAATCAAGTGTACTAATGGTTGGAGACTCGCTAACTTCTGATATGAAAGGTGGAGAAGATTACGGTATTGATACGTGTTGGTATAATCCGAGTCTGAAAGAAAACAAGACAAGTGTTAAGCCGACCTATGAAGTGGAGAACCTGCTACAAATTTTAGAAATTGCGGAAGTGGCGGAAGAAAAGGTAGTCTCATTTTAATCTTGTTAAGATTTGTCGAATAGTTGATATATTGTAAGTTACGGTAGATGTATTTGAAAATCGTGCATATAATTTCATATACTAAGATATGAGACAAAAAAGATGGCACCAAGTCAAAATAATTTTACTGAAAGAAAACAAAAATAAAATTAGAACCATTTAAACAAGCTGGAATTGAAATTGAGGATTAATGTGGAGAAGGTTTTGGAAAACAGAAATAACACTAAATAATATATTTAGCTGTTTGTAATTGGTCATTACAAACAGCTAAAAAAAACGATTGCCTCTTAGGATCCAAGCAATCGTTTTTTTATTTTTTTGGGAGATGAAATTTGTATTTTTATACCCTATCTCCATCAAGTTTAAAAAATGTTTGTTCCCCAGTAATGAAAAAAATGAATTTAATTCTCATAAATAACTGTAAAGTGGTAAAAATTTCGTTTTGGGTGTAATTTAAAATCTTAAGTTAATGGGCATGGGGTGGAACCCTTTCCTTGTTTAGACCGGATATCCGCCTGTTGGCGGTGGCCAAGCACTAAATAATCTGCGAATCAGCACAATTTCTCCTAAATGGTAGGAGTTATGAGATGCAATATTCCGTAGAACACCGCCAGGGGTTTCACCAGGCCATTCCTCCAATGTTTTGTCCAATTGAACAGTTTGGGCGATCGTGCATGCCTGTTCAATCCCTTGAAGAAAATACTGAATAATCTGTTGCCACTCTTCCTCACTGCCAGGGCATTCTTCTTCAGGCCAGCTCTCTTTTACATGGGCAGGCAATGTAGGCTTCTTCCCCTGAGCGGATAATAAGAGAAAATCTTGCCAATAGGTCATGTGTTTCACTAATTGATAAATAGAATAAGGCAGTTCCTCTCTGCGTTTTCCCGCAAGCGCCACGTCTATATCCGACAAAGCATTCTTGATGGGAAGATGTCCTCGTTCTCCTCTTAACGATTTTACTAATGCCTGGCTAAACGCTTTATTTGATTGCTCCATAATAACTGACTCCCATCCTGTTTTATTTTCTAATTTGCTGATTTTATGATTCCGTCTTTTTTATATGTACTAAATAAATTATAGAAGCTTTACGACTATTAAGAGAAAGTAAAATAAGGCAAGAATCACTGACTTCTTAACGTACAGGAAATCGTAGGTTTTTATTTGATTAGTACCTTAATGTACAATTGTATTAACAGATAAATCAAAGGTTCGAATGACAACATTCAGGTCTGCGTTAATGTCAGCCACTTTTGATTTTAGCTTTTCCGATCCCTCCTGAATTTTATCCAATTGATTTTATTGTGAATGAACTATGAGTTGATTATAATAATTAGAGTGAACTCTAAGTCAAGAAAAAAATAATAAAAGGATAGTTATTCTATTGTGAGGGAGTTCGCGAAGCAAAAATAGCGCTACTATACTAAGGTCTTTCACGTGTTATAATGCGATAATTAAATATTCATATATACATAGTTTCTCAGAGTGATGCGATGTCATGTATGAGCTGTGTAACAACTAGAGGTGAGTGAAGGATGTTAACGTTTTTATTTGAGTTAGACAAGGCTATCCCGCAGAAGGATGAGCCACGGTATGCCGCTTATGCAAATGGCTTTATTGAAGGGGATTTAACAATTCGCGTGAGTGACAGCGTATTTTTTCAGAAGTCATGCATGAAGGTTGCAGAGCTTGGCATTTATTTAGGACAGTGGATGGAACAAGTGCAACATGGACAGAAAGAACAATTGAATTATGAAACGAGTGACCGTGAGGAAGTAATTCTCGGATTCGTATATGAAGAGGAAGATCAGTGGAGAGTTTTTTCCAGTTGGCAGCAATTTGAACTTCAAGAGCGTATATCAACTACAACATTAGTAGAGAGCGTTCAACGCTATTTATATGAGCTAAATAAGGAACTGCGCGCGATAGAATATCCTGTGACGTTTGATCAGTACTTAAGAGGAGAGCGAATGATGCAGCTTTCTTATAAACGACTGTGTGATAGTAAAGCGGATACGACTTCGATAGAGGTTTACAATGGAAGCGAAGGAGTAGGCGCAGTACGGGGCTATTATAAAAATACGTTGATGAAAGTGCTAGACTTCATTCCGAAAGTCGGTAGTAATATCATTTATGAAATAAAGGATAGTAAGAACAATATTCGCGTCATTGCAAAGGATGTAAGTAGGCAGCGTCAAAGAAGGATTTTAGTAACGTACATCGATAATAATGATGCAGAGCATGAAATACTTGTATGTGACGGAAAGTTATTAGATGCAAATTTCTTATTTACTTTTACATATAAGACAGAAGAATATGTTGTTCACAAAACTTCAATTGGGCTTGGAAAATTATTACGAAACGGCTATGTAATCGCAGATTGGAATATTCGTCTTGAGGAAGATATGTATTATATCGAGATGGATGTATATGATGAGGATTATATAGAGGATCAATACTTACTGTTAGGTGTATTTCATGCTGTTTTGTATGGGTGATAAATGAAAAGTACTGGTATTCTTCATGGGAAGGATACCGGTATTTTTTATGTGGTTCTGGTGTGAAGATTGCATTTTGTCGCTTTTCTTTTTTTTGGAATTTACAGTTATAACATCTCATATTTTGTTTATAAATTTAAATGGTTATTGAAATGTATAAATGTTATTTCTTTTTTTATAAATAAAAAATATAAAAAGGAAAAAATAATGCAACTTTTTAACACGCTTATTCGTGTTATATATGAAAGGAGGAGGGGGATGGAAATTGAAGAAATATATAAGGTTTATATAAACGATGTGTACCGGTATTTATTTTCCCTTTCTCGTAGCCATCACGTAGCGGAGGACTTGATGCAGGAGACTTTTTATCGGGCGTATCTTTATCTAGAAGACTATGAAAACCAAAAGGTAAAATCATGGCTTTTTAAAGTGGCATATCATACGTTTATTGATTTTGTAAGGAAAGAGAAAAAAGTAGCTTTTGTAGGAACGGAGGAATTAGAGACAATACAAGCAGAGGAATCTACAGAAGAGTATGTAGTCGCAAAAAATAGTTACGAAAAATTAATTCAGATTATTCATACTTTACCAGTGGTAGAGGCACAGGCTATTTTATTATGTGACGTACATCAATTAACGTACGAAGAGGGTGCTACTGTATTAGATTTAAAGGTAAATACTTATAAAAGTCACATATTTCGTGGGAGAAAGAGATTAAAAGAATTGTTAAAGGAGGAAAAGAGTCAAAATGACAAATGATAAACCTCATTCTGAACAAGATGATTATAAAGAATTGTTACAAGAAGCTCTTCATCAAAGACCAGATTCACTTCCTGATGGAAAACAGCAGCAAGTGTTGAAAATAGGTAAAAAAAGAGCTCGAATTACGAATGTGTTGATTGTATTTACATTTTTATTACTTATTCAACCTATTTTATATATATCTACACTTTTATATTATACATTGGCACCTACAAACGCGATGGAGATACGGAATGTAGTAAATCAAACATTAAGTGTAACAGCACCTAATGTATTTATGAAAGAAAGGGACATGGAGCAAACATTGTTACCGCTTAGTTTACAATTGCATTTTGATTTGTATAAAAGGGTAGGAAAGAAAGATATTCGAATAGGAGAAGAGAAAACAGATTATTTATTAAGTAAAGCAACGAAAGTAAGCCGTGAATATACAACAGATGAAAAAATTCCAGAAATCCCGTATATAGATAACGAAGTGTTGTCTCATCCTAATAATTATAATGCGTCCTATAATAGTGGCGAAGAAGCGCAGATATTAAAGGGTCTTCCGCAAGAATCTGTTGTAGAAGCATTTGTATCTTTTAGAGAATTATTAAGTGTACAAGAGGTAACAAATATGTTTCCTACTATTGATATCGTTTGGTATGCCGTTAATACAGGATTAGAGGAGAAGCAAATGAATGATGAGGGTATGTATGTAGCCCCGATTGGCTTCCCAGCAGATATGATTTCAAGGCCAAGTGGTGCTTTTGAAAGTGATTCACCTCATGAGGAACAATTTATTGATGTTTTAAAGTCATTACAGAAGCATGAAAATTTAGCAGTGAAGCTATCTAGAGCAAAAGTATTAGAGTTGTCAAAGCGTATATCTTTCCTTGAAAAAAATGGGGTAAAAACATACGGGATGGTTGTAACTGGGCCTAAAGTAGAAGTTGAAAAATTGATGAGCCACGAAAAAGTTAGAAAATTGAAAGTAGGTGAAGCGAGGTTATGGAATTGGCATTCTTAAAAAAAAGAAAGAATCGTATTTATAAACAGGAAACGTGGATGGGTATTATTTCATTAATTATTGCCTTTCTAGCGTTATTGTATTTGAACATTACATTGCTTATTCAAGAAACATTTATAGGCGAAGGTTTTCGAGAAATAGTTGGAGCTGGATTGATGTGTTCAGTCGTAGGCATGCTCACAAAAAGCAAAAGTCGAAAATATGCATTGTGGGCATGTAGTTTATTTGTTTTTATGTTACTGTTTGCTGTATTTGGATTTATGTTAGGTTGGATGATAAGCTTTACGCCATAAATATGTGGAAAAGAGCGAATGTAGATTCGCTCTTTTTTAATGTGTAAAAAGTAAACTAGATAAGAGAAGAACCTATCAAATTTGAAAGGAGAGCACTATGCATCTAGGCTGTGGTTTTGTAGATATGTTTCCCTCTCACGATTCAGTATTATATTAGACTTGGTGCTCTTTATTAATCCTCAAAAATAAAAACCTCATCAATCGTACTATGTAGTGCCCTCGCTATATCGTGAGCAAGCTGTAAGGAAGGATTATATTTTCCTTTTTCAAGATGGCTAATCGTTTCACGACGTACACCAACCTTTTTCGCTAAATCTTCCTGCGTCATATGTACTTTGGCACGATATTCTTTTATCTTCGTTACGAACGCCATGGTGCATCTTCCATTTCATCAACTGGTAAGAACATAGAGAATCCGAATGTAAGAATGAGTGTGCTGAAAATAAGAGCAATATCAATAGCAATCTCTTGTAGTGTAGGATTCGGAAATAACATTTCAATAAAGATAATGATAGCTGTTGTTAATATTGTAATAATGAATGCATTTCGGCACGGTTTATTGACGATTTGTTCAAAAAGCTCATCGTGATGAACTTTTCTATACGTCGTGAAAAAGGAGAAAAAACAAAACATAGTAAACAATCCTTTTTCATAAAAAAATCCGAGAAACCCAAAGAAACCGAGAAATCCTAAATATTTTATCCAAGTCGTTTTCATGATAGATTCTCCTTTCGATGTTAGAAATAAAGTGAAACTTTAATCAGTGGGGGGTGTTCATCCCCCACTGATTATTAGCCTTCACCAATCGGGCGTTTACGGGCAGCAGGGCTCCCACCTAATTTCTTTGCTCCAGCCGAATTTTGAGGTGGGGGTCTTACTGCTCACAAATAGCGGGATAAATCACTATATGTTATAAATATATCACATATGGAAATTCATAGTAATAATAGTTTTACGATTTATTTCATAATAATAGTAAAAAAGGTTAAATATTCTGTAAAATCAAAAGGGAAATATCGTAAAATGGATGTAAGGAGGGGGAGGAAGAAATGTTAACTGGGATAATGATTGTTATATTACTTGTAGTTATTACTGTAATTGGAACGGTGTTAATTGGGCGAAATGGTGATGCGAATTATAGTAAAGCGACAACAGGAAATATTAAACGACTTACGATGATTTATATAATACTAGCCGTTGTTTTAATCGTTGGATTAGGAATTTATATTTATTTTAAAGGTTGAAAAAACTGAAAAATATAAAAATCTAAAAATATAAGTATGCTATAATGTTAATATAGTTAATTGGTAATTAAGGAAAGGATTGGATGTAATGATCGAAATTTTGAATGTGTCAAAAAGTTATAATGGATCTAACTATGCAGTAAAAGATTTAAGTTTATCTGTACCGAGCGGAGAAATCTTTGGGTTTTTAGGACCGAATGGTGCGGGTAAATCAACGACAATTAAGATGATTACTGGTATTCATGGGGTGGACAAAGGAACCATTACAATCAACGGTAAAGATATTATGAAAAATCCGATGGAAGCGAAGAAAACATTTGGCTATGTTCCAGATAGCCCGGATATGTTTTTACGATTAAAAGGGATTGAATATTTAAACTTTATGGCTGATATGTATGAAGTACCGAAGGAAGTAAGACAAGAACGAATAGAGTCATTAGCGAAGAAGTTTGATCTGTACAATGCTTTATCTGATCAAATTCAAAGTTATTCACACGGTATGAGACAAAAGATTGTTATTATCGGTGTGCTCGTACATGAACCAGATGTGTGGATTTTAGATGAACCGTTAACAGGGCTTGATCCGAAATCTGCCTATATTTTAAAAGAAATGATGAGAGAACATGCAGATAAAGGGAAGATTGTATTTTTCTCGACACACGTATTAGAAGTAGCTGAAAAAATATGCGACCGCGTCGCGATTATTAATAAGGGAAATCTTCAGTTTAAAGGGAATTTAAATGAAATGAGAGACCATTTTGAATCCAATGAATCACTTGAAAAAATGTTCTTGGAGATGACGGGAAATGAGTAAAATTTGGACGTTAACGAAAGTATTATTGAAATTAAATTATGCAGATTTCATAACAGATAAAAAGAAAAGATGGGCGTATTTATTTTCATTTGCAGCCATTTTATTTGTAGGTTTTTTAATATTCGGTTCGATGACCCATGGAATATATGAAGGAATGATACACCTCGGACAGGATCCAGGAATTGTTATTGCGATGGGATTAGCAGTTGCTAGTATATGGGTATTTTTGATGAGTATTATGAACATTTTAACAGTGTTTTACTATAGTAATGATGTTGAAATGTTGCTACCGTTACCGTTAAAACCAGCGCAAATTATTTCGGCAAAGTTCTTTACAGTGTTAATTACACAATACGTAATGAGCTCGTTTATTTTATTGCCTATCTTTATTACTTACGGTTTAAAGAGTGGTGCTTTCATTACATATTACATTTATATGATTGTCATTTACTTATTCTTCCCGATCATTCCGCTAGTTTTAGCTTCGTTAATTATGACAATTATTATGAGGTATACGAATATAGCGAAAAATAAAGATCGAGGAAGTATATTTATTGGAATCGTAAGTATACTATTTATCGTCGGAATCAATGTATTTATGCAATGGAGAAATAAAAGTGCAGTATCTGGAGCTGGAGATTCGGTTGCGAATTATCTTGCAAATAATGAATCCTCACTTTTCATACAAATGACAAATTATTTTCCAACTACATATTTTGGAGCGATGGGATTAGTAGAAAATGCATCGTGGAAGGGAATATTATACGTACTAATATACATTCTTATTTCTATCGCATTTTTCGCGCTGTTTTACTACATTGCAGAGCGTACATATTTGAAAGGAGTTATTGGACTTTCAACGAGTACAGCAAAGAAAGAGGTAATTTCAGCAGAAGGCTTACAGAAATCAACGGTACAAAGTTCACATTTAAAAGCGTATGTGAAAAAAGAATTTAAAACGTTATTCCGCACGCCACAATTTTTCTTAAATTGTATTGTGCAAACTTTCGTTATGCCAATTATGCTGTTCTTTGTTTTATTTGTACAAGATGGAAATTTAAAATGGATTACAGGGTATATTGATAATCCAGAATCAGCAGGTTTCGCAATTGGTGTTGGCCTTTGTGCGTCGTTATTTTTAATGGGAAATAACGTAATTGCAACAACGTCATTCTCACGAGATGGAAGCTCTTGGTTTGTGAATCGTTACTTACCAGTAAAGGCTTCAGATATCTTTTTTGCGAAAGCAATAACTGCTTGGTTAATTAATGTGGTCATTTTAGCAGTATTCGGTATTACGATGGCAGTTGTAGCAGGTATTTCGCCAGTCTTCATGATACTTTGGTTCTTACTAAGTGCGAACGGATTATTGTTAATCAATTTAATCGGAACACGCTGGGATGCACAAACTGCAGATATACATTGGGATACAGAGCAGAAATTATTTAAAAGTCGATATACAACTTTGTGGAATTTTTTAGCTAATATTTTAATAGCTTTAGTTATTGTAGCAGGTGTAAGTGTATTATACTTCTTCCTTCAAGTAGGACTTTGGATTATGTTTATCGTTTTATTTGTAATGTTTACGATTGTAAATTATATCTTTATTAAAATTTTAAAATTAGGCGCTGAGCGTATATTGTCAAATATTCAATAAGAAGGTAGATCCTCTGTATTCGTGCAGAGGATCTACGTATAGATGGAGGAGAAAAGGTGAGGGAAATAGCAATTGTAACAGGGGCAACTCGTCTGAATGGAATTGGTGCAGCTGTATGCAAGGTGCTTGCTCAAAAGGGGATAGACGTCTTTTTCACGTACTGGCCTCGGTATGATAAAGCAATGCCGTGGGGAATGGATGATCAAGAACCCTTTTTGTTGAAAAAGGAAATTGAAAGTTACGGCGTTCGATGTGAAATGGCAGAAATCAACTTATCGCAGTCTTATTCGCCTAATCGTTTATTGTACATGGTATCAGAACATTTAGGTGAGCCATCTATTCTTATTAATAATGCGGCGTATTCTACTCATACGAAAATTGAAGAGTTAGATGTAGAACAGCTAGATAAACATTATACGGTTAATGTTCGTACTCCTATGCTATTAAGTTCATTATTTATGAAACATTTTTCACTCAAAACAAGTGGTAGTATTATCAATCTTACTTCTGGGCAGTCACTAGCGCCAATGCCAGATGAACTAGCATACGTAGCAACGAAAGGAGCAATAGAAGCATTTACAAAGTCAGTTGCACCAGTAGCTATGGAGAAGGGGATTACAGTCAATGCTGTTGATCCAGGACCGACGAATACAGGATGGATTACAGAGGAATTACAGCATCATTTAGCATGGGAATTCCCGCAAGGTAGAGTTGGAGAATCGGTGGATGTGGCACGTTTAATTGCTTTTTTAGTAAGTGAAGAGGCGAAGTGGGTTACTGGGCAAGTCATTCATTCGAACGGTGGTTATTCATAAAAATATTATGTTAACAAGTGTTGAGAAATAAAAAAATTAGTAATTATTTTGTTTTTTTTATAAATAAAATGTCAAGAAAGATAAAAAATTGATAGGAGAGYATGTTGTCATTTGTAGATTGTAAATCTTCATGTGACAACATACTCTTTTTCTTTTGCTACAGAGGAGGAAAATGTAGTAGAAAAAACTCGAATATTAAAATAAATTTATCGTTTTTTGTACGTATTATTATGAAGATTACTGTCGGAAAGATGGTGATTCGTATGAAAAGGGATTTTTTAAGGGGAAATAGAATCGTAAAGAGGAGGATAAAGTGAAACTTTAATTAGTGAGGGGGTGTTTATCCCCCACTGATTATTAGCCTTCACCAATCGGGCGTTTACGGGCAGTTGATCTCGCACCTAACTTCCTTGCACCATCCGACTTCTGAGGTGGGAGTCTTACTGCCCGTTAATGCGGGATAAATTATATAAACATAGGGGGATTTATATGAAAATGAAAAAGGTCGCTATCGCATCAGTAGCAATTGGTACAATGCTTACAATGGCAGCTTGTAGTACATCCACAGATAAAGATGCAGCAAAGAAGGATCAGGCAACTGCACAAAATGAAGAGCAATCGAAAACGACAAGTGCAGATGAAGCGTCAAAAACAACGAAAGATACTGAAAAAGACACAAATACTTCTTCGAATGAAAAAACAGATAAGGATGCAAAAAATACAAAGGAATCAACAGGAACAGAAAGTAACGGCAAAACAACTAAAGAAAAAGAAACGACAGGAAAAACGAATGATCAAACTACTAGCGGGAAAACAACAGATCAATCAACTAGCGGAAAAACGACAGACCAAACGACAAGTGGAAAGACAACGAAAGATCCGAAGAAAAGCGTAGCTGTGAAAACAAATGTAAAAGAAGTCGTTACATTAATTGAAAGCTTAGACAAGCAATTAGCTGCAAATCCTAAATTAGAAACAGTTAATAAACTTGGAAAACAAATTAATGAGAAGTGGGATGTCATTGAAACAGAGTTAGAAGCATCACATCCGACTGAATATAAAACAATTGGCCAAAGTATGTATCCGTTAATTGTAGGAGCGGAGAAAGAAAAGATAGATGTTAATAAGATGAAGTCATTAACGACGAAAACGAAAAAGGATTTAAATCAATTATTGACGAAGCTTTCATAGTTTCAAAAGCCTACTCGTGTGAGTAGGCCTTTTTAGTTTGTTGAGGTAGTATAAGGGGCTCGCTACATCTAGTCTGACTTAATTTATTGTTCATTTTTAATTACGATGCGAAATGAACCGAATGCTTGTTGACTCATAAAATTATTTTTGCTGACTTTATAAGGAAATGGAAAAGCAACTAACTGGAAATTACTTTCTTGTTCCACTATAGGTAATGTGAATTTAAAAATTTGTCTCGTTTCAGGAGCGACCGTAGTATAAGCAACTTTTTTGTTATTTAATAGTTCAACTTGCTCCCAATCTTTAAAGGCCACGATGGCATAACTCATTTCTTCTGTCGTTTCATTTCCGCTAGATATAGTTAGCTCTTTACCTTTATTCTCAGAAAGCACCGCTTGTAGTTTTTCCTCATTTCTAGTAACAAATAATGGTTCATAAAGATCATCTTTTAAAACAGTTTTCGGCTGTACAGGAGTAAGTTGTATTTTCTCATTATCTTTATGATGAGTATTAATCGAATATCGCATACTTAGAACTTCTTCTAATATAGCGGCTTTATTTAGGTCATTATCTTTTAATTTATATTCAGGTTTTTTAATTATTAAAAAGGTTAATTCTCTAGCAGTAGGAGAAATTTGTAAATGAATTTTAGTAGTGATCGAACTGTTTGGCTTTATATCGAAAGAATAGTGGGATACCACATTTGGAGTGTCATCTATTTTAAAAGGCTTTTGCTCGTAATCTTCTAAAACAATTAACCCATATTTTCGGTCTTCATTAATATTATGTACAAATGATAACGATACGTTAATCTTATTATCCTCACTAGTAATTTCACTTCCATTGTCGATATGTTGACCTTGATCATCCTTTAATCCATAAGAAACGGTATTAGTTTGCGACTCTCTCTGTTTTTCTTTTTTCATATTTTCTTTAGAAGGTGCATGAGATAAATTCGGGCTTTGTATAATTGAAGTATTGAACAAAATATAAATTATAAGTATCGAAACTAGTAAAATCCCGATAATTATATATATCTTTTTCATAAATAACACCTCTTACATTCGAGAGTTTAAACCCAATTAAAACAATATATGAAAAATTCGAAAATATCAATGATTTGTCTTGAAATTAACTTTTATTTTACATTTGATTCATCTTATTGAATAGAAAGAAATTTAGGAATTATCCACTTTAATTCAATATTCATAGTATGAAACATGAAGACAAAAATATATGCAGAGGTGAGGTGAATAAAGAATGTTTTTCAATTATTTTTACAATGAAACGCAAATGCGCCCTTTAGGAGGGCAGGGTCCTGCGCAAAGCACTATTCAAGCTGTTCATCATGCTATACAAGCACAGCAACAAGCATTACAAGCGCAACAAATGCAACAAAGTTATTATCCACCACAATCGTATTATTCATTACAGTCTTATTATCCACCACAGGTGTATTACCCATCACAATCATATTACCCGATGTAGATTACACAAGAATGGAATTTGTTTTCGATCGTTACCGTATGAAACTGTATATGTTTTATAGCGAACAATGACAAAACAAAAATAGCTCTTTGATGGGGATAGGCTGCAAAAACATAAATTTCATATTTAAAAAAAGAAAAAAGATTGCCTGTATCCTAAGAGGCAATCTTTTTTGAGTTGTTTGTAGTGGCTAATTACAGGTTTTAAATACTATTTAGTGTTATTTCTACTTTCCAAAACCTGCTCCATATTATTAGTCGCCCATTCCATCATTAAGAGGATAATTGGACGTAGTGACTCACCGAGTTCGGTTAGCGAATATTCTACTTTAGGAGGCACTTCACGATATACCTCCCGATGTACGATGCCATCTGCTTCAAGTTCTCTAAGTTGAAGTGTTAACATTCTCTGGGTGATATTAGGTTTCAACCTTTTTAATTCATTAAATCGTTTTTTACCATCTAACAAATGATAAAGAATAACCCCTTTCCATTTCCCACCAATAACCTCGACGATAGCTTCTACGGGACAAGAATATTTATTTAAAAATGGATAATTTATATCATCTTCTTTTGAACTAATCATAAAAAGACTCTCCCTTAACAATAGTATCTTTTTTGATACTATAGCACATAAATGTGCGTACTTGTAACGTTGATACTTAAAAAATATAATTTAGTTGAGTAATAAATTAATGAAAAGAGGATTTTTTATGACTAACACAAAACAAAAAATTATAGAAGCTTTTAACTTTAGACATGCATGTAAAGAATTTGATCCTATGAAGAAAATTTCAGAAGATGATTTTAAATTTATTTTAGAAACAGGGAGATTATCTCCTTCTTCTTTTGGATATGAGCCTTGGAAATTTATTGTGGTACAAAATAAAGAATTAAGAGAAAAACTATTACCATATTCATGGGGAGCAGGTGGGCAACTTTCAACAGCAAGTCATTTTGTCATTGTTCTTTCAAGAAACATCAAAGATATGCACTATGATGCAGAGTATATTCAGCACATGATGAAAGATATTATTGGATTGCCTGAAGAAGCCCAACAAATGAGATATGAATTCTTCAAAAAATTCCAAGAATCGGATTTTAAATTGTTAGACTCCGAACGTGCTGTATTTGATTGGTCATCAAAGCAATCTTATATTGCTTTAGCTAATATGATGACTAGTGCAGCTCAAATCGGTATTGATTCTTGTCCAATGGAAGGATTCGATAAAGAAAAAGTAGATTCTTTACTTCGTCAAGAAGGAATTTTAAAAGATGATAATCTTGAGGTGTCAGTTATGGTTGCATTCGGATACCGTAAAGGAGAACCAAAATTTAATAAAACAAGACAAACTATGGATACTATTGTTGAATGGATTTAATAAGATAAATTTGTATCCATATAACGAAAAAAACGCTACCCTTTCTATAGAAAGGATAGCGTTTTTTTATGTCTGTTTTTAAATTTAGCGAGAATGCTTTGTGAATAGTTGAATTGCTTTTTCAGGGACATAGAATTTCCCGTTGCTTTCTACAACGATGCCTCCTAATTCATAATCTTTCTCACCAATATAGATAATGTTTTTATTAACAAACAATTTGGCCGCCGTATTATTGCGTTTTACTACAAGCACCGGGTTTCGTACATCTTTTTTGTCAATCGTTACAGTTGCACCAATTTGTTTAAAGGATGTTTCAGCATCTAAGAATAATTTCTTAGATAATTCTCCTAATTGAAAGCCCATTGCTTTGGCCATTATTTTCGCAATGTCTGTATTTTGGACTAAACCGTATGGCTTTTGAGGACCGTAAGAGTATAAGAATACATCTTCACCCGTATGACCACCAGTTGTAAAACCGATGTTCGCACGGTTGGCCAATAATTTAGTAAGGATTGGACCTACATCAGCTTTCTTATGTGCAGCGTTTAACTTTTCTCTTTCATCCTCAGTTAGGTCGTCTAAACCGTAAAGAGCAGCGACCTCTTTTATATTAGATAAATCATCTTTTAGTTTATTTGTAGCACCCTCAAGTGTCATTTTCGCCTTTTTCAGTGGAGCAATGTAAGCTGATACTGGTGTGGTATCATATCCTTTTGTAGTATTGCTGTTGCCAATGGAAATACCGCTATTACCATGATCCGCTAAAGCAATGACCATAGTGTCACCGTCTTTTTTCGCAAATTCTAATGCTTCTGTAACCGCATCATCAAACGCCAATATATCGCTAATCATCCCGATTGGGTCATTTGCATGTGCTGCCCAATCTGCCTTACTGCCTTCTACGAATAAGAAGAAACCATCTTTATCTTTTGATAATGTTTGAATGGCTTTTCTCGTCATCTGGGAAAGAGTTGGCTGATTAGGATTGGTTATTCTACGATCCATATCGAACGCAAGGGCAGTATTAGAGAAAGAACCCCAGATTTTATTTGATTTGGAGTTTAATAACGCATCTTTTGTTTCGACAAAGTCGTACCCTTTGTCTTGAATCACTTTTACTAAATCTTCGTTGTCTTTACGAATTCCGTTGCTTGTCGTAGGAAGAAGTGCTGCTTTTCCACCACCTAATACAATTTCTATCTTTTGATAAACTTGCTGTTCACCAAGTACTTCGAAATTTTTACGGTTAGCATGGTGGGCAGAGAAACTAGCTGGAGTAGCATGTTGAATTTCTGATGTAGCAATGATTCCTGTCGCGCGGCCGGAACGTTTTGCGCCTTCTAAGACGTTGGCAACTGGACGAAACTTGCATTCTTCTTTAATGGGTTCTAAGCCAGGTGAATTTACAACAGAAGGTAATACACCCACGTAACCTGAATTTGATTTGTTTCCTGTCGCTAAAGCTGTGGCTGCTGGTGCAGAGTCCGTAATAGCTGATTCTGCCGAATACGTACGAACACCTCCGGATACAATTTGATCTAGTGCAAGAGGTGAGCCTTTATACCAACGGGCCAATGTTGTAGCAGAAGAACTTGTCCCATCTATAACCATGAAAATTACATTTTTAGGTTGCTTTCCTACTTTTTTCACCTCAGCTTTTACCTCATTATTGTTCATTATGCTTCCTGTTGCTAATGTAAATAATGCTACCGTTCCCGCTAATGTTAGTCCCATTATTTTTTTTCGAAGAGTAGTCATTGTGGTTCCTCCATAGGTCGTTTTCGATATCCCAATCTAACGTTCGTATGTAAACAAGATTTATTATTAGTAGTACCCCATTGCAACGAAACTAACAATAACGATTGAGTCAAAATGTTGGGCACAAAAAATTAAATTCAAGCTATTTCTTCGCAAAATATTCTCTTCATATAAAACCTCTTTGCACCCTTAGTTACACGGTCTTTCCTATAAAAAGAATCTTCTCTTTATTTTATGGGAAACATTTAAAAAAGGATGGTGGGGACATGACAATTGATCGAGTTTGTACAATTGGGCCAGCTAGTAATAATGAAGAAATGTTAGCGCAGTTAATAAACAATGGTATGAAAATTGTTCGGTTAAATTTATCACATGGCACGCATGAAAGTCATAAAATAATCATGCGTTTAGTAAAATCGTTAGACGATTCTATTAAAATTCTAGGGGATGTACAAGGTCCTAAAATAAGATTGGGTGAAATGAAAGAGGAACAAATTACACTTGAAGCAGGAGAGTTATTTACTTTACATACCAATCCAGTTCAAGGGAATAAAGAAGAAGCAAGTGTTGATTATGTGGGGATTGCGAATGACGTAAAAGTTGGAAGTAGAATTCTTATTAATGATGGAGAAGTTGAATTAATTGTTGAAAAGATAAGTGCGGACAAAATAGAAACGAGGATAAAAACAGGTGGCAATATTTCCTCTCATAAAGGGGTGAACTTACCAGGTACAATTGTTAGTTTACCAGCTATTACGGAGAAAGATAAAAAAGATATTCAATTTCTTCTAGAAGAGGAAGTTGATTTTATTGCGTGTTCTTTCGTTCGAAAACCTAGTCATATAAAGGAAATACGAAGTTTTATACATGAACATAAAGAAACATCTCCTAATTTAATTGCAAAAATAGAAACGATGGAAGCAATCGAGAATTTTCAAGACATATGCAAAGAAGCGGATGGCATTATGATCGCAAGGGGAGATTTAGGTGTGGAAGTACCGTATCAATTTATTCCGCTTTTGCAAAAAATGATGATTCGTGAATGTAATCGAACGAATACATATGTCATTACAGCGACACAAATGCTTCAATCTATGGTAGATCATTCTATTCCTACAAGAGCTGAGGTGACGGATGTATTTCAAGCTGTACTGGACGGGACGAATGCTGTTATGCTTTCTGCTGAAAGTGCGTCAGGGGAGCATCCAATCGAAAGTGTGAAAACGTTACGTCTCGTTTCGGAATTCGCTGAGCATGTAAAAAAAGACGGTCCTTTTGCGATGAAAGATGTATTGGAATTGCTGCATAAGTCTCTTTAGTTTATATAGAAGGATGTATCTCTCATCCTAAAAACGTACGGAAAGGAATCAGGATAGGAGGTGCTATTTTAGTATTTACTTACAGATTGAAAGGTGGCATTCCATCTGCCTATATGAAAGAATCATTATGGGACATGGAGGTCTTTCGGAAATCTAAAGAAGGATTTTAAATTAATTAATCCAATTATCTCATTTAAAATATGTTCATTCCTATTCATAAATGATATCCTTATAGTTGAATACTTTTGCTGAATCAGCAAGAATTTGTTGTTCTTTCTGTATGAATTCAACTTTTTTATGGAAAGATATGTTAGTAAGTGTGCAATTTGAACGTTTTATTTTTTAGAGTATGATAGGAGGAGAATGAATATGGAAGCAATTGAAGTAGGCGAAATTTTTAGTCTTACCGATGAGAATAATGAAGAACAGGAAGTTGAAGTGCTTGGAGCGATGGATGTCGAAGGTGCAGAATACATTGCGGTTGCCTTTGTAGAAGACATTCAAACAGAAACTGAGGAAGACATTGATATCTTCTTTTTAAAAATAGAAGAAGATAATGAATTCTCATACATAGAGAATGACGAGGAATTTGAAAAAGTATCTGCGGCGTTCGAGAAGATTATGGACGAGCAAGAACAAGAATAATAATAAAAAGAGTTAGACAAAAAGAGGGAGATGCATATTTGCCCTCTTTTTTTTATATGGTTGAAAAATATTTCTATAATTTCTGTTTTAATCATAAAATTCTTTTGTGTTCACGGAAGCCGCATCTAATAGAAGGAAAATCGATGCTATAATATATATAGCGATTTGTATATAGGGAAAGAAAGCAACTAGAATAGTGAGGATTCCTATATAATTAGCATAGGTTTTCATGCCTTCCTTTTTAGCTAATAAAATTGTAATGATATGTAAAGTAATTACTATAAGTAGTGGTATCCCGTATAAGTCAACTAGTCCTTGAAATAAATAACAAGGAATTAATAAAAGGTGGGAGATACCTGTAGTCCACTTCAATGCTTTTACGACTGCCCTCAAAGTTAATTCCTCCGAAATAATATGTACGTATGAATATGTTACCAAATATAGTGGGTGAATGGATCTGTTTTTTGTGATTCACATTTATAGAATTCTATAATAATATTATGTAAACTGAATAGTTCTTTATTTGTGCACTAGAAAAACCACCCAAATGAGGGTGGCACTTATTATATATAGTTATTAAATGTGTTATTTTCCAAAGAAGAGAGGGGAATCTTCACTTCAGTACCTTCCTTCATATTACGCAATACAACTGTTTCTGTAGATAGTTCCTCTTCACCAATTATTAACACATACGGGATATTTTCTTTATTAGCATAATTAAGGGCACGTTTCAATTTACGTCCGGCTAGTTCAAGTTCGATTTTTAAGGAAGTAGTAGAACGTAATTGCTGGGCAATTTGTAAGCATTGTAATTCTGTCCCGAGTGGGATGATAAATAAATCCGCTGTAGATGATATGGTTTCTTTCTGTGATAGTGCTGTATAAATAACGTCTAATCCGAATGAAATCCCTACAGTCGGATAGTTCATATTATCACCACGGAATGCTCCAATAATATTATCGTATCGACCACCGCTACCGATGCTAGATGTAATGCTAGCGTCTTTTAGAAAGATTTCATAGACGGTACCTGTATACATCGTGAGTCCTCTTGCTAAAAACGGATTGAATATCGTATTTTCATTTATTCCGAGGGCGCTTAAATATTGCTGTAGTTGTTGTAGTTCCTCTACTCCATCGGCGACAAGTGTATTATTGAAAGTGTCTTTAAAGTCGGCAATAGTGAGCTTTAGGCAAGATAAAACAGTATTACATATTGTATCGGCCATTTCTACAGTAATCCCGCGCTCCAATACATCTTTTCGTACACCATCAATCCCAATCTTTTCGATTTTATCCAATGATAAAATTACGTCACTCGTTAATTCGGTAGGGATGTTAATAGACTGGAGAATACCGTTTAATAATTTTCGGTTATTATATTGAATTGTTACTTCTAAGTTTAACGTTCGGAATAGTTCAAATGCCATGCTCATGAGCTCAGCTTCCGCCATGACTGATTCTACACCGACTATATCAACGTCACATTGAATGAACTCACGGAATCTTCCTTGTTTAATTGGCCCATCTCGAAATACTTTCCCAATTTCATAACGTTTAAAAGGAAGGCGGATGTTCGGATTCATTGCCACGACTTTTGCGAATGGGATTGTTAAATCGTAACGTAAGGCAAGATCGCGTTTTCCTTGATCCTTAAGTGTATATATTTCTTTTAAAATTTCATCGCCACCACCGTATTTGTAAGACATAAGCTCATACATATTTAATGTTGGTGTCTCTAACGGTTTACAGCCATAACGTTCAAACGTATCTTCACAAGCTCTTTTAATTTTATTTCGTAGTACTTGTTCCTCTGGTAAATAGTCTTTCGTTCCTTTTACATTTTTCATTTCCATTGTAATCACTCCTTTTTAAATTAAAAAAAGCTATGCAGGTATAAAAATACCCACATAGCTTTATGAACGCTTCGTGGGTCAACAGGAAAAGCCCTGTACCCACGAAGAAAAATTTTTCTTCGGATACACGGCGTTACGTATGATGATGAAGTTGGAAAGAAGTATTAAAATTTCGCATGACAAATCTCTCCTTAACATAAGTTTTTCCAAATTATATCAGATGATTTTTGAATTATCAATATTTTTAGTTTTGAAATATACGTGAAGTTATGTAGGAGGAATGGAAAAGGGTGTATAATATAATAAAACTTAATAATATGAAATAACCTTTTAAGGAGGCCGATATGAAAAAAGATAAAACTAATGCGATGCGAATATTAGATAAAGAAAAAATTGAATATTCGATGATGTCATATGATCCGGAAGATGGGAAAATTGATGGCGTATCAGTTGCCGAGAAAATTGGACGAGAAGTGAGAGAAGTATATAAAACGTTAGTCGCTCAAGGGAATAGTAAAAATTATCACGTTTTTATCATTCCAGTAGATGAGGAACTAAATTTAAAAGCAGCTGCAAAAGCAGTAAGTGAAAAGAAAATTGAAATGATTCCAGTAAAAGATATTACGAAAGTGTCAGGGTATATTCGCGGCGGTTGTTCACCAGTCGGGATGAAGAAGTTATTTTCAACATGCATTGATGAGAGTGCGCAATCGCTTGAAACGATCATAGTAAGCGGTGGGAAAATTGGTACACAAATCGAGCTGAAAGTGGATGACTTAGCGAAAGTGACGAGAGCGCAGTTTGGTGAGATAACAAAATAATGATACATAGGAAAAGAAGTTCTAGTTTTATTAAGTTTAGATAATAATTTATAGGATAGTTAGTCCATTATGGGGCTGATTATCCTTTTTTATTTACAAACTGAATAAAGATTGAATGTTCATTTTGATATAGGAATGTAATCTAAAACATTTGTTTGGCCTTAGGAGAAGTACAATGCCTCGTTGCAAGGACTTTAAATAAACAAGCAGAGTTACCTTTAAAGATAGACAAAGGACGGGAGAGTGTTTTAATGAGGGTTCAAGAAATATCCATAAGAAAGCACATATTGGGAGATTCCAGTATTTTGGAAAACCCCCACGCTAAGAGCATGCAAGATTTTATACAGTTTTTTGGCTAATCTAGTAACAAACAAGAGTCCTAAAACCGTGCCAAGATAGGAATGTATAAAAAAATGTATAGATTCATAGAACTAAAAAAGAGGGTTCCCTTGTGAGAGCAGGGTTCTTCTTTTTCCTTGCTATCGATAATGTTACGTTATGTCAGCCTCACATGTATAGAGTATACAGTCAAAAAGGTACAATACATCGCTTCTTCTAAATGGTACAATTAGGAAAAGGGGGAAAGAATATGTACGATTACAAATTCGTGAAAGTCGAAATTGATGGATGGAAAGGGCAACCTAAAGAAGATTATAAACGTATTATTACCGAACATGCTGAAGATGGTTGGGAATTTGTTCAAGTCCTTACTCTAACAATGGCAGGATACACGAGTTCTTTGGAGATTATCTTCAAACGAACCAAATAACTCCC